>NZ_CP012184.1:4280862-4592275 GCF_001420995.1 Pseudonocardia sp. EC080619-01 | reverse complement strand
CCACATGGCGCCCACGACGTCCGCACCCGGCCGCACACGCGGTCAGGGCCAGTGGAAGCTCGGCTACCGCGAGCCGCTCAACCCCAACGAGCGGAGCAAGCGCGACGACAACCCGCTCAACGTCCGCTCCCGGATCGAGAACATCTACGCCAAGCGCGGCTTCGACTCGATCGACCCGGCCGACCTGCGCGGCCGCTTCCGCTGGATGGGTCTCTACACCCAGCGCAAGCCGGGCATCGACGGTGGCCGGACCGCGGCCCTGGAGCCCGAGGAGCTGGACGACGAGTACTTCATGATGCGGGTCCGCCTCGACGGTGGTTCCGTGTCGGTCGCGCAGCTCCGTGCGCTCGGCGAGGTCTCGCGGGACTACGGCCGTGACACCGCCGACGTCACCGACCGGGAGAACATCCAGTACCACTGGATCCGGGTCGAGGACGTCCCCGCGATCTGGAACACGATCGAGCCGCTCGGCATGCAGACCACCGAGGCCTGCGGCGACTGCCCGCGCGTCGTGCTCGGGTCGCCGGTGGCCGGTGTCTCCGCCGACGAGGTGGTCGACCCGACCCCGGCGATCGACGAGATCGTCGAGCGCTTCATCGGCGACCGCGAGCTGTCGAACCTGCCGCGCAAGTTCAAGACCGCGATCTCCTGGCAGCAGGACGTCGCGCACGAGGTCAACGACATCTCCTTCGTCGGCGTCGAGCACCCCGAGCACGGACCCGGCTTCGACCTGTGGGTCGGCGGCGGACTGTCGACCAACCCGAAGATCGCGCAGCGGCTCGGGGTCTGGGTGCCGCTCGCCGACGTGCCCGACGTGTGGCACGGCGTCGTCCAGGTCTTCCGGGACTACGGCTACCGCCGGCTGCGGCACCGCGCCCGGATCAAGTTCCTCATCGCCGACTGGGGCCCGGAGAAGTTCCGCCAGGTGCTCGAGGACGAGTACCTGGGGAAGAAGCTCTCCGACGGCCCGGCGCCGGCGATCCCGGAGCGCCCGATCGACCACGTCGGCGTGTACAAGCAGAAGGACGGCCGCAACTACGTCGGCGTCGCCCCGCCGTCCGGGCGGGTCTCCGGCACCACGCTGGTCGCGGTCGCCGAGGCGGCCGAGCGGGCCGGGTCGGACCGGATCCGGTTCACGCCGTACCAGAAGATCGTCGTGCTGGACGTGGCCGACGACAAGCTCGACGGCCTGATCGCCGACCTCAACCACCTCGGGCTGCCCGCGCGGCCGTCGACCTGGCGCCGCGCCACGATGGCCTGCACCGGCATCGAGTTCTGCAAGCTCGCGATCGTCGAGACCAAGGAGCGTGCGATCCGGCTGGTCGAGGACCTGGAGAAGCGGCTCGCCGACGTCGTCCCGGACGTCCCGATCTCGCTGCACCTCAACGGCTGCCCGAACGCGTGCGCCCGGACCCAGGTCGCCGACATCGGGCTCAAGGGCCAGATCGTCACCGACGCCGACGGCAACCAGGTCGAGGGCTTCCAGGTGCACCTGGGCGGCGGGCTGGGCCTCGACGCCGGGTTCGGCCGGAAGCTCCGCGGCCTCAAGGTGACGAGCGCCGAGCTGGGCCCCTACGTCGAGCGGATCGTCCGGAACTTCGCCGCGCAGCGCGACGGCGACGAGCGGTTCGCGCAGTGGGTGCTGCGGGCCGAGGAGGCTGATCTGAAGTGAGCGGATCCGAGCGTGCCGCCACGTTCTACTGCCCGTACTGCGGCGAGGAGGACCTCCGGCCGGCCGAGCGGTCGGAGAAGGTCCCCGGTGCCGCCTGGTGGTGTGCCGGATGCCTGCGCACGTTCGTCGTGACGTTCGTCGGCATCGGCGTGCCCGAGACCTCAGGAGCGGAGTCATGAGTGTTGCTCTGGAGACCGACCTGCGCGCGACCGCGGAACGCGGAGCCGAGGAGCTGGGCCCGGACGCGACCGCGCAGCAGCTGCTCACGTGGGCCGCGGAGACCTTCGGTGACCGGCTGATCGTCGCGTCCAACATGCAGGACGCGACGCTCGTCGACCTGGCGTACCGGGCCAAGCCCGACGTGCGGATCCTCTTCCTGGAGACGGGTTACCACTTCGCCGAGACCATCGGCACCCGCGACGCCGTCGACTCCGTCTACCCGGAGCTGACGATCGTGAACGCGCAGGCCGAGCGGTCCGTCGCCGAGCAGGACGCCGAGTTCGGCAAGGACCTGTTCGCCCGCGAGCCGGACCGCTGCTGTGCGATGCGCAAGGTCGCCCCGCTGCAGGACACCCTGGCCGGGTACGACGCGTGGGTCACCGGCGTCCGGCGGGTGGAGGCGCCCACCCGGGCGAACACCCCGCTGATCACCTACGACGACAAGTTCGGCCTGGTCAAGATCAACCCGATCGCGGCCTGGAGCGACGAGGACATGGACCGCTACGTGGCCGAGCACGGCGTCCTGGTCAACCCGCTGGTCGACGCCGGGTACCCGAGCATCGGCTGCGCGCCCTGCACGGTGAAGCCGAAGCCGGGCGAGGACCCGCGTTCCGGCCGCTGGGCGGGCCGGACCAAGACCGAGTGCGGCCTGCACGCATGACCACCCCCACTTCTACGAGGGAGCTGACGTGACCGCCGCTGTCACGACACCGAAGCTGGACGCGCTCGACGCGCTCGAGTCGGAGGCGATCCACGTCTTCCGCGAGGTCGCCGGCGAGTTCGACCGGCCGGTGATCCTGTTCTCCGGTGGCAAGGACTCGACGCTGCTGGTGCACCTGGCGGCGAAGGCGTTCGCGCCGGCGCCCGTCCCGTTCCCGCTGCTGCACGTCGACACCGGGCACAACTACCCGGAGGTCATCGAGTTCCGGGACCGGATCGCCGCGCAGCTGAACCTGCGGCTCGAGGTGGCCCGGGTCGAGGACTACCTGGCGGACGGCCGGCTGGTCGAGCGCGCCGACGGGACCCGCAACCCGCTGCAGACCCAGCCGCTGCTCGACGCGATCACCGAGCACCGCTTCGACGCCGTGTTCGGCGGTGGCCGCCGGGACGAGGAACGCGCCCGCGCCAAGGAGCGGATCATGTCGCTGCGCGACGCGTTCGGCCGCTGGGACCCGCGCAAGCAGCGCCCGGAGCTGTGGAACCTCTACAACGGACGGCACGCCCCCGGCGAGCACGTCCGCGTCTTCCCGATCTCGAACTGGACCGAGCTCGACGTCTGGCGCTACATCCGGCGCGAGGGCATCGAGCTGCCGTCGATCTACTACGCCCACGACCGCGAGGTCTTCCGGCGCGACGGCATGTGGCTCGCCGAGGGGCCGTGGGGCGGCCCGCGCGACGGCGAGTCCCTGGAGTCGCGCACGGTCCGCTACCGGACCGTCGGCGACGGCTCCTGCACCGGCGCCGTCGAGTCGACGGCGACCACCCTGGACGAGGTGATCGCCGAGGTCACCGCGTCGCGACTCACCGAGCGCGGCGCCACCCGGGCCGACGACCGGCTCTCCGAGGCCGCCATGGAGGACCGCAAGAAGGAGGGCTACTTCTGATGGTCGACTCGGCCAACCCGCGGGACCTCCTGCGCTTCGCCACGGCGGGCTCCGTCGACGACGGCAAGTCCACTCTCGTCGGACGCCTGCTCTACGACACGAAGTCGGTGCTCGCCGACCAGATCGAGGCCGTCGAGCGCGCCTCGGTCGACAAGGGCATGACCACACCGGACCTGTCGCTGCTCGTCGACGGCCTGCGCGCGGAGCGCGAGCAGGGCATCACGATCGACGTCGCGTACCGGTACTTCGGCACCCCGACCCGGGAGTTCGTGCTCGCCGACACCCCGGGCCACGTGCAGTACACCCGCAACACCGTCACCGGTGCGTCGACCGCGGAGCTGGCGGTGCTGCTGGTCGACGCCCGCAACGGCGTCGTCTCCCAGACCCGCCGGCACGCCGCGGTGCTGTCGCTGCTGCGGGTGCCGCGTCTCGTCCTCGCGATCAACAAGATCGACCTCATCGACTACGACGAGGCCAAGATCCGCGACATCGCGACCGAGTTCACCGAGCTCACCCGCTCGCTGGGCTTCGACGAGAGCACCGTCGAGGTCATCCCGGTCTCGGCGCTGGTCGGTGACAACGTCGCCTCCCGCAGCGCGAACACCCCCTGGTACGAGGGCCCGACGCTGCTGGAGCACCTGGAGTCGGTCCCCGTCGACGGGCCCGACGCCGACGCCCCGTTCCGGCTGCCGGTGCAGTACGTGATCCGTCCCCGGACGGACGACCTGCACGACTACCGGGGCTACGCCGGCCAGGTCGCCTCGGGCACGGTGCGGGCCGGCGACGACGTCGTCGTCCTGCCGGAGGGGCACCGCACCACGGTCGCCGAGGTGCGCACCGCCGACGGCCCGCTCGACGCCGCCGGCGCCGGCCTCTCGGTCACGGTCCTGCTCACCGACGACATCGACGCCCCGCGCGGCGCGCTGATCGCGGCGGCGTACGACGCCCCGGAGGTCACCTCCGAGGTCGACGCGACGCTGTGCTGGCTCGCCGAGAAGCCGCTGGTCCCGGGGGCGCGGCTGCTGCTCAAGCACGGCACCCGCACCACCCAGGTGATCGTCGGCGGGCTGGTGTCCCGGCTGGACACCGAGACGGTGTCCTACACCGGCGCCCCGGAACAGCTGGAGATCAACGACATCGGCCGGGTGAGCCTGCGGGTCGCCGACCCGTTGCCGGTCGATCCCTACGCCCGGATCCGGACGACCGGTGGCTTCGTCCTGATCGACCCGCCGACCGGCAACACGCTCGCCGCCGGCCTGGTCGGGGACCCGCTCGCCTCGGTCCCCGCCGCGACGGGCTGACGCCCGCCGACCGTCCACGGCCCCCGTACCTCGCGGTGCGGGGGCCGTCGTCGTGGGCGCCCGGGGCGCCGGGCGAGTGGGATGGACCACCCCGGCCCGCCGGGTGGGAGGCCCACGCCGACCGACGACCGCGTCGTCGCTGGTCAGAGGCGTGCGACACGAGGTGTCCGTACAGGTTGGACGCCGTCCCGCAGCGCGGACGACCGGTTGTCCCGACCGGGTCGGCGTTTCACGATGGTGGGGTGACCGAGCGCCGCGCAGACCCGACCCCCGCGTCGGCCTCGCACCCCGCGGCGTCGCGGCACCTCGTCGCACACCTGGAGCGGTTCTGGCCGTCCCGTCGACTGGACGCCTTCGACGAGTTCTGTCGCGGCTGCTGACCACGCCGCTGTCCGGACACCACCGCCCGTCCCGCAGGCCCTGACCTGCCGTCGACCGGGCGTGTCCGGCGCGACTGCGCACCCGTCCCGCTCCGTCCCGCACCACCACCCGAGAGAGACCACGCATCATCATGCGCACCCTCATCGTGTTCGCCGTCGTCGGACTGCTCGCCCAGCTCGTCGACGGCGCCCTGGGCATGGCCTACGGCGTCACCTCCACCAGCCTCCTGCTCGTGGCCGGCATCAACCCGGCCACCGCGAGTGCCTCGGTCCACCTCGCCGAGGTGGGGACGACGCTGGCGTCCGGCGCCGCGCACTGGCGCTTCGGCAACGTGGACTGGAAGCTCGTCCTGAAGCTGGGCGTGCCCGGCGCGGTCGGCGCCTTCCTCGGCGCGACGGCCCTGTCGGCGCTGTCCACCGAGAACGCGGCGCCGTACATGTCCGGCATCCTGCTCGCGCTGGGCGTCTACATCCTGCTGCGGTTCTCGGTGCGGCCGCCGAAGGTCGCCACCGCACGCCGGTCGCCGCACGGGGCGAAGTTCCTGTCGCCGCTCGGCCTGGTCGCCGGGTTCGTCGACGCCTCCGGTGGCGGCGGCTGGGGCCCGGTCTCGACCCCCGCGCTGCTGGGCGCCGGCAAGACCGCGCCGCGCACCGTCGTCGGGTCGGTGGACACCTCGGAGTTCATGGTCGCGGTGGCCGCGAGCCTCGGCTTCCTGATCGGCATCGGCCACGAGGTCCTCGACCCCTACACCATCGGCGGGCTGCTGATCGGCGGCATCCTCGCCGCGCCGCTGGCCGCCTGGCTGGTCACGAAGATCCCGGCGCCGGTGCTGGGCACCGCGGTCGGCGGGATCATCATCCTCACCAACGCCCGCACCATCCTGAAGGCGCTCGACGTCGGCACGGTGACGACCGTCGCGACCTACGTCGTGGTCGTCGCGGCCTGGATCACCGCGGTCTCGGTGGCCGTGACGAAGCTCCGGCGCAGCCGCGAGGAGGGCGCGGCGCTGCCGGCCGAGGCCGAGCCGGTCGCCTCGCGGGACTGACCCGGCACCGGGGCCGTTCCGCCCGTCGCCGGAGCGCCGCGCGCGACCCCTCGGGCCTGCGTGCGGCGGTCAGGCCGCGGGGGTCGCGCGCGCGGCCGCTCCCGGCAGGGCACCCAGGACGGCGCGGGCGACGGCGTCGTTGTAGCGCAGGCTCTGCGCGTTCATCCCGGGACGCGTGAAGGCGCCCGCGACCTTGACCGTGGTGTGCGGCCCGACCGCGAACCGCCGCTCGTGCACCGCGCCGGACGCGGTGTGCAGGGCGCCGTCGGCCGGGCGCACCGACAACAGGCCGGTGTTGCGCAGCGGGGTGCCGTCGTCGTCGTGCAGGACCTCTTCGACCGCCTGGCCGGCCGCCAGCAGCCCGGCCAGCAGCGGGTCGGACGTCCGGGACAGGCTCGGGTCCGGCAGCCGCGCGTCGACGAGCACCGGCGCCGTCACCGGCTCCGCCCCGTCGAGGGTGGAGCTGGTCGCGTGGAACCCGGCGTGGTCGAGGGTGACGTCCATGCCGGCGCCGAGGAACTTCAGGTGCCCGCCGCGGGACAGCGCGAGCAGCTCGCGGACCCGGAAACCGGGCGGGCCGGAGGCGACCGAGTTGAAGAAGCTCTGCCACCAGGGCAGGTCCCGCGCGCGTGACCGCGGCGAGAGCACGCCGGACCCGGCGAGCCGGGTCGTCTCGGTGTAGACCGACAGCATCGCGACGAACGCGCCCAGGTGCGGGGTGTGCCGGTCGTCGACGTGCTGCCGCAGGTCCTCGGCGATCCGCTCGCGCACCAGTGGCTGCAGGGTGCCGAGATCCGGCGCCCGCACACCGTCGAGCGGCCGGTCCAGCGCGGTCAGGTCGAGCCGGTCCAGCGGGTCGGGGACGGTCGTCGCGATCAGCCCTGCCTCCTCCGGCGACCCGTGCGGGACCTCGTCGAACCGCGCGGCGAACTCGTCCCAGCCGGTGCGGACGCGGTCCGGGTGGCCGTGGAACAGCTCGTGGTACCAGCCCCGGCCGATCTCCTTGGCCATCAGCGGCCACACCTGCTCGCGCATGTCCACGGGCCCGCCGCCGTCGATCAGGCGGTCGGTGACCTCGGGGGTGAGGAAGTGCGGCACCGTGGGGCGCCCGCCGCGCAGCTGGTAGTGCGTCTTGGAGTGGTAGGTCGCGCCGCGCGGGGACCCGGCGACCAGCACCGGCTCCCGGCCGGACGGGACGTAGCGGAGCTGGTCGGGATCGTCGGCGTCGGGCACGAAGCGTCCACCGCGGCCCTCGAACAGGAGCGCCGCGAGGTCGACGAACGCCAGCCCCAGCCCGCGGGCCAGCACGGTCTCCCCCGGCGCGATCACCGACAGGTCCGAGTCCGACGTCTGTTCCGGGGGCAGGTAGCGCAACCCCAGCTCCCCGGCCCGGTCGCGGAGCGCGCACTCCTCGCCCGTCGGCGTGGCGTCGAGGTGCCCGGAGGCGAGGACGACGGCGTCGGCCCGCAGCGTGCGGCCGTCCGCCAGTCCGACGAGCTGGTCGTCGCCGTCCTCGGTGAGGGACTCGGCGGTGGTGCGGTGGAGGTGGATCCGCATCCCGGCGGGGGCGCGGGCGATCACCTCGCGCAGCACCGCGGACAGGTAGTGGCTCTGCAGCCGGCGGGTGGGGAACGTCGACGCCGTCACCGTCGCGAGCTCGGCCGCCGCCTCGGCGCCGAGCTCGGTCTCCGGGTCGCCGTGTCCGCGCAGCTCCTGGGCCCACTCCCAGAACGACGGGCCGGGCGCGATCGGCCCGTCGCAGACCACCGAGTCGTCGGTCCACATCGTGACGTCGGCGGCCATCGAGTTCATCGCCAGCAGCGGGGACTGGGCGTGCCGCCAGATCCGGCCGGCCCCGGCCGGGTAGGGATCGACGAGATGGACGTCGAGCCCGGGCCCGCCGAGCGCGTCGCCGCAGAGCCCGGGGGCACCGGCGACCATCCGCTCGAGGACACCGGCGCCGCGCGGGCCGGCGCCGACGACGACGACCTCGGGTGCGCGGTGCTCGTTCTCCGGACGGGACATGGACGCTCCTGGTGTGGGCCGACGGGCGGGTGCCGCGTCGTCACACACCGGGGCGCAGCCGGCAGAGGTCCAGGTGCCTGCGCTTCACCAGGCGGAGGTCCACACCTGTCACGGTAGGTCACACCTCCCCTCCCGGCCGGCTGTCGTCTCCCTCGGACAACACCACCGGGGGGCGGTGGATTCCGCACCACCGCGCCGGTCAGGCCGCCGGGCCGGCCAGGGTGACGTGCAGCGGCCGGTCGGTTCCGCCGGCGGCCACGACCGCGTCGGCGAGGATCGCGGTGACGACCTCGTGCGTCCCGGGGTCGGCGGCCCGCAGCGGCCCGTCCTCCCAGACGAGCTCGACGGGCCCGGCGGGCAGCCAGGACAGGTCGCGCACGCACTCCTCGAGGGCGTCGAGGTTGTGGCCGTAGTAGGCGGGGAAGCTCAGGGCCCGGCCGAACGCCGACAGGGTGGTGGTCCGGTCCGCGGCCCCGTCGACGACGGCGACCAGGCCCGCCCGTCCCCTCGCCGTCTCGACCGCGGGGGTGGTTCCGGCGGGCTCACGAGGCAGCGTCGTCACGCCGAGACGTCTACCACGACGAACGACGCGTAGTGGTCGGACGTGTAGTAGTACTCGCCGTCCGATCCGGTGACGATCCGGCGCGCGCCGCGATGGCTCAGGCCCGGCGTCTCGACGGTGTACTCGGAGTAGTGGCCCGAGGACTTCGGCGGCAGGATGCCCTCCCGGTTCTGGAAGGTCGTCCCGTCCTGCGAGTACGGGAACGGCCCGCCCTGCCGGATCAGGTCGTAGGTGTCGCGGGCCTCGGCCGGCAGGGACGACAGCCCGCGCACCGGCAGGCCCGACTCCTCGCCCGGCACGGCGGCAGGGGCGACGGCCGAGACCCCAGCGGGGACGGCGGGGGCCGCCGACGCGGCGGCGGGGAGGGCGAGGCCCAGCGCACCGAGCAGCGCCGCCAGGAGGACGACGACCAGGGCGCGCGGACCGCGCGCCGACGGGGTGACGATCATGTTCCGGACGCTAGGACGGTCACCCGTTCCGGTACAGATCTCGCGACGAACCGCCATCGACCGGTCACGTGGCGTTTCCGCATTCGCCCCGGTATCGACCTGCCGCTCGCCCGCCGGGCGATGATCCGGGCCCAGGACCGGCGATGATCACGACCGGTCACCGACTTGTGGCACCCGGTCACCGTGTCCTGCGTCGCACCCGTGTTCTACGGGACGTAAAACTCGGCTGACACGGGTACAACGGAGTCGAGACACTGGATCGATCGCGAAACCCACGACCCGACCCTCCCCCGACACGTTCAACGGAGAACGTCGCATGACCGCAGAGCTGACCCGCCCCGTCGACGCAGTACCGGCGGCCGGCCCCGAGCCCGCCGAGCCGCCGCAGGAGCGCACGCGCGTGGACCGTCTGCTGGACTCGCTCGACGACCTGGTCCGCCGGCACCGCGCGCTCGCCACCCACGACGGCGCCTCCGCCGACCTGCACGCCGAGCTCATCGCCGCCGAGCTCGACCAGCAGATCGCCGTCCTGCGCACCGTGCCGCGCCAGCACCACCGCTGACCGGCCTCACATCTCGGCGGCCGCCGGGATGATCTCCGAGCCGAACACCCGCAGCGGCTCGATCTCCGAGACACCGGGCACCATGGTGTGCACGTGCTGCACGCCGAGCGCCGCGTAACCGCGGAGCTCCTCGACCGTGGCCTTCGGGTCGGCCGGGTCGAGCCGTGCCATCACCGTCTTCTCGATCTCGTCGTAGTCGCGCCCGACCTCCTCGCAGCGGGTGCGCAGGACGTCCAGCTTGTGCTCCAGGTCGGGGCCGCCGAACAGGTTGCAGGCGTCGGCGTACCGGGCGACCATCCGCAGCGTCTTCTTCTCGCCCCCGCCGCCGATCAGGATCGGGGGGCGCGGGCGTCGCACCGGCTGCGGGACGTTCATCGTCCGGGTCAGCGTGTAGTGCTCGCCGTCGAAGGGGCCGTCGTCGTCGCTCCACATCTGCAGCGCGATCCGCAGCGTCTCCTCCAGCCGCTCGAACCGCTCGGCGGTGGGCGGGAAGAACAGGCCGAGCCCGGCGGCCTCCTCGTCGTTCCAGGCGGCGCCGATGCCCAGCCAGGCCCGCCCCTTGCTCAGCACGTCGAGCGTGGTCACGCACTTCACCAGCAGGCCGGGGTCCCGGTAGGTCACGCCGGTGACCCAGGTCAGCAGATCGACCTTCTCGGTCCGTGCCGCCAGGTAGCCCAGCGTCGTGTACGCCTCGAGCATGTCGTTCTCGATCGGCCCGACCGGGCGGATCTGCCAGACGTGGTCCATCACGCTCACCCGCGCGAAGCCCTGCTCCTCGGCCGCGACGGCGATCCGTGTGAGATCGTCGGCGAGTCCGGTGGGGCCGGACGGCCAGGTGAAGTCCGCGATGTGCAGTCCGATCTTCACGTGCACTCCTCATCCCATAAACGGAGGACTCTCCGTTTGAAGCGTAGACCCGTCCGGGTGTGCGCCGCCAGCCGGCTTCGTACGGGCCCCCCTCACCGGTTCGGCGTCGCCGGCGTCGCGTCCCTCATGTCGCGCACGACCGATCGGCTGCGGTTGACTGGCCGGGTGACCGATCTCGTGCGACGGCTGCACCTCGACCTGGCACGGACCCAGGGCGCGACCTGTCGGGCCTCCTGACCCGCCCCGTCCCCCGCAGTCCCGAGCACAGGAGATCCCCATGCCCCTCGTCACCTTCGCCGTCAGCGGCCAGGGCACCGGCGTCGCGCAGACCGTCGCGGTCGACGGCGCCGACTACACCATCGAGACCGACGCCTACCCCGCCTTCGGCGGCAAGGACGAGCACCCCAGCCCGCTCGCCTACACGCTGGCGTCGCTGTCGTCGTGCAACCAGGTCACCAGCGCGATCGTCGCCCAGGAGCTCGGCATCACGATCGAGCACGTCCGGTTCGACGTCGCGGCCGACTTCAACCCGACGACGATGACCACCGGCACGCACCGCGACGGCGAGACCACCTTCCAGAACCTCCGGGTCGACGCCCGGATCGCCTCCGACGCGACCGACGACCAGCTGCAGCGGCTGGCCGAGGAGACCGAGCGGCGCTGCCCGGTGTCCCAGCTCTTCGCACTGGCCGGTGTGACGATCACCAGCAACTGGGCCAGGGCCTGACGGCGCTACGGTGCCGGGTGTGAGTGACGCACCCGGCACCGACGCCGCAGAAGACGCCGCAGAACTGGTCCACCTCGACGTCGCCGACGGGGTCGCGACGATCACCCTGGACTCCCCGCACAACCGCAACGCGCTGTCCGCGCAGCTGCGCCGGGAGCTGATCGCCCACCTCGACGCGGCGATCGCCGACGACGCCGTCCGCGTGCTCGTCCTGACCCACACCGGCACCGTGTTCTGTGCAGGGATGGACCTGAAGGAGTCCCGGGGCGCGGGCGCCGAGCAGCAGGGCGTCACCGAGGTCCCGCGGATCCTGACGACGCTCTGGGACTCCCCCAAGCCCGTGGTCGCCCGGCTCGCCGGACCGGCCCGCGCGGGGGGCGTCGGCATCGTGGCGGCGTGCGACGTCGCGGTGGCGGCCGAGCGGGCGACGTTCGCGTTCTCCGAGGTCCGGATCGGTGTAGTCCCGGCGGTGATCTCGGTGACCGTGCTGCCGCGACTCTCCGCACGCGCCGCACACGAGCTCTTCCTCACCGGCGAGACGTTCGACGCCCGCCGCGCCGCCGGCATCGGCCTGATCAACAGCGCGGTGCCGGACGACGACCTCGACGCCGAGGTCGGGCGCTACACCGGCATGCTCCGGCTCGGTGCCCCCGGCGCCCTCGCCGGGGCGAAGGCGATGCTGCGCCGGGAGCGGCCCGCGATGGCGGAGGACTTCGCGGCGATGAACGCGCTGTCGGCGTCGTACTTCGCCTCCGAGGAGGGTCAGGAGGGCATCCGCGCCTTCGGGGAGAAGCGCTCGCCGTCCTGGGTGGAGGACTGACCCGGGTCTCTCCGCCGGTCGGTGTCTACCCTGGGACCATGACCGTCCCGGCGCCCGTCGTCACCACCGACCCGGATGCGGCCCTGGACCTGCTGGCCGGACGCCGGCTCGTCGCCCTCACCGGCGCGGGACTGTCCACCGACTCCGGCATCCCCGACTACCGGGGGCCGGGATCACGGCCGCGGAACCCGATGACGTACTCGGAGTTCGTCTCCGGCGAGGCCGCGCAGCGCCGGTACTGGGCGCGCAGCCACGTCGGCTGGGGCCGGATGCGCCGCGCCGACCCGAACCCGGGGCACGTCGCGCTCGCCGCGCTGGAGGCCGCCGGGATCGTCGACGGGCTGATCACGCAGAACGTCGACGGGCTGCACGGCGTGGCCGGGCACCGCGGCGTCATCGACCTGCACGGCCGGATCGACGAGGTCGTCTGCCTGGACTGCCGCCGGATCACCCCGCGCGACGTCCTGCAGTCGCGGCTGACGGCGCTGAACCCGGGGTTCACCGAGGCGCACAGCGCGGAGGTCGAGACCGCACCGGACGGCGACGCGGCCGTCGAGATCACCGACGGGTTCCGGATCGCACCGTGCGCGGCCTGCGGCGGGGTGCTGAAGCCGCACGTCGTGTTCTTCGGCGAGAACGTCCCGAAGGACCGGGTGGCCCGCTGCTACGCGCTGGTCGGCTCGCTCACCCCGGACGACGGCGCGCTGCTCGTCGCCGGGTCCTCGCTGCAGGTGATGTCCGGGCTGCGCTTCGTCCGCGCGTGCCGGCGGGCCGGGGTGCCGGTCGTGATCGTGAACCGCGGGATCACCCGCGGGGACGAACTCGCCGACCTGCGGGTCGACGCGGGCTGCTCGGAGACCCTGGGCGCCCTGGCCGCGCAGCCGGTCTGAGAGCCCTCAGGACTCCTGGTCCGGCGCCCGGTCGAAGCGGCGGGTCGCCCGGTCGATCCCGATCGCGACGAGCGCGCAGAGCGGCAGGACCACGACGGTCACGAACACGGTCTGGAACACGAACGGCAGCTGGGTCAGCCACAGCTCGAACGCGTCCCAGGCGTCGATGATCGTGCGCACACTCCACACGGTAGTACGTGCCCGCACGCGTTAGGTTCGGACCCATGTTCGCCGTGTACGCCAGTGAGCCCAACGCCGACGCTCCGCTCGACTCCCTCGTCGTGGGCGAGCGGCCCGACCCCCAGGTCCCGGACGGCTGGGTGTCCGTGAACGTCTCCGCCGCCAGCCTCAACATGCACGACCTGTGGACCCTGCGCGGGGTCGGCATCAAGCCCGACCAGTTCCCGATGATCCTCGGCTGCGACGGCGCCGGGACCCTCGACGACGGCACCGAGGTCGTCCTCTACCCCATCATCGGCGACCCGGACTGGCGCGGCGACGAGACCCTCGACCCCAAGCGGACCCTGCTCACCGAGCGCCACCAGGGAACGATGGCCGACAAGGTGATCGTCCCGGCGCGCAACGCCGTCCCCGCCCCGACGGGGCTCACCCCCTCGCAGGGCGCCGTGCTCGGCACCGCCTGGCTGACCGCGTACCGGATGCTGTTCACCAAGTCCGGCCTGAAGCCGGGGCAGACCGTGCTCGTGCAGGGCGCGTCCGGCGGCGTCTCGACGGCGCTGGTCCAGCTCGGCCGGGCGGCCGGGTTCCAGGTGTGGGTCACCGGCCGGGACGAGGAGAAGCGCGCGCTGGCCGAGCGGCTCGGCGCGCACGCCACGTTCGAGTCCGGGGCCAAGCTGCCCGGCAAGGTCGACGCCGTCATGGAGTCGGTCGGCGAGGCCACCTGGAAGCACTCGATGCGGGCGCTGCGCCCCGGTGGGCGGATCGTCATCTGCGGCTCGACCTCGGGACCGAACCCGCCGGCGGACCTGCAGCGGCTGTTCTTCCTGCAGCTCGAGGTCGTCGGCTCGACGATGGGGACCCGGCAGGAGCTCGCCGATCTCATGGAGTTCGTCGCGACGGCCGGCATCGCCCCGGAGATCGGGACCGAGCTGCCGATGGACGACGCGCGGAAGGCGTTCGAGGCGATGTCGGCCGGGCAGACCGCCGGAAAGATCGTCCTCACGCGCTGATCGGCAGGGGGCATCGCGCCGCGGCTCCGAACCGTTACGAGATGCGGGTGTGATCCATTCGTAATCCGTACGGACCCCGGCGCGCGGTATGAATCTCCCCTGGTCGAACGGCGGTCCGTCACCGCAGTGTGACGACCGCCCGGCGCTCGTGAACGGTTTTCCCAGCACAGTGTCGGATTTCGGGCGAACGGCAAGTACAGTCCGTCATCGTGACCGAGCCTTTCAGTCGACGGGCGTCGGGGACTGCCACCATGGCGGCCCCGACGCCTGGAGCCGCGGGTGTCGTCGAGTTCCTGGACCGGGTCGACCACGCCGTGGCCACAGCCCTGTCCACCAACCCCTCTGCGACCGACGTCAGCCGTGACGGCTGGCGCGTCCTGTTGATGCTCGCCCGCGGCACCGGCCGCAGCATGGGCGAGGTCGCCGGACACACCGCGCTGCCCGCCCCGACGGCCACCCGCATCGTGGACCGCCTGGTCGAGAAGAAGCTGGCCTACCGGTCGGCCGACCCGCTCGACCGGCGTCGCGTGCTGGTGCACCTGTCGGCGGAGGGGCGCACCGTCGTCGAGTCGGTGTGCCAGCGCGTGCAGCGCATCCTCTCCCCGCGACGCTCCCCCGCCCGCCCCGCCCCGTGCGACAGCACGATCCCCGGCCCGCGCGCAGGCTCGGTCATGTAGAGCTCCCTGCTCCCCGCGCCCCCACCACGTACACCACGGGCCCGGACCCCCTCGGGGATCCGGGCCCGTCCTGCGTCCCGGTGCTACTTCTTCGGCTTCTCGGCGGCGGTCGCCTGGCCGCCACCGGTGGACAGCGCCGCCACGAAGGCCTCCTGCGGGACGTCGACCCGGCCGATCGTCTTCATCCGCTTCTTGCCCTCCTTCTGCTTCTCCAGCAGCTTGCGCTTCCGGCTGATGTCACCGCCGTAGCACTTGGCGAGGACGTCCTTGCGGATCGCGCGGATCGTCTCGCGGGCGATGATCCGCGAGCCGACGGCGGCCTGGATCGGGATCTCGTACTGCTGGCGCGGGATGAGCTCGCGCAGCTTCGTCGCCATCGAGGTGCCGTAGGAGTACGCCGACTCCTTGTGCACGATCGCCGAGAACGCGTCGACCGCCTCGCCCTGCAGCAGGATGTCGACCTTCACCAGGTCGGCCACCTGGTCGCCGGCCTCCTCGTAGTCGAGGCTGGCGTAGCCACGGGTGCGGGACTTCAGAGCGTCGAAGAAGTCGAAGATGATCTCGCCGAGGGGCATCGTGTAGCGCAGCTCGACGCGGGACTCGGACAGGTAGTCCATCCCGCCGAGCTGGCCGCGACGGCTCTGGCAGAGTTCCATGACGGTGCCGACGAACTCCGACGGCACCAGGATGGTGATCTTGGTGATCGGCTCGCGGACCTCGGCGACCTTGCCGACCGGCCAGTCGCTGGGGTTGGTGACCTCCATCTCGACGCCGTCGTCGGTGGTCACGTCGTAGACGACGTTCGGGGCCGTCGAGATCAGGTCGAGGCCGTACTCGCGCTCCAGCCGGTCACGGGTGATCTCCAGGTGGAGCAGGCCCAGGAACCCGCAGCGGAACCCGAAGCCCAGCGCCGCCGACGTCTCCGGCTCGTAGGTGAGCGCGGCGTCGTTGAGCTGCAGCTTGTCCAGCGCCTCGCGCAGGTCGGGGTACTGCGAGCCGTCGATCGGGTAGAGCCCGGAGTAGACCATCGGCTTCGGCTCGCGGTACCCGGTCAGCGGTGTCTCGGCGCCGCGGCGCTTGGAGGTGACGGTGTCACCGACCTTGGACTGGCGGACGTCCTTCACACCGGTGATGAGGTAGCCGACCTCGCCGACGCCGAGGCCGTCCGACGGCTTGGGCTCCGGGGAGACGATGCCGATCTCCAGCAGCTCGTGCTCGGCACCGGTGGACATCATCTTGATCCTCTCGCGCGGCGAGAGCTTCCCGTCCACGACGCGGACGTAGGTCACCACGCCGCGGTAGGTGTCGTAGACCGAGTCGAAGATCATCGCCCGGGCCGGGCCGTCCGCGTCGCCGACGGGGTGCGGGACCTGCGCGACGACGGCGTCCAGCACCGCCTCGACGCCCTCCCCGGTCTTGGCCGAGCAGCGCAGCACGTCCTCCGGGTCGCAGCCGGTGATGTGCGCGATCTCCGCGGCGTACTTCTCGGGGTCGGCAGCCGGCAGGTCGATCTTGTTGAGGACCGGGATGATGTGGAGGTCCTTCTCCATGGCCAGGTAGAGGTTGGCCAGGGTCTGCGCCTCGATCCCCTGTGCGGCGTCGACCAGCAGGATCGCACCCTCACACGCCTCCAGCGCGCGGGACACCTCGTAGGTGAAGTCCACGTGGCCGGGGGTGTCGATGAGGTGCAGGACGTGCTCGGTCGGCTCGCCGTCGGCGTTCTTCGCCGTCCACGGCAGACGCACGTTCTGCGCCTTGATCGTGATGCCGCGCTCGCGCTCGATGTCCATCCGGTCCAGGTACTGGGCCCGGTAGTCGCGATCCCCGAGCACACCCGTCACCTGCAGCATCCGGTCGGCCAGGGTGGACTTGCCGTGGTCGATGTGGGCGATGATGCAGAAGTTCCGGATGCGCTCCGGCGGGGTGAACGTGCGGTCGGCGTACGTCGTCACTCGGCTGTACTCGGCTTTCGCAGTCGCGTCGGGGCACTGGCACTCGCACCCCATCGTCCCATGTCGCACGGGAGAGGCGGGTGGTACCGGGCCGCCGGGCCCTCGCGGCGGCCCGGGCGGGTTCCGGCGCGGAGCGCGTGGTGACCCGCGGCGGGGGTGGCGGACCCCGCTGGTAACCTTGTTCTTCGAGCGCTCGGCGTGCTCGCCCGGAACGGCCTGGACCCTCTCTCCAGCGTTGCCGTTCGGTGCCGCCGAAGCGGACCGGACGCAGAGCAAGCAGACCAGCCGAATCCAGCAGGCAGGAAGACCAGAGGCAGACGTGGCCAACATCAAGTCGCAGATCAAGCGTGTCAAGACCAACGAGAAGCGCCGTCAGCGCAACAAGTCGGTGAAGTCCACGGTCAAGACCGCCATCCGCAACTTCCGCGAGGCGGCCGACCAGGGCAGCGAGAACACCGCCGAGCTGCAGCGCAAGGCGGCCAAGGCCCTGGACAAGGCGGCCGGCAAGGGCGTCATCCACAAGAACCAGGCCGCGAACCGCAAGTCGGCCATGGCCAAGCGCCTGAACAAGGTCGGCGCCTGAGCCTCCTGTTCCACCGCACGACGGCGTCATCCCGCACCGGGGTGGCGCCGTCGTCGTGTGTCGGGGTGGTGCTCAGCGGGCGCCGCGGGCATCCACGACGGCGAGGACGGCCCGTTCCAGGGCGTACCCGGGATCGGCCGCGACGCCCTTGACGTCGGCGTTCACCTCGGCGGTCGCCGCGATCGCGACGGCCAGCTGCTCGGGGTGCCACTGCCGGACCAGGCCCTGCGCCTTGCGGATCTTCCACGGCGGCATGCCGAGCTCACCCGCCATCCGGTTCGGGTCGCCACGACCGGCCGACCCGACCTTGGCCAGAGTCCGCACGGAGTCGGCGAGCGCGTCGGCGATCAGCACGTGCGGGACGCCGAGCACCAGCGCCCACCGCAGGGCCTCCAGGGCGCCCCGGCGGTCACCGGCCACGGCCGCGTCGGCGACCGCGAAGCCGGAGGACTCCGCCCGGCCACGGTGGTAGCGGCGCACCCCGGCCTCGTCGATCGTCCCGCCGGTGTCGGACACGAGCTGACCGGCCGCCGCCGCGAGTTCGCGCAGGTCCGAGCCGACCGCCTCGACGAGTACCGCGAGCGCACCGTTGGTGATGCTCCCGCCGTTGCGGCGGACCTCGGCGTGCACGAAGTCGGAGCGCTCGTCGGCCCGGGTGATCCGGTTGCAGGTCGTGACGTGCGCTCCGGCCTTGCGGAGGAGGTCGAGCACCGCCTTCCCCTTGGCGCCACCCGCGTGCTGGACGACCAGGACGATGCCCTCGGCCGGGTCCCGCACGTAGTCGGCGATCGCCGCGACCATGTCCTTGGTCGCGTCCTGGCCGTGGGTGAGCACGATCACCCGGGCCTCGGCGAAGAGCGAGGGACTCAGGTGACCGGCCAGCTCGCCGGGAGCCACCTCGGAGGTCCGGAACCGGCGAAGCTCGGCCTCCGCATCCTGCTGCCGGACGCGGCGGACCAGGTCCGACACGGCCCGTTCCGCCAGGAACTCCTCGTCGCCGACCACGAGCTGCAGCGGATCGGGCGGCGCGGTGTCACGGGTCCGGCTCACGCCCTCCATGGTGGCCCACGCCTCCACCGACCGGTGAGTCGCGTCCCGATCCGGGTGGATCGGCTGGCCGGTCCGGCACCGGTTCGCGTAACGTCAGCCCCGCTCCGGACCTGCTCCGGGCGACACAACCGCATATGGCTCATCCAGAGGGGCAGAGGGAACGGCCCGTAGAAGCCCCGGCAACCGGCGTCGCACGACGATCCGCCCGTCCCTGCGCACCTCGCGCAGCCAGGACGTCGACGAACACGGTGCCAATTCCGACCCGCCACCCCCGGCGGGACAGATGAGGAGATCTCGTGACTCTCACTGCTGTGCCCGAAACGACGTCCTACGACCTGGGCCCCGCCCGTGCCCTCTCCTGCCGGGAGTGCGGGCACGAGGTGCCGCTGGCCGCGGAGTTCGCCTGTCCCCAGTGTTTCGGGCCCCTCGAGGTGGCCTACGACTTCCCCGCGGTGACCCGCGCGTCGATCGAGGCCGGCCCGAAGTCGATCTGGCGCTACAAGGACCTCCTCCCGGTCCCGTCGACCGTCGAGCAGCACCGCAACACCGAGCCCGGGCTGACCCGGCTCATCGAGGCCGACAACCTGGCCAGGGCGCTCGGGGTGCGCAAGCTCTGGGTGAAGGACGACACCGGCAACCCCACGCACTCCTTCAAGGACCGCGTGGTCGCAGTGGCGCTGGCCGCCGCCCGCGAGCTCGGCTTCTCGGTGCTCTGCTGCCCCTCGACCGGCAACCTGGCCAACGCCGTCGCGGCCGCCGCCGCGCGCGCCGGCTGGGACTCGGTCGTGCTCATCCCCTCCTCGCTGGAGCAGCCGAAGATCGTCACGACCGCGGTGTACGGGGGCACCCTGCTCGCGGTCGACGGCAACTACGACGACGTCAACCGGCTCGCCACCGAGCTGGCCGCCGAGCACGAGGACTGGGCGTTCGTGAACGTCAACGTCCGCCCCTACTACGCCGAGGGCTCCAAGACCCTGGGCTTCGAGGTCGCCGAGCAGCTCGGCTGGCGGCTGCCGCAGCAGGTCGTCGTCCCGGTCGCGTCCGGCTCGCAGCTCACGAAGATCGACAAGGGCTTCACCGAGCTGGGCAAGCTGGGCCTGGTCGAGCCGACGCCGTACACGGTGTTCGGCGCGCAGGCCACCGGCTGCTCCCCGGTCGCGTCGGCCTTCGAGGCCGGCCACGACTGGATCCAGCCGCAGAAGCCGGACACCATCGCCCGCTCGCTGGCGATCGGCAACCCGGCCGACGGCCCGTACGTCCTGGACTCGGTGCGCCGCACCGGTGGCTCGGTCGCCCACGTCTCCGACGACGAGGTCGTCGCCGGCATCCGGCTCCTGGCCGAGACCGAGGGCGTGTTCGCCGAGACCGCGGGCGGTGTCACGGTCGCCACGACGAAGAAGCTGCTCGAGGCAGGCGCGCTCGACCCGGACGCCGAGACCGTCCTGATGATCACCGGTGACGGCCTCAAGACACTCGACGCGGTGTCCGGCCAGGTCGGTCCGACGGCCACCGTGCCCTCGACCAGCGCCGCCGTGCGCGAGGCGCTGGCGCACCGCTCCTGAGCCCCTCCGCACCGGACCGGGCCGGGAACCACGGCCGCGCCGGCCCGGTGCGGGGCGCGGGTCGCCGCGTGCCACCAGCGTCAGCCCGGCCGGGTCCTCGCCGGTGATCGCGACGTCACCGGCACGGTCGGTGCGCGCGACGGCCACCCCCGAGCGCTCGAGCCGCTCCACCAGCTCCGGGCTCGGGTGCCGGTAGGTGTTGCCGTTGCCGACGCTGATCAGCGCGGCCCGTGGCCGGACCGTGTCCAGCCACCGCGGCACGACCTTGCGGGAGCCGTGGTGCGGGAGCTTGAGCACGTCGGCCCGCAGGTCGCTGCCGGAGGCGAGCAGGTCGTCCTGCGCGGCGAGCTCGATGTCACCGGTGAGCAGCACCGACCCGGCCGGGGTGCTCGCCCGCATCACGAGCGAGCCGTCGTTGACCGCGGTGCCGTCCTCGCCGTCGACCGACGCGATCGGGTGCACCGGCCCGAGCACGTCGAGCCGCAGGCCCGGCCAGCCCAGCGCCACGCCCCGGGACAGCTCGACGACCGGGACGGCGGCGCGTCCGGCGACCGCGGTGAGCTGTCGCAGCCCGGAGGCCGGTTCCCGGACGGGGCCGACGGCGATCCCGCCGGCTGCGCGGCCGCGCAGCGCCCCGGCGAGGCCGCCGTCGTGGTCGGAGTGCAGGTGGGTGATCACGACGAGCTCGAGGACCCGGACGCCGAGCCGGTCCAGGCAGGAACCGATCGCGTCGTCGGTGGGACCGGTGTCGACCAGGACCGCGTGCCCGGGCGGACCGGTGGCGAGCACGAGCGCGTCGCCCTGACCGACGTCGCAGGCGACCACCCGCCAGCCCGGCGGCGGCCAGCCCGGCGGGACGAACCGGGTCGGGACCAGCACGATCAGCAGCCCGACGAGCAGCGCCACCAGCAGCGCCCGCAGCCGTGGCACCCGGCCCATCGCGAGCAGGCCCAACAGCAGCGCGCCCAGGAGCAACGCCCCGCCGGTCCCGGCGGGCCAGGGCACCGTCGCGCCGGGTACGGCCGCGGCCCGGTCCCCGACCAGCACCAGCCAGTGCACGAACGGGCCGGCGAGCCAGGCACAGAGCCAGGCCGCCCCGGGACTGACCGCGGAGACCACCGCACCGAGCACCCCGAGCACCGTCGCCGGTGCCACGGCGGGCGCGGCGAGCAGGTTCGCGACGATCGTGACCAGCCCGACGTGCCCGTTCAGCCCGGCGATCAGCGGGGCGGTGGCGACGGCCGCCGCCACCGGCACGACGAGCGCCTCGGCCGGTCCGGACGGCAGGCCGCGCGCCGTCAGCGCCGCCGTCCAGCCGGGGCCGAGGAGTACCAGGGCTCCGGTCGCGACCACCGACAGCGCGAACCCGGCGTCCACGGCGAGCGCCGGGTCGTACAGCAGCATGCCGAGCACGGCCGACGCCAGGGCGGGCACCGCCGACCGCGCGCGACCGGCGGCGAGGGCCGCCAGGACCACGGCGCCCATCACGGCCGCCCGCTGCACCGACGGGGAGGGCCGGGCCAGCACCACGAAGCCGACGAGTGCGAGCAGGGCGGCCGCCGCGGCGAACCGGGGATCGGCCCGGAACAGGCGCAGCAGGAGCAGCACGGCCCCGGTGACGATCGCGACGTTCGCACCGGAGACCGCCGTGAGGTGGGCGAGACCGGCGGTGCGGAAGTCCTGCTCCGTCTCGGGCAGCTGGGCGCGGACGTCCCCGACCGCCAGGCCCGGCAGGAGCCCGGCCGGTGCCTCGGGCAGCGCCCGGCCTGCGGCGTCGCGCAGTCCGTCGCGCAGCGATCCGGCCGCCGTCTGCCACCACGGCGGAGCCGTGACGTCGCCCGGCGATCCGCGCACCCGCAGCACCGCCGTCGTCAGGTCGGGGCGCTGTGCCGGGGCCAGCAGCCCGGCGGCGGAGGCCTCCTGCCCGGGCAGGAGGTCGCTCCAGGTGTCGGCCGGTGCCAGCAGCAGGATCCGGCCGCCGGTGTCCCAGGTGTCGTCCCCCGCGGTGGCGGACAGCAGCTCGGCCGGTACCAGCGCGGTGGCACGGGCGGACCCTGCCTCGTCGCCGCGGACGGTGCTGCGCAGGACGCGCGGATCGTCGGTGAGGCGGACCCGCACCTCCGCGGCGGCGCCCCGGTCGGCGTGCGCACGCAGTGGATGAGCAGCGAGGGCCGAGGCGTGCCCGGTCACCAGCACCGCGGCGACGAGCGCGCACCCACCGGCCGCCACGACCGTCGACCCGGGCGCCGCGGCGCGGGCGCTGATCCGGGAGCGGAGGAGTGCCGTGAGCACCGCGGCGGCGGCCAGGAGGGCGGCCGTGATCCCGCCCGGTGGCCCTCCGAGCAGACCGGCCAGCACGGCGCCCCAGGTGGCGAGCGCCGCCGGGACGAGCCGGAGGTCCGGGGGCGCGGGACGCTCCCCCGAGTCGTCGTGGGTGGCGGCGGAACGGTCCGCTGCGGCCCTCACACCGTCACCAGCGCCTGGAGCTGCGAGAACCGGCGCTCGCCGATGCCGTCGACCTCGCGGAGCTGCTCGATCCGGCTGAACCGCCCGTTCGCCGACCGCCAGTCGATGATCTTCTTCGCGGTGACCGGGCCGACGCCGGGCAGCGCGTCGAGATCGGCGGCGGTGGCGGTGTTGAGGTCCACCGTGCCGCTCCCGGGATCGCCACCGGGCTCGCCGCCGGAGGCGGGCTCCCCGCCGGGTGCGGGGAGCACCGGGGCGCCGTCGGCGGCGGGCGGGACGCCGATCGCGATCTGCTCGCCGTCGCCGACCCGGCGGGCCAGGTTCAGGGCGGCGAGATCGGTGCCGGGCAGCGCTCCCCCGGCGGCGTCGACGGCGTCGGCGACACGGGCGCCGTCCGGGACCCGGACCAGGCCCGGGCGCAGCACCTTCCCGACGACGCTGACCACCAGCGGCCCTGCGGTCACCGGTGCGGCGGCGACCGGGTCCCCTGGTGTCGCCGCTGTCGCCGGGGGCGCAGGTGTCGCCAGTGGCGCGGCCACCTCGGGGAGCCCGGTGACCGGCTGCGCGGTGGGCCGGTTCGACCACACGCCGATCCCGGCCACGACGGCTCCGACGAGCACGACCGCGAGGAGGGCGAGCGCACCGGGCCTGCCGGGATCGACCCGGGCTCCGGCCAGCGAGGACGGCAGCCACCGCTGCGCCGTCCGGCGCCACCAGGACGGTCGACCACCGTGTGGTGGGCCGTCCTCCGTGGTGGGGCCGGTGGCAGCGGGACCCGCCGGGAACCGGGCGAGCGGATGGTCCCCGTCGCCGTCGGTCCGCTGCGGATCCGGGTGGAGCCCGCGCGGCTCACCGGGCCACCACCCCGGTGGCGGGTGCCCCGTGCCCGGGTCGGGCGGGGGCGGCAGCGGCACCGTCGGCGGATCGAGCGGGTGCCGCCCGGTGACCGGTCCCACCGCGCGCGGACGACCGCCCAGCCCGGCGAGCCGCCGGGATGCGTCACGGGAGGCGTTCGTCGTGGTCACGCCTCCGACGCTAGGAGCGGATCGACCCGCCGCACCCACGATCCGCGGGGCTGTGGACGGCCGGCCCGGTTGGGGACGACCGGGCTCGCACGGCGCCCGGCGGGCCGTGACCGTCGATGCTGTGTGCTAGGACTCCGCGGGGACCACCACGACCCCGACCAGACCGGGACCGGCGTGCGCCCCGATCACCGCACCGACCTCGGACACGTGGAACTCCGCCGCGTCGGGCAGTTGCTCGCGCAGCCGGTCGGCGATGTCCTCGGCCCGCTCCTCGGCGCCCAGGTGGTGCACGGCCAACCGGGCCCCGGGCCCGCCGGACGCCCCGACGGCGAGCGCGACCAGCCGGTCGGTGGCCCGCGACGTCGTCCGGACCTTCTCCAGCGGGGCGATCCGGCCCTCGGCGAGGTGCAGCAGCGGCTTGACCGACAGTGCCGCCCCGAGCAGCGCGGACGCCGCACCGATCCGCCCGCCACGGCGCAGCCGCTCGAGGTCCTGCACCCCGAACAGCACCCGGCAGCGGGCGCTCACGGCCGTCGCGGCGGCCTCGGCCGCGATCCCGTCGGCACCGGCGCAGGCGGCGTCGGCGGCGGCGAGCACGGCGAACCCGAGGCCCATCGCGATCGCCCGGGAGTCGACGACCCGGATCCGGTCCGGGGCGATCTCGTCGGCCGCGACCCGGGCGGCGTCCCAGGTGCCGGACAGCTCGCGGGACAGGTGCACCGACACGATCTCGCGGGCCCCGGCGTCGAGGAGCTCCCGGTAGAGCTCGGCGAACGCGGCCGGTGCGGGCCGTGAGGTCTGCACCGTGAGGTTCCGGTCGGCGAGTGCGGTGATCAGCTCGGCCGGGGTGACGTCGACGCCGTCGCGCGCGGTCCGCTCCCCCATCCGCACCTCGAGCGGCACGACGTGCACCCCGCGCCGGTCGGCCGCCCCCGGCGGCAGGTAGGCGGTGGAGTCGGTGACCACGGCGACCGGGGAGCTGGGCACGGCCGGACCCTACCGGTGGCCGGCCGGTCCTGATCACCGGAACAGCGGGGCCAGCGCCTCCTGTGCCGCGAGGTAGCGCCCGTGCGCGTCGTCGAGCCTGCCCCGCACGCGCGGATCGGGGACGAACTCGCGGTCCACGCGCACCATCCGCCCGGCCAGCTCCCCCACCGACCCCGCACCACCGACGGCCAGCCCCGCCAGCATCGCGGCGCCGAGGACGCCGGCGTCGCGCTCGGCGGTGCGGCGCAGCGGGCGGTCCAGGACGTCGGCCTTGACCTGGCACCAGAGGTCGCTGCCGGCGCCGCCACCGCAGGCGGCGAGCGTCGTGGCGGGCCGCCCGGCGGCCGCCTCCAGCGGGGCGAGGACGTGCCGTGCGGCGTGCGCGACCCCCTCCAGCACCGCGCGGGCCAGCTCGGCGCGTCCGGTGCCGAAGGTCGCGCCGAGCCAGTGGCCGCGCAGCTCCGGGTCCCACAGGGGGGCGCGCTCGCCGGCGAGCTGCGGCAGGAACAGCACCCCGCCGCTCCCCGGACCCGCCTGCCCCGCGAGCTCCAGCGTCTCCGGGACCCCGGTGCCGAGAGCGGCGGACGCCCAGGTCAGCGCGTCGCCGCCGGCCTGCGTCGGTCCGGCGTGCACGTGGAGCCCGCGCCAGGTGGGGAAGGTGACGATGCCGGGCGCGCCGCCACCTGGCCGCGCGGCCATCGCGAGCACCTCGGAGGTCCCCGCGACGTCGACGGCGTCACCCGGCTCGGCGACACCGCCGCCGAGCAGCGCGGACCAGGCGTCCATCGTCCCGACGGCGACGGGCAGCCCGGCCGGCAGGCCACCGGCGCCGGTGGTCTCCCCGGCGACCGATGCCGGGTCCGCGAGCGGCGGCAGCATCCCCGTCAACCCGGGGGCGAGGAGGTCCAGCCCGTCCGGGTAGGTTCCGCCCGGCCCGACCGCGCCGATCGACGACAGCGGGTCGGCGACCGCGGCGCCGGTGAGCCGGAGCAGCAGCCAGTCCTTCGGGGCCAGCAGCCGCTCGGCCCGGGACCACACGTCCGGGCGGTGCCCGGCGAGCCAGGCCGCGCGGGCGGCGGGGTGCGAGGCGTCGACGGTGCCCAGGCCACCGCGTACCCGGGCCCGCTCCTCGGGGTCGAGCCGGTCGCCGAGAGCCGCGGCGACGGCGGCGCACCGGCCGTCCTGCCAGGTGATCGCCGGGTGCACGGGGATGCCGTCGGCACCGGTGAACAGGTGCGTGTTGACCTGCGCGCAGAGCCCGACGGCGGTGAGGTCCCGCAGCGCGCCGGCCGCCCGGAGGTCGGCGACGGCACCGGTCAGGCCGTCCCACCAGTCCGCCGGATCCTGCTCGGCGTGCCCGGGGGCGGGGCGGCGGGTGACGTGCCGACGGCTCGCGGCGGCGACCCGGACACCGTCCGCGGTGAACACCGCGGCCTTGACCGACGTCGTGCCGAGGTCGATCCCGAGCAGCGTCACGGCTGCTCGGACCGGACCGGCAGACGTCGTCCCAGCTCGTCGGCCAGCGCCGTACCGACCGCCCGGTGCCCGGCCCAGCCCCAGTGCATGCCGTCGGGGTTGCCGTGCCCGCCGAGGACGTGCCCGCCGACGAGCGCTGCCGTGTCCAGCAGGGTGACGCCGGGTGCGCGGGCCGCCCACGCCCGCATCGCCGCCTCGGTGGCGGCCCGGTGCGGGTGGACCCGGCCGTAGTCGGCGGCGCGGTGCACCGACGGGAGCAGCGCGACCACCGGCAGCCCCGGCCGCAGCGCGTGCACCGCGGAGCGGCACCGCTCCAGGTAGGACGCGGTCAGCCGGGCCGGGAGCGTGGCGGGACCGCCACCGGGGAGCTCCGCGAGGAGCGGCGCCAGCACCGGCTGCGCCCGCCGGTAGCCGTCCCGGACCACGCGGCGGAGCGGTGCCGGGCGCACGGCCGGGATCAGCTCCCGCAGCGCCGTCGGCAGCGGCGAGGGCAGCGAGTCCATCCCGGACACCCCCAGCACGACGGCGTCCACGTGCGGCAGCACCGCCCACACCCGCGGGTCGCCGCTGACCGCCGACCACGCGTGCCGGGCCGTCCACCCGGCACGGGCGACGAGCTCCGCGCGCCCGCCGAGGCGGGTCGCGGCGAGGTTGGGCCACAACCGCGGCTCGTCCGCCGGGTAGGGCCGCTCGGGACCGTGGAAGGCCAGCGAGTCCGCGACGACCAGCAGGTCAGGCACCGATGTTGTATCCCGAGAGCCGCCAGCGCGGGTGGTCGGCGCGGCGGGCGACGACGGACCACTTCGCGTTGCCCATCCCGCCGATCACCGGCCACGCCGACTCGGGCAGGTCCAGCAGGCCGCAGACCATCCCGGCGATCATGCCGCCGTGCGCGACGAGCAGGACGGACCGCTCCTCGGGGTCGTCGGCGTACGCGGCGTCGAGCTCGGCGACGACCGGCAGCGAGCGGTTGACGACGTCGACGCGGGACTCGCCGCCGGGCGGTGTCCACCGCGGATCGGACCGCCACGCGGCGATCGCGCCCGGGTCGTCGGCCTCGATCTCGGCGACGGTCCGGCCCTGCCAGTCGCCCAGGTGCGTCTCACGGAGCCGCTTGTCCACCGACAGCGGCAGCCCGGTCGCCCCGGCGACGGCGGTCGCGGTGTCGTGCGCGCGGCTCAGGTCCGAGGTCACGATCCGGTCGAACGGGATCCCGGCCAGCAGCGGCGCGGCCGCGGCGGCCTGGGCACGGCCCTCGTCGGTGAGCCGGGTGTCGAGATGACCCTGCATGCGGCCACCGGCGTTGTACTCGGTCTGGCCGTGCCGGAGCAGGGTGATCCGGCGCAGCGTCATCCGGCGCCGTCCTCGTCGGTCCCGCTGCTCGCGTCCGACGGCACCGCGTGCGGCACCTCGATCGTCGGGCAGTCCTTCCACAGCCGGTCCAGGCCGTAGAAGCCGCGCTGCTCGTTGTGCATCACGTGCACGACGATGTCGGTGAAGTCGAGGAGGATCCAGCCGTTGTCGGCGTCGCCCTCGCGGCGGGTGGGCTTGCTGCCGCGCTCCCGCAGCTTCTCCTCGACCGCCTCCACGATCGCCTGGACCTGACGCTCGTTCTGCGCCGACGCCAGCACGAAGCAGTCGGTGATCACCAGCTGGTCGGACACGTCGAGGGCGACGATGTCGACGGCCTTCTTGTCCGCCGCGGCGGCCGCCGCCACCTTCGTCAGCTCGATCGCCTCCGGTGATGCCGTCACTGCGCCTCACGTCTCCCGGGTGTTCGTGTCGCGGACGGACTCGTCCGACGGTCCCCCAGTGTGTCAGCCGGTCCCGCGGGGGTTGGGCGCCGGGCACCTCACGGGATAGGTTGCGGTGATCACGGTGGAGAAGTCGAAGGAGACTCCCCATGGCCCTGGCCCCCGATCTCGAGGGCACGCAGTGCGAGCCGGTCAACGTCGCGTGGGCGCGTGACGACGTGCTCCTCTACGCGCTCGCCGTGGGCGCCGGCGCCGAGCAGCCGCTGGCCGAGCTGTCGCTGACCACGGAGAACACCGACGGTGTGCGCACCGTGGTGCTGCCGTCGTTCGCCGAGACGCTCACCCGCAACGCCGTCGTCGATCTCGGGGGTATCGACCACTCCCGTCTCGTGCACGCCGAGCAGTCGTTCCGGCTGGCCGCCCCGCTGCCCGTCGAGGGCCGGGCCCGGGTCACCGCGACGGTCACCGAGGTCCTCGACAAGGAGTCGGGTGCGCTCGTCCGCACCCGCGCCGACGCGGTCGACGCCGAGACCGGGGCTCCGCTCGCGTCGGCCGTGAAGTCGGTGTTCGTCGGGGGCGAGGGCGGGTTCGGCGGGTCCCGCGGCGCGGCGGCCGCGCCGTCCCCGATTCCGGACCGGGCACCCGACCACCGGGTGACCTACCGGACCTCGCCCGGCCAGGCGCTGCTCTACCGGCTGACCGGGGACCGCAACCCGCTGCACTCCGATCCGGCCTTCGCCGCCCGGGGCGGCTTCGACCGGCCGATCCTGCACGGCATGTGCACGTACGGCTTCACCGCGCGGGCGCTCGTCGAGACCGCCTGCGACGGCGACGCGACCCGGCTCGCCGCCATGGACGCGCGGTTCACCAGGCCCGTGCTGCCCGGCCAGGTGCTGACGGTCTCCGTCTGGAGCACGGCCGCCGGGCCGGTGTTCCGGACCGCCGTCGACGGCGAGGTGGTGCTCGACCGCGGGACGGCCGAGCTCACCGGCTGATCCGGGCTCAGGAGGCGACGGCGGCGATCCGCGGCGGCGCCGGATCGCCCGGGTAGTCGCTCCCGCCGCGGTAGGCGAGCTCGGCGAGCGCGTCGAGTGCCGCGAGCTGCGGGTAACGGTGGTCCGGGTCGCCGCGGTGCGGCCACCGGTGGTCGAGCTCCCGGAACGCGACGGCCCGGTGCCGGGTCGTCGCGAGGTAGCGCGGGTTGTCGCGGACGAACCGTCCGTAGGCGTGGCGCAGCTCGTCGTGGTGCGGGAGCTCGGTGCGGACGAAGCGGTCGACGTCGGCGGCGATCTCGTGCACGTACTCCCCGCACAGCTGCACCACGAACGGCACCACCCACGGCTCGTGCACGCAGAACAGCTCGCGCACGGCGCGCTGCCGGACGCCCGCGTTCTCGCTGCGCGACATCCAGGCCGCGACGACGGCCTGCCGGCGCGGGCTGAACCGGGCGACGAAGCCGGGCGGGGGCCACGGGAAGGACACCCGGTACGGGATCTGGACCGGGTCGCCGTCGACGTGCACGTCGTGGTCGGCGACACCACCGCCGGTGTCCTGCACGAGCTGCGCGGACACCGCGCCCCACGGGGCGAGTGCGTGCATCGCGACGTGCGCGTCCCGGCGGACCGGCTGCGGGACCGCCCGCAGCAGCAGCCCGGCGAGCGCCGGGGTCGGGACGTCGATCACGGCTCCACGGTAGCCCGATCAGCCCAGTTCGGCGTGACCGATGGTGCATCGTCGCCCTCTGCGATCACCTGTTCGGCGCAGAGTGAAGGATGCGTGTCCGCGGGGCGGTAGCGTCCCGGCGCGTGACGGCACCGGAACCGAACGCGGAGCAGTGGCGGGCCTGGAGCGGCAGCGGCGGGGACTTCTGGGCCGCCCACGCCGACCTGTTCGAGGCGGGTGTCGCCGGTTACCGGGACGCGTTCCGGTCCGCGACCGCGGTCCGGCCCGGCGAGCGGGTGCTCGACGTCGGCTGCGGCGCCGGGACCACGACCCTCGACGCCGCGGCGGCCGCCGCCCCGGATGGGCACGCGCACGGTGTCGACATGTCCGCGGCGTTGCTGGCGATCGCCCGCGACCGCGCCGCCGCGTCCGGGCTGCCGGCGACCTTCGCCGTCGCCGACGCCCAGACCGAGGAGCTCGGCGACGGCGCGTTCGACGTCGTGGTCAGCCGCAACGGCGTCATGTTCTTCGGCGACCCGGAGGCCGCCTTCGCGAACCTGCACCGCGCGCTGGCCCCGGGCGGGCGGATCGTGCTGCAGGTGTGGCAGCCGCTCGCCGAGCAGGAGTGGTTGTGGGCGGTGCACGGCGCCCTGCGGCTGCCCGATCCGCCACCGGACGAAGCGAGCCCGCTCTCCCTCGGCGACCCGGACCGGTGCCGCGACCTGCTGACCGGGGCCGGCTTCACCGGCGTCCGGCTCGACGACGTGCGGGCCCCGATGTGGTTCGGCTCCGACGTCGAGCAGGCCGCGGCGTTCCACCTGGGACGGGTGGCCGACGCGCTCGCCGCACGCGCCGCGATCGACCGGCAGGACGCGGAGGACGCGCTGCGGGGGGTGCTCGCCGAGCACGCGGGCCCCGGGGGCGTCGCCTTCCGGTCGGCCGCGTGGCTGGTGCGGGCCACCCGCCCCTGATCTCCGGCCTCAGCGGTACTCGACGGTCTCCACGGTGTGGGCCTCGATGCGCTCCCAGTCGTAGGTGACACCCAGGCCGTGTCCCTCCGGCACCGGGACGCAGCCGTCGGCATCGACCGCGGCGAGGCCGTCGCGGTAGTCGTCGGCGTAGACCAGCTGGCTGCGGCCGATCTCGCTCGACTTCGGGTGCACGAACGACATCTCGTAGTAGTTCGTGTTCCGCAACGACGCCATGAGCTGGCGCTGGGCGGGCCCGGGGGTGTGCAGCTCGACGTCCAGGCCGAGCCCCTCGGTGGCGTGCGCGATCTTCAGCGCTCCGGTGATGCCGCCGTCGTACTCGGCGTCGGCGCGCACGAAGTCGGTGCCGCCGCCGACGACGAAGTCGACGTGCTGCTCCAGCCCGCGCACGTGCTCGGTCTGCAGCAGCGGCGTCCGGATCAGCTCCCGCAGCCGCTTGTGCCCGAAGATCGAGATCCCGGTGTCCTTGTACGGGTCCTCGAGCCAGAGGAAGTTCGCCTCGTCGCAGGCCCGGCCGACCTGGACGGCGTGCGCGAAGGTCTCCAGCTTGCAGCCCGGGTCGAGCATGAGGTCCATGTCCGGCCCGACGGCCTCGCGCACACGCGCGATCGTCTCGACGACCTCGGAGACCTCGTAGACGTCCCAGACGTGCAGCTTGTAGGCCTTGTAGCCCAGCTCCTTGCACTGCACGGCGAAGTCCGCGTAGGCGGCGGGCGAGTCGAGGCCGCCGTTGCGGTCACCGGCGGCGGTCGAGGCGTACGCGGGGACGCGGGTCTTCCAGCCACCGAGCAGCGTGCGGATCGACGCGCCGTGCGCCCGGCCCGCGAGGTCCCACAGCGCGATGTCGACGAAGCCCATGCCCATCTTGTCGAACTTGCGGAGCTGACGCTTCACGTCGTTGTAGATGAGCTCGCGCTGCAGCGGGTCCTTGCCGATCAGGTAGTCGCCGAACATCGCGACCTGCGCGACGGCGACCGAGTTGCCGCCGACGTAGCCGCCGACGACGCCGTCGTCGGTGTAGATCCGGATCGCGTAGGCGCTGGTGGGCTTGCGGCTGCCCGGCTCGTAGACCAGCGAGAAGCCGGTCGTGTGCTTGGCGAAGTCGACCATGTCGAACTTCGCCTTGTCGATGCGGATCCGCTCGATCTTCACGCGGCGCCCCCGCCGTTGCGGGCCGCGTCGAGGTGCGCCTTCGCGGCCTGCTCGAGGTGCACCACGTCGCAGGCGACGCTGGCGTAGGAGAAGCCCTGGGCCAGCCGCCGGGCGGCGGTGGCTCCGTCCGGGCAGTGGATGCCGCAGGCGATGCCGGCCGCGTTCGCGGCGGCCAGGATCGCGGTCAGCGCCTCCTCGAACCGCTCGTCCAGGTCCGGGTCGGTGGAGGTCTTCCCGCCGAGCGCGAGCCGCAGGTCCGACGGCCCGACGTAGAGCCCGTCGACCCCTGGGACGGCGGCGATGTCCTTGACGTTCGCCAGGCCGTCCGGGGTCTCGATCATCACCAGGCAGGCGACCTCGTCGTCGGCGACGGCGGGCGTCGGGCCGACCCGCAGCTGCGCCCGCATCGGGCCGTAGCTGCGCCGCCCGACCGGCGGGTACCGGGTGGCGGCGACGGCGGACTCGGCGTCGGCGACGGTGTCGACCATCGGGACGATCACACCGCGGGCACCGGTGTCGAGCGCCTGCCCGATCCAGAACGCGTCGTTGGCCTGCACCCGCACCATGCTCGCGACGCCGAACGTGTCGACGGCGGTGATCGTCGACAGCACGGCGCGCGAGTCGACGAGCCCGTGCTGGGCGTCGATGCAGACGTAGTCGTAGCCGGTGCGGGCGATCCGCTCGGTGCCGACCGGGTTGTCCAGCACCACCCAGTAGCCGATGGTCTTCTCCCCGGAGCGCAGCCGGGCGGCGAAACCGTTGGTCATGACAGGTCCCCTCAGCGGTTGTAGGCGGGCACCGGCCCGCGCAGGTCGGCCCAGACGGCGTCGCAGGCCGTGACGACGTCGTCCGGGAGCGGGCCGCGCTCGGCGGCGGCCACGTTGGCGTGCAGCTGCTCGACCTTCGACGCGCCGACCAGGATCGCGCCGACGCTCTCCCGGCCGACCAGCCAGCGCAGCGCCAGCTCGGGCAGGGGAAGACCGGCGTCGGCGGCGACCCGGGACAGCGCCTCGACGGCCCGGAACAGGCCCTCGTTCCAGTAGCGGTCGCGGTACATCGTCGCCAGCCCGGACGAGCCGAACCGGCCGTCCGACGGCGGCGCGTCGAACGAGTGCCGCCCGGACAGCAGGCCGCCGCCCAGCGGGTTGTAGACGATGTCGAACAAGCCCGCGGTCCGGGAGAACTCGACGTACTCCTCGTCGATCCGGCGGGCGAGCAGGTTGTAGAGCGGCTGGGAGAACACCGGCTGCGGGGCACCCGCCGCGATCGCGGCGTGCCGCAGCTCGGCGATCTGCCAGGCCGCGAAGTTGGAGACGCCGAGCGCGCCGATCGTGCCGGCGTCGGCGAGCTCGGCGACGGTCTCCAGGGTCTCCGCGATCGGCGTCGCGCGGTCGGGCTGGTGCAGGTAGTAGACGTCGAGCTTCTCGACGCCGAGCCGGGTGAGCGAGCCCTCGACGCAGGCGTGGATCGCCTTGCGCGACAGCGGCGGCGCCCCACCGGCGTCGGGGTGCGGGATGCCGACCTTGCTCGCGACGTCGAACCGGCCGGGCCGGGACCGCAGCAGCTCGCCGAGGATCGGCTCGCAGCGGGACCCGGCGTAGCCGTTCGCCGTGTCGATCATGGTGATGCCGGCCTCGGCGGCCGCGTCCAGCATCGCGGCGGCACCGTCCCGGTCGACGGTGTCGCCGACGTTCATCGTGCCCAGCACCAGGCGGGACACCGCCAGGCCGGTGCCGGGTACCTCGGTCGTCTGCATGTGTTCGGTCTCCTCAGCCGACGGGGTGGGCGGGCCGCTCGCCGCGGAGCACCCGGGTGATGTCCGCGACGACCATCGAGCCCATCGCGGCGTTGGCGTCGTCGCTCGCGGCCCCCACGTGCGGGGTGAGGACGACGTTCGGCGCGGTGAGCAGGGGGCTCCCGGCCGGCGGTTCGACGGCGAACGCGTCCACGCCCGCCCCGGCCAGGTGGCCGTCGTGCAGGGTCGCGGCGAGGGCGGCCTCGTCGACCAGGTCGCCGCGGGCGGTGTTGACGAGGTAGGAGCCGGGCCGCATGGCGGCGAGCTCGGGGGCACCGATGAGCGGGGTGCCGGAGCCGCCGGGCAGGTGCAGGGTGACGGCGTCGGCGCGGGCCAGGCACTCGGTGAGGCCGAGCAGCGGGACGCCGTCGGCCTCGGTGCCGGGCAGGAAGGGGTCGTGCGCGACGACCTCCATGTCGAACCCGGAGGCGCGCCGGGCCACCGCCCGTCCGATCCGGCCGAACCCGACCACCGCGAGGGTGCGGCCGGCGAGCTCCGGGCCGAAGAAGCGCTCCCAGCGGCCGGCCGCGGTCGAGGCGTGCGCCTGCGGGATCCGGCGGGCCAGCGAGAGCAGCAGCGCGAACGCGAGGTCGGCGACCGCCCCGGTGTTCGCACCCGGGGTGTTGACGACGGTCACGCCCCGGGCGGCGGCGGCCGCGACGTCGAGGTTGTCGACGCCGACGCCGTGCTTGGCCAGCACGCGCAGCCCGTCCGCGGCGTCGAGCACCTCGGCGGTCACCTCGTCGAGGCCGACGATCGCGGCGTCGACGCCGGGCATCAGCGCGGCCAGCTCGGCGGCGGGCAGCGGGTGCCGGTCGGTGCGGACGACCGGCTCCAGCCCGGCGTCCTTCAGCGCCGTCCAGGGAGCGTCGGAGCGCGCGCCGAAGCTCGGGGTCGTGATCAGCACACGGGGCCGGGGGTTCACTGCGGTCATCCTCCGAAGTCCACGCCGAACGTGTCGAGCAGGGAGTACACGGCCAGCGCCGTCACCGCGAGGCTGGACAGCGCCAGCGCGACGGTGAGCAGCGGGTTCGACCGGAACCGCCGGTCGACCTCGGTCGTACGCAGGTACCAGACGGCGACGACGACCGCGAGCAGGAACACCCCGCCGGCCACCCCGCCGATCTGGACCATCAGCACCGGCGACTGCACCGCGAGGTAACCCAGCGCCCAGACCGGGGGCATGGTCATCGTGAGGATGCGGATCCACTTCTCGCGGGCGGCCCGGTCCCGCCAGTCCAGCACACCGAGCAGCGACAGGGTGTGCGTCCAGAGCCGCGGGACGCTGGCGGTGGAGGCGACGAACGTCGAGTACAGCACCGCGACGGCGCCGACCAGGAAGGCGTACATCGCCCACTCGCCGAGCGTGTCGGTGTACATCCGGGAGAGCGTCGTGATCATCTCGTTGCCGGACGGGACGAGCCCCTGGGGGTGCAGCACGGACGCGCCGATCAGGTAGAACGACAGCGTGCAGACCGTGCACACCAGCCAGGACACGAACACGTCGAGCCGCATGACCTTGAGCCAGCCCTCGGCGCGGCGGGCGCGCTCCTCGGTGCCGTCCTCCGGGCCGGTCCAGCGGGCGTAGCCCTTCTCGATGCACCAGTACGAGTAGGTGGTCATCTCGTCGGCGCCGACGCCGGTGATGCCGAACATCGCGATCGCGAAGCCGAGCGTGCCGGCCGGGATGAGGAACTCGAAGCCGAGTGCGAGGTCGTCGCCGCCGTACCCGAACGGGGTGAGCGGCAGGCCCAGCGCCAGCCCGACGGTGGCGACGGTGAACAGCAGGACCGCGACGAAGCAGACCTTCTCGACCACGCCGTAGCGGTTGGTGCGGAGCAGGAACAGCACGCTCGCGACGGTGATCACGGTCCAGGTGAGCAGCGACGGGAACGACAGCGGCTCGCCGACGATCGGCCAGAGGATGCTCAGCGCCGCGACGGCGCCGCCGATGATCCCGCCGCGCTGGAGGATCTTCGCGCCGTCCATCAGGATCCACAGCACGTTGATCCAGCTGATCCGGCCGATCCGCGGCGGGACCTGCGCGTAGCCCTCCAGGGCGGGCTTGCCGGAGAGGATCGCCCAGCGGGCGAGCTCCATCTGCACCCAGACCTTGACCGCGGTGCTGGCGACGACCAGCCACAGCAGGACGAACCCGGCCTTCGCGCCGAGCGCGGTGGTGGTGATGAGCTCACCGGACCCGACGACCGCGGCGGACAGGATCAGTCCGGGGCCGAGGTGGCGCAGGCGGCCGCCGAACGTGGTCGGCGGGGGGCGGACATCGGCCGGGTCCAGCGCGTACGGGTCGGGCGAGCCGGTCCGTGCGGCGCGACCCGCCGTGTCGTCGGTCGTCGTCATCGACATCCCGTTCTGGTCCGTGGTGAGGCCGGGGAACCGGCCGCCGGGGTGATCGGTCGGCGCGACTGCGCCGGGCAGAACATGACACATTCTGCGCGCTTCGCGCAATACTGTCGGTCCAGATCGCGAATTTCTGCTTGTTCTGCGCAGAAGTGCTCGCGCAGAACGCGCGTTTGCTGCATGATGTGCACGACCGGCGCACCGCCGGTCCCCGCGACGACGACGCCCGAGGGAGGTGCTCGATGACCGCCACGCCCGTGCTCGTGCTCGCCGACGACCTCTCCGGCGCCGCCGAGACGGCCGCCGTGCTCGCCGTACCCGGCGAGCCGGCCACGATCCTGCTCGCCCCGGGCGCCGACCTGCCCGCGACCGGGCTGACCGTCGTCGACCTGCACTGCCGCACCGCCGCACCCGCCGTCGCCGCCGACCGCACGCGCCGCGTCCTCGACGCCGCGCCGGCCGGCACGCGGACCTTCCTGAAGATCGACTCGCTGCTGCGGGGGAACGTCGCCGCGGGGATCGGGGCGCTCGCCGGGCGGGGACCGGTCGTCGTCGCCGCGGCCCTGCCGGGCGCCGGGCGCACGGTCTCGGGCGGGGTCGTCCACCTCGACGGGGTCCCGCTGCACCGCACCGACGCCTGGCGGATGGAACCGCACCCCGCGCCGGACGACCTGCACGTCGCCACCGGCCGGCCGGACGCCGTCGTGCTGGGCGTCGCCGAGCTGCGCCGCGACCCGCACGCCGCACTGGCGGCGGCCCTCGCGCGCGGCCCGGTCGTGCTCTGCGACGCCGATACCGACGACGACCTGGACCTCGTCGCCGCCGCGGCCGCGGCGGCCGGGGTCGCGACCGCGGGCTCCGGCGGATTCGCCGCGGCACTCGGCCGTGCCACCGGGCGTCCCGGGCTCGGCACCGGGGACGCCCCGGACGGCGCGCCGCGGCCGGTGCTGGCCGTCGTCGGGTCGGCGGAGCCGGTCGCCGCCCGGCAGGTCGCCCGCCTGCTCGACGACGGCGCCGTCGAGATCCGGCTGCGCCCCGGTGACCCGGTGCCGGACGGCCCCGCGGGACCGGGCGTCACCGTGCTGCGGCCGGACCCGGACCTGCGCGGCGACCCCGCCGCCGTCGCCGGCGCGCTGTCGCGGGCCGCGACGGCGCTGGCCGGCGGGCCGGACGGCCCGCACCTCGTCCTCACCGGCGGCGAGACCGCCCGCCGGGTGCTCGACGCGCTGGGCACCGACCGGCTCGTCCCGCTCGGCCAGGTCGCGCACGGCGCGGTCCGCAGCGCCGCCGCGGGCGGGCGGCAGGTCGTCACCCGGCCCGGCAGCTTCGGCGACGACGACTCGCTGGCCGCGATGGCCACCGCCGTCGCCCCACCCACCGGTCCGACCCAGGACCCTCCGCACCGCACCGAACGATCGGAAGGCAGCCGCATGACCGCCACCGTCTCCCCGCAGGTCCCCGCCGGGGCCGGCGCACCACTCCCGACCGTCGCCGTCACCATGGGCGACGCCGCCGGGATCGGCCCCGAGGTGATCGTCCCGGCCCTCGTGCACCCGGACGTCCTCGGCCGGTGCCGTCCCGTCGTGATCGGCGACGCGGACCGGCTGCGCCGGGCCGCGGCCGTCCTGGGTCACCCGGCCGAGATCGTCGCCGTCGACGACGTGGAGAGCGCCGCGCCCGGACCGGACCGGGTCTGCGTGCTGCAGGTCGGCGAGCTGCCCGCGGACCTGCCGTGGGGCACCGTCTCCGCGGCCGCCGGTGAGGGCGCCTACCGCTACGTCGAGGCCGCGGCCGCGCTCGCCGTCGCCGGGCGGGTGCAGGCGATCTGCACCGCGCCGCTGAACAAGGAGGCGCTGCACGCCGCCGGCCACCGCTTCCCCGGTCACACCGAGCTGCTCGCGCACCTGACCGGCACCGAGGAGGTGTCGATGATGCTGTCGACGCCGACGGTGAAGGTCGTGCACGTGACCACGCACATCGGACTGATCGACGCCGTCGCGCGGATCGAGCCCGGCCTGGTCGAGCGCACCGTCCGGCGTGGACACGAGGCGCTGGTGCGGTCCGGTGTGGAGGCCCCCCGGATCGGCGTCTGCGGGATCAACCCGCACGCCGGGGAGAACGGCCTGTTCGGCTACGGCGAGGAGGCCGAGAAGATCGTCCCCGCGCTGGAGGTGCTGCGCGCCGACGGGATCGACGCCCGCGGCCCGCTGCCGGCCGACACCGCGTTCTTCCTGGCCGGGCGGGGCGACTACGACCTGATCGTCGCGATGTACCACGACCAGGGCCACGGCCCGGTCAAGGTGCTCGGCATCGAGAACGGCGTCAACCTGACCGTCGGGCTGCCGGTCATCCGGACCTCGGTCGACCACGGGACCGCGTTCGACATCGCCGGCACCGGGAAGGCCGACGCCGGGTCGATGGTCGAGGCACTGCGGCAGGCCGTGGAGCTCGCCGCCCGACCGGTAGCGTGACGCCATGCCGCCCCGCGGATCACGTGCCCGCCGGGACGAGATCGTCCGGCTCGCGACGACGAGTGGCCTCGCCAGCGTCGAGGAGCTCTCGCACGCCTTCGACGTCACCGCGTCCACGATCCGGCGCGACCTCGCCCAGCTGACCGCCGAGGGCCGGCTGGCCCGCACCTACGGCGGCGCGATGGCGCTGTCCGCGCACCCCGAGACGTCGCTGCGGCAGCGGATCGGGGAGGCGTTCGGCGCCAAGCGCGCGATCGCACGGTCGGCGGCGGCGCTGGTGCGGCCCGGCGAGACCGTGCTGCTCGACGCCGGTTCCACCGTCGGGGCGCTCGCCCACGAGCTGCGTGCGGTACCCGGGATCACCGTGGTGACCACCGGGCTGACCGCGCTCGGGGAGCTGTCCGACGCCGAGGGCGTCACCGTGCACTGTCTCGGCGGCACGCTGCGCCCGGTGAGCCAGGGCTTCGTCGGCCCGCTCGCCGAGGCCGCACTGGAGCACCTGAGCTTCGACCGGGCGTTCCTCGGGGCCGACGGCGTGACCACCGACGGCGGGCTCTGCGAGGCCGAGCTCGCCCAGACCCGGCTCAAGGAGCTGATGGCGCGCCGTGCCTCGGCGGTCTACGTGCTCGCGCACGCGGACAAGCTGGGGCGCAGGCCGTTCCACGCCTGGGCCCGGCTCGAACCGGGCTGGACGCTGATCACCGACCCGGCCGCCGACACGGCCCAGCTGGCCGCGCTGCGCGGCTCCGGGGTGACGGTGACGGTCGCCGACACGACCGACGGCGTCGCCTGACCTGCTGCGCGTTTCGCGCGAACCGATCGATCACTCTCACCCACGCTCACCTGGCGTGCCCACATGTGCGCGCAATGCGCGCTCCAAATCCGGTCTTGCGCACATCGCGCACACAGTGCGAGCGTAGGACCCGCTGGGCCCGGTGGTCTCCCACCGCGCCCCTCCCCCGCCTCCGGAGGTCGACGATGACCCTTGACCGACAGGCCGGCCCGCGACTCGACCGCCGGGCGTTCCTGCGGTGGACCGCACTGGCCGTCGCCGGGACCGCGGCCGTCCCGCTCGCCGGATGCGCCGGCCCGACCGGCGCACCCGGCCCCGGGACGATCGTCCTCGGGCTCAACCGCTCCCTCGCCAGCCTGGACAACAAGCTCAACCAGTTCGACGGCGCCGTCACCGTCCAGCGCGCCGTCCGGCAGGCCCTGACCCGGGTCGGCCCCGGCCAGACCGCGCAGCCGGTGCTCGCCGACCGCTTCGAGCGGACCGGGCCCACCGAGTGGACGGTCCGGCTGCGCGACGGCGTCCGCTACTCCGACGGCAGCCCCGTCACCGTGACCGACGTCGACGTGGCACTGCGGTGCTACGGCGAGGTCAACGGCGGGTTCATCGCCAGCCTGTTCCCCGAGATCCCGACGGTGCGCCCGGTCGACGACCGGACGTTCCGGCTGGTGACCTCGGACCCGGTGCCGGTGATGGACCTGCTGATGGCGAACGTCCTCGTCACCCCGGCCGCGGCCAACCGCCCCGAGCAGCTCACCGACGGCATCGGCTCCGGCCCCTTCCGGGTCGCCGAGGCGAACACCGGCACCGGCGACTACACGCTGGTCCGCAACGAGAACTACTGGGGTGCCGCGGCGCACCTGGAGTCGGTGCAGGTCCGGTTCGTGCCCGAGGAGTCCAGCCGGGTCGTCGCGATGCGCTCGGGCGAGCTCGACGTCATCGACAGCATCACCCCCGACTCCGCCGAGCAGCTCGCCGGGCTGCCGTCGGTGATCCTGGACCGCTCCCCCAGCACCCGCACCAACCAGCTCTTCTACAACTTCCGCAAGCCCCCGGGGCACCCGCTGGCCGATCCCCGGGTGCGCGAGGCGCTGACCTACGCCGTCGACGGCGAGGCACTGGCCCGCGACGTCCTGGTCGGCTCGGTGCAACCCGCCCGCGGCGTCGTCGCCTCGGCGCTGAGCGGCGCCGCCGACACCGGCGGCTACCGCTACGACCCGGCCCGCTGCCGGCAGATGCTCGACGCGGCCGGCGTGCGCGACCTGGAGCTGACGATCATCTGGGAGTCGGGCGAGTTCCCCGCCGACACCTCGGTGATGGAGTCGGTCGCCGGGATGCTCGGCCGGGTCGGCGTCCGCACCCGGCTGCAGCAGTTCCAGCCCGGCGGGGACATCACCGCCTGGCGGCAGGGCCGCGGCGGGGACTGGGACGTGCTCGGCAACGGGTTCGCCGGGCCCACCGGCGAGGCCGCGACCGTGCTGCAGGGCATGTACGGCGGCACCCCGGCCAAGGAGCGGACCCGCGACACCTACCAGGGCTACGTCGTGCCCGAGGTCGCCCGCACGCTGGACGCCGCGGCGGCCGAGACCGACCCGGCCCGCCGGGAGGCCGCCCTCGCCGGCGCCCAGAAGAAGATCTGGGACACCTGGCCGTGCCTCTGGGCGTTCGTGCCCGACGTCGTGCAGGCCCGCCGGCAGCGGGTCTCCGGCATCGAGCTGCTGCCCACCAACTCCTACGACCTCTCCTCCGTCGCGCTGGGGGCATCGGCATGACCGTCACGACCGCGCCCACCGGGACGGGCTCCGCCGCTCGCCGCGCGCCGTCCCGGGCCGCCGGGCTCGCCCGCTACGCCGTGGTCCGCGTCGGGCAGGGCCTGCTCACGATCTTCCTGACGATCTCGACCGTGTTCGTGCTGGTGCGGCTCGCCCCGGGCGACCCGGCCGCCGCCTACGCCGGTCCGAACGCCTCGCCCGAGGACCTCGAGCGGATCCGCGCCCAGCTCGGCCTGGACGAGCCGGTGCTCACCCAGTACCTGACGTTCCTGCGGAACCTGCTGGCCGGTGACCTCGGGACCAGCTACTCGTTCCAGGCGCCCGCACTCGACGTCGTCCTCGGCCGGGTGCCGTACACGATCACCCTCGCGGTCTCCGCCGTGCTGGTGACGACGCTCGTCGCCGTGCCGCTGGGCATCTGGATGGCCCGGCGCGCCGACACCGGCCGCGAGCTCGGGGCCAACGTCGTCACGGTCGCCGGGCAGTCGATGCCCGACTTCTGGAGCGGCGTCATGCTGCTCACGCTGTTCTCGGTGCTGGTCCCGGTGCTGCCGGCGTCCGGGTTCGCGACCTGGTCGGGGCTGGTGCTGCCGACGCTCACGGTGGCGATCCTGCAGATCGCGCTGATCTCCCGGCTGGTCCGCCGGGAGATGACGGGGGCGCTGACCTCGCCGTACCTGACGGTCGCCCGGGCCCGCGGGACGAGCGAGCGCACGCTCGTCTGGCGCTTCGCGATGGCGAACTCCGCCATCCCCGTCCTCACCGCGCTCGGCACCCGGTTCGCCGCGATGCTCAACGGCGTCGTGGTCGTCGAGGTGGTGCTCTCCTGGCCCGGCGTCGGCTCGCTCGTCGTCCGCGCCCTGGAGACCCGCGACTACCCGCTGATCCAGGCGACGGTGCTGGTCACCGCCGCGCTGGCGATCGGCGTCCAGCTGCTGATCGACCTCGCGTACCCGCTGCTCGACCCGCGGGTCCGGCTCGGAAAGGAGTCCGCGCGATGAGCACGACCGTCCCGGAGCGGACGGCGGCACCCACCGGCCGCCCCTCCGCCGTCACGCCGGAGCTCGCCGCGGCGTCCCCGGCACACCGCCGGGCCCGCGCCTCGCGGGTCAAGATCTGGATCGGCACGGTCTGCACGGCGCTCGTCGTGCTGCCGGTGCTGCTGGCGACGGTGCTGCCGCTGCCCGACCCGGACGCCCAGGAGCTCTCGGCCCGCCGCCTGCCCCCGCTGACCGACGGCCACCTGTTCGGCACCGACCAGCTCGGCCGCGACCTCCTCGCCCGGGTGCTCTCGGGCGGCCAGGTGTCGCTGACCGTCGGGATCCTCGCCGTGCTGGTGTCCGGGCTGATCGGGCTCACGCTCGGCTCGCTGGCCGGCTTCCTCGGCGGGTGGACCGACGCCGTCGCGTCCCGGCTCGCCGAGGCGCAGATGGCGCTGCCGCTGCTGATGATGCTGCTGCTCGTCGTCGCGCTGTTCGGCTCGTCGATCCCGGTGATCACCGCGGTGATCGCGGTGGCGCAGTGGCCGGAGGTGTTCCGGCTGACCCGGTCGCTGGTGCTCGTCGAGCGGGGGAAGCCCTACATCGACGCGGCCCGCACCCTCGGGCTCGGCCGCCCGGCGATCCCGGTCCGGCACGTGGTGCCGAACGTGGTGAAGCCGGCGTCGCTCGTGGTGCTCCTGCTGCTCGCCCAGGCGGTGCTGCTGGAGAGCGCGCTGTCGTACCTGGGGGCCGGTCCGGAGCGGCCGTTCGCGACCTGGGGCCGGATCGTCTCCGACGGCCAGGACTACGTGACGACGTCGTGGTGGATCGCCACCCTCCCGGGCCTGGTCATCGTGCTGCTCGTGGTCGGCGTGAACCTGCTCGGCGACGGTCTGCGCGACCGGCCGGGCGGCGTCGGCCGGCCCCGGTTCCTCGGCCTGGGCCGGAAGGAGGCGACCCGATGACCCCGCTGCTGGAGGTCGCGGACCTGCAGGTGGAGCTGGTGACCGAGCGCGGTGTGGTCCGCGCGGTCGACGGCGTCGACCTGCACGTCGGCGCCGGCGAGACCGTCACGCTCATCGGCGAGTCCGGCTCGGGCAAGTCGACGACGGCGATGGCCGTGCTCGGCCTGCTGCCCGCCGGGACCGCCGTGGTGAGCGGGGCGGTGCGCTACGCGCTCGACCCGGACGCCGCCCCCGTCGACGTGCTCACCGATCCGCGCGCCCCGGCCGCGGTCCGCGGCCGCGGGGTGTCCCTCGTCCCGCAGGACCCGATGACGGCGCTGTCCCCGGTGCACACGATCGGGGCCCAGCTCGGGCACGCCCTGCGGCTGCGTCATCCGGAGCTGTCGCGGAGCACGGTCCGCGAGCGCGGGATCGCGCTGCTCGACCAGGTGCACGTCGCCCGCCCGGAGACGCAGTGGCGCTCCTACCCGCACCAGCTCTCCGGCGGGATGCTGCAGCGCGTCCTGATCGCGATCGCGCTGGCCGGCGAGCCGCGGCTGATCGTCGCCGACGAGCCGACCTCGGCCCTCGACGTCACCGTGCAGGCCGGGATCCTCGACCTGCTGCTGGAGCTGCAGGAACGCACCGGCGTCGGGATGCTGCTGATCACCCACGACCTGGGCGTCGCCCGGCTCGTCTCCGACCGGATCCACGTGATGCGGTCCGGGGCGTTCGTCGAGTCCGGCGAGGTGGAGCAGGTCGTGGGGGCCCCGCGCGAGGAGTACACGCGTCGCCTGATCGCCGCCGTCCCCACCCTCGAAGGGACCCCGTCATGACCCCGCACCTGGCCGTCCGCGGCCTGACCGTCGCGTTCGGCGACTTCCGCGCCGTCGACGGCGTCGACCTGTCCGTGGACCGCGGCGGCTCCCTGGCCGTGGTCGGCGGGTCGGGCTGCGGCAAGTCGACGATCGCGCGCTGCCTGGTGCGGCTGATCCGGCCGACGGCGGGGGCGATCGAGCTGGACGGCGTCGACGTGGCGACGCTGCCCGAGCGGAAGCTGCGGGCCCACCGCCGGAAGGTCCAGATGATCTTCCAGGACCCGTACGGCTCGCTCGACCCGCACCTCACCGCGGGCCGGATCGTCGCGGAACCGCTGGCCCTGCGCGGGATCCGCGGCCGGGCCGAGCGCGAGCGGCGCGCGGTCGCGCTGCTCGACCGGGTCGGTATGCCCGCGTCCGCGGCCGCCCGGCGGCCCTCGGAGTTCTCCGGTGGCCAGCGCCAGCGGATCGGGATCGCCCGCGCGCTGGCCAGCGACCCCGAGCTGCTGGTCTGCGACGAGGCCACCTCGGCGCTCGACGTCTCGGTGCAGGCCCAGGTCCTCGACCTGCTGCGGGAGCTGCAGCGCGAGTCCGGCCTGACCTTCGTGGTGATCGCCCACAACCTGGGCGTCGTCCGGGAGATCACCGAGAACGTCGTCGTCCTCTCGCACGGCCGGGTCGTCGAGTCCGGCCGGACCGCCGAGGTGCTCGGCTCCCCCACCCACGAGGTCACCCGGCGGCTGCGGGCCGCGTCGCTGGACCCGGCGGCCGTCCGGGGCCGGAAGCCGCGTTCCGCGCTGGCCGGGGCCGTCCCCGCACCGTCCGGAGGTACCCGCCCGTGACCGTCACCGAGACCGCACCGGCCGAGCTGCCCGGCCCCGCCGACGGCCTGCTCCGCCCGCACGCCGGCGAACCGGACCGGCGCGACGCGCTGCTGCCGGCGCCGGACGTCCAGAACCACGCCGCGAACCTGATGGAGCTGCCCGGCGGCGCGCTGGGGTGCGTGTGGTTCGGCGGCACCCAGGAGGGCGTGCCCGACATCGGGGTGCGGTACTCCCGCCTCGAACCGGGCTCCGACCGCTGGACCGGGCCGGTCGCCCTGTCGGACGACCCGGAGCGTTCCGAGCAGAACCCGCTCCTGTTCGTCGCCCCGTCCGGCACGGTGTGGCTGCTGTGGACCGCGCAGGTCGCGGGCAATCAGGACACCGCCGAGGTCCGCGTCCGCACCTCCGGCGACGGCGGCCGCACCTGGGACGCGCGGCGCACGCTGTTCCCGGCCGGGCCCGGCGGCGGGGTGTTCGTGCGGCAGCCGGTCGTCGTCACCCGGAGCGGCCGGTGGCTGCTGCCGGTCTGGCACTGCGTGACCCCGCCCGAGGGCCGCTGGGTCGGTGACCTCGACACGTCCGCCGTGATGGTCTCCGACGACGACGGCGCCACCTGGCGCGAGACCGCCGTCCCGGACAGCACCGGGCAGGTCCACATGAACGTCGTCGCCCGGCCGGACGGATCGCTCGTCGCGCTCTACCGCAGCCGCCGCGCCGACGCCGTGCACCGCTCGGTCTCCACCGACGACGGCGGCACCTGGTCGGCGCCCGAACCCGTCGAGCTGCCGAACAACAACTCGTCGGTCCAGGTCGTCGGGCTCGCCGACGGCCGGCTCGCACTCGTCGGGAACCCCAGCAGCCGGGCCGACGCGACTGCGCGGCGGGCGTCGCTCTACGACGAGATCTCCGACAGCGGCGACGTGGGCACCGCGGCCGCCGCTGCCGACGCGCTCCGGGAGGGCGCGTTCTGGGGAGCCCCACGCGCCCCGATGACCCTCGCGATCTCCGACGACGGCGGCCGGACCTGGCCGGTCCGCCGCGACCTGGAGACCGGCGACGGGTTCTGCCTCGTCAACGACTCGCGCGGCAAGCGGAACCGGGAGTTCTCGTACCCGACGATCCGGGCCGCGGCCGACGGCGGCCTGGACATCGCCTACACCGTCTACCGGCAGGCGATCCGGCACGTGCACCTGACCCCGGCGGCGACGGGTGGCTGAGACCGCGCCGCACGCCGTCGTCACCGGGGTCAGCTCCGGTATCGGGGCGGCCGTCACCGCCAGGCTGCTCGACGCCGGCTGGAGGGTCACCGGGCTGTCCCGCAGCGCCCCCGCACCGCGCGACGGGCTCGCCTGGGTCGCCGCCGACCTGGCCGGGCCGGCCGCGGTCGCCGGTGCGGTCGCCGGGACCGGTCCGGTCGACGCCGTCGTGCACGCGGCGGGGCTCCAGCGCACCGCCCCGCTCGGTGCGCTCGACGCCGAGGCCGGGGACCTCATGTGGCGGGTGCACGTGGCCGCGGCCGCGGAGCTCGCCGGGGCGCTGCTCGACCGGATCCCCGACGGCGGCCGGATCGTCCTGGTCGGCAGCCGCACCGCGGGCGGCTCGCCCGGGAAGAGCCAGTACGCGGCGACCAAGGCCGCGCTGGAGGCGATGGCCCGCTCCTGGGCGGCCGAGCTCGCCGCCCGCCGGATCACGGTGAACGTCGTCGCCCCCGGCCCGACCGAGACGCCGATGCTGGCCGACCCCGGCCGGTCCGGCACCCCGCCGCTGTTGCCGCCGCTCGGTCGCCGCGTGCGACCGGAGGAGGTCGCCGCCCTGGTCGAGCTGCTGGTCGGCCCGGACGGCGGAGCCATCACCGGTCAGACGCTCACCGTCTGCGCCGGGGCGTCACTGCCCCGCTGAGCCGGCTCCGCGGGGCCGCAGCACGTAGGCGGTGTAGCCGTACTCGGTGCCGTACCGGTCGCGGACGTCGATCTCGTGGCCGACCTCGTCGAGCGCTGCCGGGTCCACCCCGTCGGCGCGCAGCAGCTCGATCCGCGCGGCCAGCGGGCGGTAGTAGGCGTCCCAGTCGGAGTCCGGCAGCAGGTAGGCGGCCCGGACCGTGTACCCGGCGCGCTGCGCGGCGGCCACGTTGTCCGCGGTCGTCCGCATCGCCGGGTAGCCGGCGTCCCAGAACTCCCGGGCGCCCGGTGACGGCGCGGGCGTCGTCCACTCCGCCTCGGTCAGCACCAGCACCCCGTCCGGGGCGAGCAGCCGCCGCCAGGACGACAGTGCGGCGTCGAACCCCATGACGTAGGCGGCGCCCTCCGACCACACCAGGTCGGCCTCGCCGTCCGGCAGCGGGAGGTCGTCCATCGGCGCGACCAGGGGCCGGACCCGCTCGCCGAGCCCGGAGACCGCGGCGCGGGCCTGCAACCGCCGCAGGTACGGCTCGTGCAGGTCGACGGCGACGACGTCCCCGCCGGTCGCGGCGGCCAGCGGCAGGGTGGCGGGCCCGGTCCCGCAGCCGATGTCGACGATCCGGGGCCGGTCCGGGAGCTCCCCCGCCAGCTGCAGCAGCGCGGTGGTCTCCTCCGATCCCGGTGCCTCGCGGGGGAGGTCGTCGTGGGCGGCGAGGAAGACCCGCTCCAGCGATGTGCTCACGTACCCGGATGATGCCTCCCCCGGGCCTCCGGCGCAGCCCCCGGTCGCAGGCATGATGGACCGGTGCACGTCGACATGCTCCTGATGGCGATCCCCCCGCTCGCGATCTACCTGCTCTGCGCGGCCGTGGTCGGTGTCGAGAGCATCGGCATCCCGCTCCCCGGCGAGATCGTGCTGGTCGCGGCCGCGCTGCTGGCCGCGCGGCCGGGATCGCACGTCGACCCGGTGATGGTCGCCGGGTTCGCCGCGGCGGGGGCGATCGTCGGCGACTCGATCGGCTACTCGGTCGGCCGCCGCTACGGCACCGGGCTGCTGGACCGGCTCGGCCGGCGGTTCCCGCGGCACCTCGGACCGCGGCACGTCACCGTCGCGCAGCGGATCTTCGACCGGCACGGCGTGTGGGCCGTCCTGTTCGGACGGTTCGTCGCGATCCTGCGGATTCTCGCCGGACCGCTCGCCGGGACCATGCGCATGCGCTACCCGGCCTTCCTCGCCGCGAACGCGACCGGCGCGATCCTGTGGGCCGGCGGCACCGTCACCGCGATCTACCTGCTGGGTCTGGTCGCCGAGACCTGGCTGAAGCGGTTCTCCTGGGTCGGCCTGGTGGTCGCCGTCGTCGCGGGGGTGCTGGTGTCGCGGGCGGTGCGGAACCGGGTCGAGCGCGCCGCCGCGGCCGACGACGCGTGACCCGGACCGCCGTCAGCGCAGGCTGTGGCAGGTGTAGGTCACCCCGCCGCTGAAGCTCTTCGCGTCGGTGAGCCGCAGCCCCTCCCGCGACCAGCCGTCCGGGAACAGGCCGCGGCCGCGGCCCTGCACGACCGGGTAGTGGAACAGGCGCAGCTCGTCGACCAGCCCGGCCGCGATCAGCGTGTGGCAGAGATCGATGCTGCCGGTGACGACGATGTCCTGGCCGGACGCCTCCTTGAGCGCCGTCACCTCGGCGACCGGGTCACCGGCGAGGATCGTCGAGTTCACCCACTCCGGATCGGTCAGGGTCGAGGACACGACGTACTTCTGGACCTTGTCGAGGTACGCGGTGACGCCGGTGGTGTCGTCGGTCTGCTCGGGCCAGAACCCGCGGAAGTCGGTGAAGGTCCGCCTCCCGAGCAGGACGGCGTCACAGCTCGCGTCCTGCCGGTGCATCTCGGCCTGCTGGTCCCCGGCGTCGGCCGTCGGGTCGAACCAGGAGCCGAGCATCTCCACGGCTCCGTCGAGGGTGATGTTCTGGGTGATGGCGAGGGTGCGCACGGGTGTGCCTCCACGGTCGTCCTGTGTCGTCCACGAGGGTCGACCGTGGAGGCGGCCCGGACTCATCGGTCCGGACTCGTCGCCCGGGGAGCGATCAGCCCTCGTGGACGGTGATCGCCGCGGCCGGGCAGCCGGAGGCGGCGTGCCGCACCGCCTGGTGCTCGCCCTCCGGCGGCTCGGCGTCGAGCAGCTCGACGATCGCGTCCGAGTCACGCTGGTCGAACACGTCCGGTGCGGTGAGCAGGCACTGCCCGGACCCCACGCAGGAGTCCTGGTCGACCTCGACCTTCATCGGTGCCCCTCCTCTCACCACTGCACCGGCAGGCTGCGGACGCCGCCGGTGAGGTGGTCGGTGCGGATGTCGAGCTCGTCCATCCCGATCGCCAGGCGCAGCTCCGGGACCCGGCGGGCGAGCGTGACGAACACGGCGCGCAGCTCGGTACGGGCGAGGCTCGCGCCGATGCAGAAGTGCGGGCCGTGGCCGAACCCGATGTGCCCGCGCTCGCCGCGGTCCGGGTCGAAGGTCTCGGCGTCGGCGAAGACGCCGGTGTCCCGGTTCGCCGCGTTGATCGACAGGATCAGCGCGTCGCCGCGCTCGATCGTCACGCCGCCGATCTCGACGTCGGTGTGCGCGTAGCGGAGCAGGCCGAGGTCGCCCGGCGCCCCGAGGCGCATGATCTCCTCGATCACGGCGTCGATCCGGCCGTCCGGGTCGGCGACCAGGGCGTCCCACTGGTCGCGGTTGTTCATGAGGAACAGCAGGCCGAGGCCGATCCGGTTCACCGTCGTCTCGTGGCCGGCGAACAGCAGCCCGACGCAGAGCCGCACCATCTCCGGGTAGCCGAACGTCTCGTCGTCGGCCTGCGCCTGCACGAGGTCGCTGATGACGTCCTCGGCCGGTGCGGCGCGCTTGCCCTCGGCGAGGCCCGCCATGTAGCGGCCGAACTCGGTCCGGGCGTCGTGCGCGTCCTGGCCGGAGAAGGTGGCCATCCGGTCCGACAGCGCGCGGAAGTACTCGCCGTCGGACTCGGGGACGCCGAGCAGGGTGCAGATCACCGCGACCGGCAGCGGGAAGGCGAGGTGCGCGTGCAGGTCGACGACGCCGTCCGCAGCCGTGTCGTGGTCGGCGAGCAGGGCGTCGACGTAACCGTCGACCAGCTCCTGGACGTGCCCGGACAGCCGTCGCATCCGCTTCGCGGAGAACGCCGGGGTGAGGAGGCGGCGCATCCGGGCGTGCTCGTCGGCCTCGGAGGCGTAGTCGCCGGTCGGCCCGTCCTGCACGGCCGCGGTGCTGATCCGGGACGCCTTCTCGGGCTCCGGGTGGGACCGGCCGAACCGCTTGTCCCCCAGCAGGTCGCGGACCTCGGAGAACCGGGTCACCAGCCAGGCGGGGTCACCGGCGGGGGTGGTCACCGGGGCGACCGGGGCCTCCCGGCGGAGCACCTCGTAGAACGGGGCCAGGTCGAGGATGTTGGGGCGGGCGAACGGGAGCTGCGGGCGTTCGGCGGCGAGGGTCATCGGGCGTCCTCCTCGGGTGGTGGTGCCCTCACCCTACGATTTGATGGCAGTTTCTGCCACAAACATGACCGTTTACGGTGGCGACGTCACGAACACCCGGACCGGGGGAGGCCGCCGTGACCGGAGAACAGGGCACGGCCCGCCGTGGACGGCCGCCGATGAGCGAGCAGGGCCGGCGCGCGCAGCGCCTGGCCGTCTCCCGGGCCGCCGTGCGGCTCTTCCGGGAGCACGGAATGGCCGCGACCTCCGGCGCCGACGTCGCGCGGGCGGCCGGCGTGTCGGAGCGGACCCTCTGGCGGCTGTTCCGGACCAAGGAGAGCCTCGTCGAGCCGCTGCTCTCGGTGTCCATCGAGGGCTTCCGGGACGTCCTGCGGTCCTGGCCGGAGGGGACAGAGCTGACCGCACACCTGCGCGGGGCCTACACCTTCGCGACCGGCGGCCCGGACGGCGAGACCGAGGAGGTGCTCGCGGTCGTGCGGATGACCCGGGACACGCCGGCGCTGCGCGCCGTCTGGCTTGTGCTGCAGGAGCAGGCCGAACCGACGCTCGCCGCCGTGCTCGCTCCGCGGGCCGGGCTCGCCCCGGACTCCGCCCAGGTCCGGCTGCTGGCCGCCACGGTCAACGCCGCATTCCGGGTCGTCACCGACGAGGTCGCCGCGGGCGCCGCGGAGGGCGCCACCGCCGAGGCGCTCGCCGCGCACCGCGAGCTGCTGGCGGAGGCGCTCCGCACCGGCGGGCAGCCGGCCGGCCGTCAGACGTCCTCGCCCAGCAGCTCCTGCAGGTAGCGGTCGACCTGGCCGATATAGGTCGGGGCGACACCGAACAGCGCCAGGTGCCCGAGCAGGTCGTCGATCACCCGGATCGTCGCGTGCGGGGTCAGCTCCAGCTCGTACTCGTGGTCGCGGACCGGGAAGAACATGTCCTCGTTGATCGGGACGATCCGGGTGACCGCCTCGTTGCGGCCCAGCGCCTCGGCGAGATCGCCGCCGGTGTGCCGGGCGACGTCGCCGCGCTGCCACTTCCACGCCATGCAGAGCAGGTCGTTCGGGTCCATCGCGGTGAAGTAGGGCTCGAGGAACCCCTCCATGAACGCCTCCTTGGAGTCGAACTCCAGGGCGCGCCAGACCTCCTGCTTCCAGAACTCGGTGGAGAAACCCATCACCGCCCAGATGCCGGCGTGCCGCTTGAGCCCGTCGACGACGTCGGCGTTCGAGGAGTACTCGCCGTCCTTGAAGCCGGGATCGGAGGTGATCGCCTCGACCAGCGCCTTGGTGAAGAGGAAGTCGTGCGGGGTGTTCTGCGCGGTGCCCGCGATCGGGGCGGCCCGCTTCACCCGCCCGGGGAAGCGCACCATCCACTCGTAGGTCTGCTGGGCGCCCATCGAGCCACCGACGACGAGCTGCAGGGTCTCGATGCCGTAGTGCTCGCTCAGCAGCTGCTCCTGGGCGCGGACGTCGTCGCCGATCCGGACGTGCGGGAACCGCGACATCGCGATCGAGGCGTTGGGGCCGGCCGCGTTGTGCGGGCTCGTCGAGAGGCCGTTGCCGATCTGGTTGACGACGACGATGAAGTACTTCTCGGGGTTCAGCGCGTGCTCGGGACCGATGTAGACGTCCCGGAAGATCTGGTGGGTCCCGGAGTACCAGGTGGTCACGAGGATCGCGTTGTCCTTCGCCGCGTTCAGCGTGCCGAACGTGGCGACGGCGAGCTGCAGGTCGGGGATCACCCCGCCCTCCTCGAGCGCGAACTCCCCGAGGCCGATCAGGTCGTAGTCGCCGTGGAACTCGTGGGTGTAGTAGCTGTTCTCGATCGCCATGGACTCTCGGTGCCTCCTCGACGCGGGCCGCTCAGGCGACTCTGCCCCGTTGTGACCCGGCACACAAGGATCACCGCGGGCCCCCGCCGAAGGTTCCTGCGGTCGTGGCGCATGCTCTATCGTTCCCACTTGATATAAGTGACGACGAATGGAGACGCTCGATGGACCTGACCGCGGAGATCCGGAAGGCGCACCGCACGGTCGGCGGGGAGGGGCGCACCCACACGATCGTCCTGAACCGGCTCTACCCGGCCTCCCCCGAGGAGGTCTGGAGCGCGTGGACCGAGCCCGAGCGGCTGGCGCGCTGGTTCGAGCCGGTGTCCGGCGATCTGCACGAGGGCGGCCGCTACCGGCTCGAGGACAGCGGGACGGTCGGCACCGTCGAGCGCTGCGCGCAGCCCCGCGCACTGCGGGTGACGTGGGAGTACGAGGGCAGCATCAGCGCGGTCGAGCTCACCCTGACCCCGGCCGGGGACGAGACGGAGCTCGAGCTGCGCCACGAGGTGCCCGACGACGAGCACTGGGCCCGGTTCGGCCCGGCCGCGGGCGGGATCGGCTGGGACTTCTCCCTGCTCCCGCTCGCGATGCACCTCGCGGGCGACCCGCGCGTCCCGGCCGAGGTCCTGGAGGGCACCGAGCTCGGCAACGACCTCACGCGGTGGGCCGCCGGCGAGTGGGCGGCCGCGCACGAGGCGTCGGGCGCCGGCGCGGCGACCGCGAAGGAGGCCGCCGGGCGGACCCTCGAGTTCTACCTGGCCTGAGGGTCAGCTCAGGAGCACGACGAGCACCAGCATCGCCAGCACGAGGACGTTGCCGAGCACGACGAGGGCGAGCCAGGCCCCGGCCGGCGGCGGCGTGACGGGTTCCGGCTCGGCACGGTGACCGTGCCGGCCGCTGTCGGCCCTCCGCAGCTCCGCGATCTGGTTGCGGTCGAGGATCGGGGCGGTCAGTCCCTCGGCGTCGACGTTCATATCCGGATAACGCGCCGGAAACCGCGGAGCGACTGCGGTCCAGCCTCTCGTGTCCCTGCGCAAGATCGATGTCGCCGATCGTGGTCCGATCACGGAGATGCACCACCCTCACGGCCCACACGGGCGGAGCCGATCGCACGCAGCGTGATCGATCCGGGTGCCCCGCGGGCGGACCGATGAGTCGCGGCGCCGGGCGCGGTCGACACCTCGGGACCGGGCACCGCGCCCGGGGCTGCGGAGGACGGACATGGGAACGCTGGACGGGACGGTCGCCCTGGTCACCGGTGGGGCACGCGGGCAGGGCCGCGCGCACGCGACGACGCTGGCCCGGGAGGGCGCCGACGTCGTCGTCTGCGACCTGGCCGCACCGGTCGACGGTGTCGACTATCCGCCCGCGACGCCGGAGGACCTCGACGAGACCGTGCGGCTGGTCGAGGCCACCGGGCGGAGTTGCCTCGGGCTGGTCGCCGACGTCCGCGACCTCGCCGCCGTCGAGAAGGTCGTGGACGCCGCGGTCGAGCGGTTCGACGTCGCGGTCGCGAACGCCGGCATCGCGACCGGGGGCCCGGTCGCGACGATGACCGACCGGCAGTGGCGGACGATGATCGACGTCAACCTCACCGGGGTCTTCACGACGTTCCGGGCCGTGCTGCCGCACATGGTCGAGCGCCGCTCGGGCCACCTGGTCGCGACGTCGTCGGTGGTCGCGACGACCGGGGCGTCGCACTCCGCGCACTACGCGGCGGCGAAGGCCGGGGTGGTCGCGCTCGTGCGGTCGGTGGCCCACGAGGTCGCCGCGGACGGGATCCTCGCGCACGCGGTCCTGCCCGCCGGTGTGAACACCACGATGATCCACAACCCGGCGACGTACCGGATGATCCGGCCGGACCTGGCCGACCCCGGCCGCGCCGACGTCGAGGAGATGTTCGCGCGCGGGCGGCCGCGGCCGGGCCTGCTGGAGCCCGACGACGTCGCCGACGCCGTGCTGGCACTCGTCTCGGGCCGGGTGCGGTGCCGGTCCGGAGAGACCATCACACTGTCCAACGGGCTCGACTGAGCAGGCTCAGCGGTCGCGGAACACGACCGTCCGGAGCAGCACGAAGTTACAGGTCGTCCCGACACCCTGGGACAGCACCCACGCGACCGGGACCGCCCACCACGCGGCGGGCAGCAGGGCGAGCGCGAGCGCGTTCACCCCGAGGATCACGAAGAACATCGTCCCGTAGAGCACCGCGTAGCCGGTCGCACGGCGTGCGCCGCCGGAGACCCGGAAGGCCCACCGCCGGTTCAGGACGTACGCGACGGTGGTGCCGCAGACGAAGCTCAGCGCGCGGGCCGCATGCACCCACAGACCGAGGTGCAGCGCGAGGGCGTAGACACCCGAGTCGACCAGTGCGCCGAGGATCCCGACGGCGACGAACCGGCCCGCCTGGCCCGCGACGCCACGCCCCTCCGACCGGACCGTCATGACGGCGGACCGTACCGGCCGGGGCACCCCGGTTCAGCTCCTCCCCTCCGCACCACGCACCGACGCGCCCGCTCCGCTCGTCACGACACCCTCCGACGCACGGCGGGTGAGCACCAGCGGCCCGTCCTCGGTGATGGCGACCGTGTGCTCGGAGTGCGCCGTGCGCGAGCCGTCCGCCGACCGGATGGTCCAGCCGTCGGGGTCGTAGACGATGCGGTCGGTGGTCCGCGCGAACCAGGGTTCGAGGGCGAGGGTCAGGCCCGGCCGCAGCGTCAGGCCACGGCCCGCCCGGCCCCTGTTGGAGACGTGCGGGTCCTCGTGCATGGTGCGACCGAGACCGTGCCCGCCGAACTCGTCGTTGACCGGGTAGCCGTGATCACGGGCGACCGCCTCGATGGCCGCCGAGATGTCCCCGAGCCGGTTGCCGGGCTGCGCGGCGCCGATCGCCGCCTCCAGCGCCTCGTCGGTGGCGCGGACGATCCGGAGGTCCTCCTCGGCGGCCGTCCCGACGACGACCGTGCGGGCCGAGTCGGCGACCCAGCCGTCGATGCCGACCGCGAGGTCCGCGGTGAGGACGTCGCCGTCGCGCAGGGTGTAGTCGTGGGGCAGGCCGTGCAGGACGGCGTCGTTGACGGCCAGGCAGGTCACGTTGCGGAACGGGCCGCGCCCGAAGGACGGGGCGTAGTCCCAGTAGCAGGACTCCGCGCCGCGGCGCTCGATCATGCCGCGCACGTGGTGCTCCAGGTCCATCAGGTTGACGCCGACGTCGGCGAGCCGGCCGATCTCGGTGAGCGCCTCGGCGACGAAACGCCCGGTCACGTGCATGCGGTCGATCTCCGCAGGCGTCTTCAGTTCGATCACGAGTACCTCGTCACGGGTGCCGGTATAGTTATACCGCGACCGTAGCACTTGCCGGTACAGTAATACCAACCGTAGCCTCGGGGCATGGTCCGCCAACCGCTCACACCCGAGCAGATCGAAGCCGGCAGGCGTCTCGGCGCACTGCTGCGGCACGCGCGGGCCGGCCGCGACCTGGCGGACGTCGCGCAGGCGGCCGGGGTCTCGCCGGAGACCCTCCGCAAGATCGAGACCGGGCGGCTGCCCTCCCCCGGCTTCGGGACGATCATCTGCCTCGCCGAGGCCCTCGACCTGCCGGTGCAGGAGCTGGCGGCGACCTGGCGGGGCAGCGACCTGCCCCTCGAAGCCGCCGGGTAGCCGTCCCACGTCTCACCCACCGCGGGTGAGCTCGGCTGCGACGCGGCCGCGCTACCGTCGGCTCCTCGTCCGTGGGAGCCGACGCCATGACCGATCGACCCGCCGAGCCCGAACCCCCGGGTGAGGACCTGCCGAACTCGGTCGCGGACGAGTTCGACTTCTGGGACGACCGCTACGAGGGGCGCCGGCTGTTCTCGGAGCTGCTGGGCACGTTCTTCCTGGTACTGGTCGCCGTCGGCGGCGGGATGGTGAACGCCCGGTTCGGCGGGGACGCGGTCCCGCCCGCGGCACAGGTGGTGGCCCCGGCGCTGATGGTGGCCGCGGTCATCCTGTTCATGGGCACCGTGTCGGGCGCTCACCTCAATCCCGTGGTCAGCGTGGCGTTCGCGCTCCGCGGGGACTTCCCGTGGCGGCGCGTGCCGGCCTACGTCGTGGCCCAGCTCGTCGGTTCCGTCCTGGCGACGCTGCTGCTCTGGGCGCTGATCGGCAGGCACGGCGACGCGGGCCTGACCCTCCCCGGGGCCGGCATCCCGACCACGACGGCGACGCTCTGGGAACTCGTCCTCACCACCGGCCTGGTCAGCGTCATCCTGGGAACCGCGTCGGGGGCCCAGCAGATCGGGCCGCTGGCCGCGATCGGCGTCGGCGGCTACATCGCACTGGCCGGATTGTGGGGGGCGCCGGTCAGCGGTGCGTCGATGAACCCGGCCCGCTCCCTCGGACCGGCCCTCGTGCTCGGCGACTGGACGGCGTGGTGGGCCTACCTCGTCGGGCCCGCGGCCGGCGCGATCGTCGCCGTCGGGTTCGCGTACGTCCTGCGGGGACGCGGCGGCGGCCACTCCGGACGGGCAGCGGCGCAGGGCACGCTCGGCACGGAGTGACCACACGTCCTCATGATCGTTCTCCCGGTGAGGGTCGGAGCCGGTCGAGGAGGACGAGGCATGGGAACAGCGCTGACCAGAGCCGTCGCGACGGCTGCCGCGTGCGCCGCGCTGGTGGGGACGGTCGTCGTCGGGCAGGCCGCGGCCGCCCCGGCCGGGCCGGCGGCGGAACCCTGCGCGCTCCCCTCGGGTTCCGGCGGGCCCGAGCGTTCGACGCCGGAGGCCCAGCAGCTCGACCCGGCGGCGGTCCGTGACGCCATCGCCTACGCGCAGACGAACATGCGCCTGTCGGTGCGGATCCATCGGCACAACTGCCTGGTCGGCACGGGTCCGTTGGACCCGGTGACCGAGAACGTGCCGATGAACGTGTGGAGCTCGACCAAGAGCGTCGTCTCGATGGCGACCGGCATCGCCTACGGCCAGGGCAGGCTCGGGCTCGACGACCCGATCGGCGCGTATCTTCCCGACGGCCCGGGCTGGGGCGACGACGCCCACCGGGCGATCACCGTCCGCAACCTCCTGCAGGAGGCGGGTGGCCTCGACGAGGCGATCCTCTCCGAGGCGGCCACGGTCGGCAACGACCCCCACGTCGCCCGCCAGGCGCTCGCCCTGCCGATCACCCACGCACCGGGCACGAACTTCGCCTACAGCCAGCGCACCCCGGACCTGCTCGCCTTCGTCGTCGCCCGCGCCGTCGGGCAGGACTTCCAGGACTTCGTCCAGGACACCCTGTTCGACCCGATCGGCATCGACCGCGACAGCTACGTCTGGCTGCGCGACCGTTCCGGCAACACCTACGGCTACGCCCACCTGTTCATGCCCAGCGAGCAGTTCGCCCGCCTCGGCCTGCTGATGCAGAACGGCGGCGCCTGGAACGGCCGCCAGGTCGTCCCGTCCGGCTATGTCCGGCAGGTGAGCGAACCGTCGGTCCCGAACCCCTGCTACGGGCTGCTGTTCTGGACCAACCGCGGCGACACCTGCACGACACCCGACCTCCCGGCGAGCCGGGTCCTGGACCACGAGAGCACGCAGAGCGCACCCCGCGACATGTACGCGATGGTCGGGGCGCTGCACCAGAACAACTTCATCGTCCCCAGCCTGGACATGACGATCACCTGGAACGGCGTGCTCGGCGACAAGTCGCCCGATCCGCAGGCGCTCCTCAGCGCCAGCCCCGCCGACCTCTACTACAACTTCTTCCGGATCCTCATGCGCGGCGTCGAGGACCAGGACGTCCCCGACCCCGGCCCGTACCGGCCCGACACGCCCAGCACGGACCTCTCCCCCGACAACTACCTCGATCCCGCCGTCCTCGGGAACGGACTCGGTGTCGGCCCGTACGCCCCGCCCGGCTGCAGCGTCGTCGCGTGCCCGCCCACGGACGCCGCGGACCCGCGGGACGACTGAGGGCGGCGCTACCCTCCGGCGCATGCCCACACAGGACGACGTGCTCGGGTACTTCGAGACGCTCTCGAACTGGGGACGGTGGGGTGACGACGACGAGCTCGGCACCCTGAACCACGTCACCGACGACGTCCGCCTGGCGGCGGCGCGCGCCGTGCGGCACGGCAGGAGCGTCTCGTGTGCCTGGGACGTCGCCGTACCCGGCGAGATGGAGCGGTCGACGACGACGTGCCCGTGCGCCGCCGACATGCCGGGCGCCGAGGGGATGCCTGCCGCGTTCCACGCCGACCGGCGCTGGGGCTTCTCCTCCGAGCGGCTCGCCATCGGCTTCCACGGCAACACCGTCACCCACGTCGACTCGCCGTGCCACCTCTTCTGGGACGGCGCCATGTACAACGGGCGGCCCCACTCGCTCGTCGATCCCACGACGGGATCGGCGTGGGCGGCGGTCACGGCGGCGGCGAACGGGATCGTCACGCGGGGCGTCCTGCTGGACGTCGCGGGCGCTCGCGGCGTCCCGTGGCTGGAACCGGGCGAGGGTGTCGTCCCCGACGACCTCGAGGAGGCCGAGCGCCGCCAGGGTGTTCGGGTGCAACGCGGCGACGCGGTTCTCCTGCGGACCGGCCGTGGGCGCGTCCGGCACGACGGCGGCGAGGCCGGCGGTGTCACGCAGGCGGGCTGGCACGCCTCCTGCCTGCCGTGGCTGCACGAACGGGACGTCGCCCTGATCGGGGCCGACACGCCCCAGGACGTCCAGCCGTCGGGGTACGACGCCGTGCTGATGCCGGTGCACGCCGTGGGCCTGGTCGCGATGGGACTGTGGCTGCTAGACAACTGCGACCTCGAGACGTGTGCGACGACGGCCGCCGAGCTCGGCCAGTGGGACTTCCAGCTCGCCGTCGCGCCGGTCCGCTTCGCGGGGACGTCGGGGAGCCCGGTCAACCCGATCGCCACCTTCTGACGCCTCGACGGCTCGCCGACCCCTGGAGTCGCGGGTGACTCCCCGAGTACGTCGCCATGACGGCGCGCCCCGCCCCGGCGAGGTCCGGACAGGACAGCACCGTGCAGCGGACGGCAGGTATCGGTCATCCGGGCGCCAGGTAGGTGTGCCCGGTCGGGGTCGTGGTCCGCACCCCGCCGTCCGGCCCGCGGGCCACCCGCCACCCCGCCTGCTCGCGGACATGGTTGTGGAACTCGCACACCCCGCGCCCGTTGTCGAGCTCGGTCGCCCCGCCCTCGGCATCCCGGTGGATGTGGTCGATATGGCGCACCGGGGCATCGCAGTACGGCTCGGTGCACCGGTTCCCCGCCCGCACCCGCACCAGCCGGGCCAGCAAGCCGGTGAAGGTGCGCTGGCGGGAGTCCCCGCCGACCACGACACCGTCGGAAGTGATCAGGCGGCGCAGGGTCTTCTTTCCCTCGCTCGTGGCGAGGAGGTCGACCGGGACCGGGCCGTGGCCGGGGATCTCCGCCGGGAGTGGCGAGTCCGGGTCCAGCAGCGCCTCGATCGGCACCACGACCTGGACCTCGACATCCACATCGGTCGCCACGGCTTGTCCGGTGACCCGCTCGACGAGCGTGTCGGCCATGACCTGACCACGAGTCCGGGTCAGGGGTGCCGGGTTCACCGACACCTCGGTGAACGCCTTGTTCAACGCGGCGAGGCAGGCCACACCCTGCTCGACCGGCAGATACGCGGTCAGATACGTCATCGCATCCGGCGCCGGGCGCAGGGTCACGCGCCGCTCGGCGCGGGCGGACTCGACCCTGGCGCGGAACTTCTCCGGCGCCACCTCGGCGGCGAACTTGCGTGCGAGGTCCTGCAATCGCCGGATCCCGAGCCGGGTCAGCTCGTGGGCGGCCAGGCGCGCGTCCACCGCGGCGCGTTCGGCGCGGTCGAGATCCGAGCACGCGGTCACTACCGCCGTCACCTTGAGCGCCGACAGCTCCCCGGCGGCGAACAGCCCACGGACGTGATCGAGGCCGTCGTGCAGGTCCCGGGCGACGCTCACCCGGCGGCGGGCCTCGGTCGGCGAGACCCGGCAGGCCAATCCGACCTGGGCGACCACCCCACGTTGCAGCCGATCCGGGTCGGTCTGTCCAGCCGCGATGCCGTTCTCCACATGGAGCCGGGCGAACGCCCGCACCCGGGTCGCCTGCAACGCCGCGAGGGAGTGCTGCACCGACTCCAGCTGCTGGATCTGGTCGATCAACTCCGCTTCGGAGACACCGGACAAGTCGTCGTGCGCGGCCTGCTCCGCGGCCAACTGGACCAGGGCCAGGTCGACCTGCGGGAACCCCGGATCCCCGGCAGACGTGCCGGTGCGTGGAGGTTCCTGGACCGCGGTCATGTGATCGATCGTACTCGAACATGCGTTCGATCCGCTAGTAACATTCGCGCCCTCGCACCCCCTGACCACCAGGAGCGCAGGTCGCCCTCGTAATCCCGGCCCCGGTCGCAGCCGACGCGCCCCGAGTCCCCGGAGCCTGTTCGATGACCGACCCGACGACGCGTCGGCCGGACCGGGTCGGCTCGTAACGACTTGTACCCGGCGACCGCCCCACCGCAGGATCGGAGGCGTGGGCGAGCAGAAGGAGCGCATGCTCCGCAACGAGTGGTACCTCGACGAGCCCGACCTCGTCGACGACCGACGCCGCTGCCGGCGCCTGCTCGACCAGTTCAACTCGACCGGCGCCGACGACGACCACGAGCGCGAGTCCGTCCTCCGCCAGATCGTCGGACGGCTCGGCGACGGCGTCGTCGTGCTGCCCCGGTTCCAGTGCAGCTACGGCACCCACATCGCCCTCGGCGCACGCACTTTCGTCAACCACGACGCCTTGTTCATGGACGACGCGACGATCACCATCGCCGACGACGTCCGGATCGGTCCGCGCACCCAGCTCCTGACCGCGCAGCATCCTGTCGAGGACCACGACCGCCGGCGTGAGGGATGGGAACGTCCCTTGCCCATCAGCATCGGAAGCAACGCCTGGCTCGGCGCGGGGGTCATCGTCTGCCCCGGTGTCACCATCGGGGCGGACGCCGTCATCGGTGCCGGGAGCGTCGTGACCCGCGATGTCCTCGACCGCTTTCTCGTCGCCGGCAACCCGGCTCGACCGATCCGTGAGATCTAAGGCACCGAGCAGGCCATCCGAAACAGTGGGACAGGGCGGGAGCGGGGTGCACGGCCTCCGGGCAGGCGCGGGCCGGTCCGTTCCCGACGGTCGGCAGTCAGACGAGTCGCCCGGTGTAGCCCCGTCGGACGAGCAGTTCGAACGCTGCTCGGACGTCGTCGGGCATGGGCTCGGGAGCGGCGAACCCGCGGTCGGCGTAGACCCCGATGCGCTGGGTGTCCCCGGGGAGCATGGTGATGACGCGGTGCTCGTCACCGATCGTGTCGATGTAGTCCCGGATGCCGGTCTGCGCGCCGGCCGTGACGACGTCGACCTCGGGCCAGAGCGCGCGGCAGGTGGCCCGGGCCCGGCGTTGTTGATACGGGCGGCTTATCAGCGTGACCGCGGCCGGGACGACACCGGCGTCGGCAAGGAGTGCCCGGGCTCGGGTGATGTTCTCGCCGGTGTTGGTCGCCGTCGGCTCACTCAGGACCGACGCGGCGGGGACGCCGAGCTCCAGGGCACGTTCGCGGAAATGGACCGCCTCCCCCTCGGGGAAAGCGGTCGATGGTGGTGGGCGCGTTGGCGCCGGTGAACACGATCAGCGGGATGCGGCCGCACCGGTAGAACTGAACGGCCGTGTCCACGACGGACAGGTCGTGACCGCCGAGTCCGATGCCCACGTCGGTCGTGACGCCCCAGGCGTCGTCGAGCCGGTGGTAGGCCCACAGGGTCTTGGCGGCGCGGGCGACGGCGGGGTCGTCGAGGAGTGCATGGTGTCGGCTCATCGGGCTCACGGCGATCGGGCGGAGACGTCGGGCGAGCACCGGGACGATCTCGCACCCGCCAGGGACACAGGCGGCAGAACCGCAGGTCAGCGACCCGGATCCACGTAGAGGCTGCGCTTGGAGATGTACTGGACGACCCCGTCCGGCACGAGGTACCAGACCGGCCGCCCAGCGGCGACGCGCGTCCGGCAGTCACTGGACGAGATCGCCATCGCCGGCACCTCGACCGTCGTGACGGAACCCTCGGGCAGGTGCCCGTCGGCGAGTTCGTACCCGGGCCGGGTCACACCGACGAAGTGGGCGTAGCGGAACAGCTCGTCGACCTTGCGCCAGGACAGGATCTGCTGAAGCGCGTCGGCGCCGGTGATGAAGAACAGCTGCGCCTCGGGCATCGCCTCGTGCAGGTCGGCGAGGGTGTCCGCGGTGTAGGTCGGTCCCGTCCGGTCGATGTCGACCCGGCTGACCGAGAACCGCGGGTTCGACGCCGTCGCGACGACCGTCATCAGGTAGCGGTCCTCGGCGGGCGAGACGTCGCGCCCGGTCTTCTGCCAGGGCTCACCGGTCGGCACGAAGATCACTTCGTCGAGGGCGAACCGGTCGGCCACCTCGCTGGCTGCGACCAGGTGGCCGTGGTGGACGGGATCGAACGTCCCGCCCATCACGCCGATCTTGCGCTGCATCGCCGCAGACTATGCGTCTCCCCCGCCCCGCGGCATCCCCGGTGACCCGGGGTAGAGGTGCCGGAACTGGACGCTGATGCGCGGACCGGACGCGGCGACCTTCGGCACGCTGTGCTGCCAGGTCCGCTGGCAGCTGCCGCCCATCACCAGCAGGTCGCCCGAGGCGAGCGGGAACGACACCGACGCGCCGCCACCGGTCGGCCGCAGCCGGAGCGGCCGGGTCGCCCCGAGCGACACCAGCGCGACGACGGCTTCGGGCCGCTCCCGCGCGACCCGGTCCCCGTGCCAGGCGACGCCGTCGGTTCCGTCGCGGTAGAGGTTGACGCCGACCTGGGTGAAGTCCTCGCCGTACCGCTCCCCCAGCTCCGCCCCCATGTCGAGCAGACGGTCCGGCACACGGGGATCCGGCAGCAGCCAGCGGTGGGTCAGCCGCGGCTCCTCGACCATGCGGTCGTACATCCGGCGGCGGTGCCCGGTGAACGGGACGGTGCGACGCAGCCGGTCGAACAGCGGGTCGGGGTCGGGGACCCAGCCGGGTACGACGTCGACCCAGGCACCGTGCGCCAGCTCGTGCCGAAAGGCTACGGAGAGCCCGCCGCCGGTGGCGGCGAACAGCGATCCCTGCCAGCAGGCGTCCACCCGGCAGACGGTACCCCGGTTCGAACAGAAGTTCGACCCCGTCGGCGGAACTGTCGGTCCCCGCGGCTAGCGTCCGGCCCCGGAACGCACCCCGTGACCAGGAGGCCGAGATGACGAGCACGTTCACCGAACTCGCGATCGACTGCGCCGATCCCGGCCGGCTCGCCCGCTTCTGGTGCGCGGTCCTCGGCTACGACGTGCGGGACCAAGACGACGGGATCGTCACGATCGGGCCCCCACCACCGGCGGGAGGCGGTACGCACACCGGTCCGGTGCCCCCGGTGCTGACGTTCGCCCACGTCCCCGAGGCGAAGGCCGTCAAGAACCGGCTCCACATCGATCTCGACCCCGGCCCCGACCGGCAGGACGACGAGGTCGGCCGCCTGCTCGGCCTGGGCGCCCACCGCGCCGACGTCGGCCAGGGCGACCAGAGCTGGGTCGTCCTCACCGATCCCGAGGGGAACGAGTTCTGCGTGCTGTCGGGCCGGCACCCGTGAACCGGGACTCAGCCCTCGAGGATGCGCCAGGCGTGCGGGGCGAGCAGCAGCGGATCGTCGGGCGCCCCGCCCTCGGAGTCGGTGACCGTGGCGCCGCGGAGGCCGTCGGGGAACCGCTGCGGTCCGTCGTCGACAGACAGGAGCGTCACCAGGCTCTGCTCGGGGCCGGTGCTGCGCAGGGCGATCGCGGTGTCGGTCAGGTGCTCGACGGTCGTGTGCGCCCGTGTGAGCCACGGGTGCCGGCGGCGCAGCGCGATCAGCCGCTGGTGCAGCTCGAACACCGGGGCCCCGAAGGGGGCGAGGCCCGACGGGTCGTCGGGGAACGCCGGGCGGACGGCGTCGTCGCCGAACTCGCGCTCCTCCTTGACCCCGGTGAAGGCCTGCTCGTCGCCGGCGTAGACGCTCGGCACCCCGCCGAGCGTCATCAGCACCGCGATCGCGTGCCCGAGGTGGTCGGCCCGGTCCAGCGTGCTGGCCAGGCGGGTGACGTCGTGGTTCCCGACGAAGGTCAGCGGGGCGAACGTGTCCAGCATCGCCGAGTGCCTGCCCACGGCGTGCGCGAGCTCGTGGAGGTTGCGGTCGTTGAGCGCGCTCCAGACGGCCTTCCAGAGCTCGTACTGGGTGACGGTGTCCATCCCGGACCCGGCGACGACGGCCGCGTAGTCGCCGTGGATGACCTCCCCGGCGATCCACGCCTCGGGGTGCACCTCCCTGACCTGCGGCAGCACGCGGCGCCAGAACGCGTCCGGCACCTGGTAGGCCGCGTCGAGCCGCCAGCCGTCGGCGCCACGGTCGAGCCAGTGCGTCATGACGGCGACGACGTGGTCCGCGACGGCGGGCTCGTCGTGGTCGAACGCGACCAGCCGGTCGTGCCCCTCGAAGGTCACCGGGTGCTCGCCGTCCCAGCGGAACCAGCGGCGGGCGTCGGGGTCGCCCTGTTCGGCCCGCCGGAACGCGTCGAAGTCCCGTCCGACGTGGTTGAACACACCGTCGAGCAGCAGCCGGATCCCGCGCGCCCGGCACGCCTCGACGAGCCGGTCGAAGTCCTGCTCGTCGCCCAGGCGGGAGTCGATCCGGAAGTGGTCGGTGGTGTCGTAGCCGTGGGTGCGCGAGGCGAACACCGGGCCGAGCGCGAGCCCGTTGCAGCCGAGTTCGAGCAGGTAGTCCAGCCAGGGCAGGATCCGGTCCAACCGGTGCACGGCCGGGGCGTCCGCCGGGAGCGCGTCCCGCTCGGCCCCGGTGAAGCCGAGCGGCTGCAGCTGCCACCAGATCGCGTGGTCGGCCCACGTAGCGGTACGAGTCATCGCGGACATGCTGCCTCCTCGGCGGCGGCGCCGCAGACGGCCGGTGCCCGCGCGGGCACGGGCCCCTGCGACGATCTCGATCATGAGTTCGCGTGCCGAGGGTGCCGTGCTGTCCTACCTCGGTCTGCGGCGCGCGGTCGGGATCATCGGCATCCTGCTGCCCTTCGTCCTGGTCGCCGGCGACCTGCTGCTCGGCGGGGACGGGCTGCGCGACTCGATCAGCCGCTACTACTACTCACCGATGCGCGACGTCTTCGTCGGCAGCCTCTGCGCGGTCGGGGTCTTCCTGTTCTGCTACCGCTACGAGCGGCCGGACAACCGGCTGGCCAACCTCACCGGGTCGGCGGCGATCGCCGTCGCGCTGCTGCCGACGAGCCCGGAGGACGGGGCGACGCCGGTCGGGACCGCCGTCGGGTGGCTGCACCTCGTCGCGGCAGGGGTGTTCTTCGCGGGACTGGCCTGGTTCTGCCTCGCGCTGTTCACCCGCGGCGAGGTCCGCAACCGGCGGCGGGCGGCACGCAACGTCGTCTACCGGACCTGCGGGTGGACGATCGTCGCGTGCCTGGCGCTGGCACTCCTGGACGCCGTGCTGGTGCCGGACGCGGTCGCGGAGCGCTTCCACACGCTGTTCTGGCTGGAGGCGCTCGCGATCCTGGCGTTCGGCGTCGCGTGGTTCGTGAAGGGCGACACGGTGCTGCGGGACCCGCCGTCGACGGACCCGGCGCCCGCGGTCTGACCGGCCCCGCACACACGGCGGGGCCGGTCCGGGACCCCCTCGCGCCCGGACCGGCCCGTCGTGACGACCGACGATCAGTTGATCGAGAAGTCCGGCGCCGACGGGGCCTCCGGAGCCGGGATCATGTCCAGGATCGGGTCGAGCGGGGTCGCGGGGAGCTCGGGGAGCGGGCCCTTCGGCTTCTCCTTCTCCTCCTTGTGCTCCCACTTCTTGTGGTCGTGCTTGTGGTGCTTCTTGTGCTTGTGGTGATCGTCGCCCTTGTCCTTCGAGTGCTCCTTCTTCGGAGCCTCGTCGTAGCCGGTGGAACCGGCGAAGGCCATGCCCGGGGCCGCGACGGCCAGGGGCAGCAGGGTCGCGCCGACGAGCGCGCCGCGAACGGACTTCCGCATCTCACAACCTCCTCGTTGTTCGACAGACCGTCGCTTGCGGTCTTGTCGGGGTAACGAGGAACACATCGGCACGCAACGACCATTCACCCGATCGCGCTGACCAGCGGCTCTCACCAGCAGTGACCGGTCCGCTACGCCACGCAGGGGACCGGGTGGAACGGCGGAGCGACGTCAGGCTCCGGCGCGTGTGGCGGCGTCGCCCAGGATCGGGAGGTAGGAGTCGAGCACCCACGGGATCGAGAGCACCGACGGCGCCGAGCTGGCCACGACCCGGTCCGCTCCGACGACCGGGGCGAAGGCACCACGCGCCATCGCGGGAAGCAGCTCGACGCCCGGCGTCGCACGGAACGCCTGCACCTCCTCGGGCGACCCGAAGAACCCGATCAGCAGGTCCGCGTCGACGCCGGACAGCAGCTCGGTGCTGATCGTGTAGTAGACCTCGTCGCCGCCGGGGGCGTTCTGCTCGACGTACGGGGCGAGCTCCAGGCCCATGTCCGTCACCAGCTGGACCCGGACGTCGCCGGCCCGGAACACGCCGAGCGCGCCGCCGTCCATCCCGCCGGTGTACAGGAACGTCTTCCCGGCGAGCTGCGGGAACCGTCCCGTCGCGCCGGTGAGCTGCGCCGTCGTGTCGTCGATCAGCTGCTGCGCCCGCGCCGGGTCACCGAACACCTGGCCGGCGATCCGGGTCTGGTCCTGCCAGCCGGTGGAGTACGCGGCGTCCGGGTAGGCGATCGTCGGCGCGATCGCGGAGAGCTGCTGGTACTCCTGCGGGGTCAGCCCGGAGTAGGTCGCCAGCACCAGGTCGGGCTGGACGGCCGCGATCTCCTCGAACGGGACGACCGCGAGATCGTCGGACCCGATGACCTGCGGGAACTCGGCTCCGCTCGTCCCGATCGCCTCGCGCACCCAGGGCAGGACGCCCTCCGCGTCGCCGCCGTAGACCGTCCGCGGGATCGCGACCGGCACGACCCCCATCGCCAGCGCGACGTCGGCGTTGGCCGCGCTGAGCGTGACGACCCGCCGCGGCCGGTCCGGGACCACCGTCTCGCCGAGCGCGTGCCGGACCGTCACCGGGAAGCCCTCGGCGGCCGGCTCGGCTCCCCCACCGGACGTCTGGTCGCCCCCGCCGCAGCCGGCGAGCAGGAACAGGCCGGCGGCGCCGGCTAGCACCCCACGGCGACTCACGGCACGGGCGGACGGCGGAACGACGACGGGCACGGGGAGCTCCCTCCACGGAACGACAGGGAAGGCGACCCTAACCTTCCTCCGGGCGCGGTACGTCCGATTCGTCTACGGTCGTGGCCGTGGACACAGCCGCGGATGCCCGGAAGGACTGGCCCGTCCTGACCCCGGCGGGGCGCACGGCGCGATGGCTCCAGCGGCTCGTCCTGGTCGCACTGACGATCGTCGGCCTGATCGGGATCGTGGTCGCGCCCCCGGGCCTCGGCCCCGGACGGACGGCGCTCGCCGGCGCCGGCCTGCTGGTGCTGGTGCTGGCCGTCGCCGTCGTGTGGCCGCTGGCGGGCTCCTGGCCCGGCCGGGTCGCGAACCCCTCCACCGTGTGGTCCAGCCGGTGGCGCGACCGCTGGGCCGCCCGGCGCGACCTGGTCGCCGGCCGCCCGCTCGACGACGACGCGCGCCGCCACGTCGCCGCCTCGGTCGCGACCTGGTCGGCGAACGTCCTCCAGCTCCCGGTGCTCTGCGGGATCATCGGCTACCAGCTGGTGCTGCAGGCGACCCGGCCGGACTCCGGGCGTTTCCTGGACGGCGTGGTGGCGGTGACGGTGCTCGTGGTCGGCGTGACGGTCGTCACGCTGCTCAGGGGGCTGTCGCTGCGGCGCGCCGCCCGCGCCGCCGGGGCGCTGCCCGAGGTCCGTTCCGGGCCCTGAGGGCCCGTTCGCCCGGTCCACTGCCGCCGCTCGGCGGCCCCGGAGCCGCACCCGGCGCGCCACGGCGCGCACCACGTCCGAGCCGTCCTGACCCGCGGGTAGCGTCGCCGGTATGCGTGCTCCGGACACCGGCGACCGGGCTCCCCACCCGTCCGGTCCCCGCTCCCCCGATCTCCCGGTCCACCCCGGTGCCGGGCCCGGGCCGTGGTCCCCGCCCGGCGCGACCGGGACTTCGGTGCCCGGTACACCCGGCCCCGGCGCTCCCGGGACGCCTGCGCCCGGCACCTCCGGCCCCGGCGCGGACCGCGCCCCGCACACGACCCCGGCCGGCCCCTGGCCGACCGTGCGCCCGCCGTCGACCCGCGCCGTCGTCGTGACCCGGGTGGCGGCCGTCGTCGCGCTCGTGTGGTTCGGCGCGGTCTACACCGTCGCCACCGACGTCCTGTCCCGTGCGCCGTACCTGCTCACGGGGGTCGTCGTCGGCGCGGTCCTGTGCGTGCTCGGCAGCACCCTGCTCTGGGTGTACGCGGCGCGCACGCCCGCGCGGGTCGCGCCCCGCCGCGGCCCGGAGATGGGGCTCGCCCGCGACCGGGCGGCGGCGCGCACGCTGCTGCGCTCCGGCGGCGACCCGGACGGCGAGCAGCGCCGCCTGATCGCCGTCGAGGTGCTGGCCGATGCGAAGCTCCCGCTGGTCACCGGGGCGACGGCCGGGTTCCTCGGGCCGCTCGTCGTCACCGTCGCGAACGCGAGCGGGCCGCTGCCGTGGCTGGGCCCGGTGACGGCCGGCCTGACCATCCTGTTGCTGCTCGTCCTGGGCCTGCGGACCTGGTCGGCGTACACGCTGCACCGCGCCGCGGACGGCAAGCACACCGTGCCGCGGTTCGAGGGGACCGGCGCGCCCTGGCGGCCCTGGCCCTGATCAGCCGAGCGCGCCGGCGACGAAGGCCAGCTCGGCCTCCATCCCGTCCTGGTCCCCGGTGTGCCGGGCCGTCGCGTGCCGGTGCCCGATCGCGGCGGCCAGCAGCCGGGCGGCCCCGCGGACGCGCTCCGGGTCCGCGGCGGCCGGGACGAGCACCTCGTGCACGGCGTCCTCGAGCTCGGTGGTGCGCCGCTGCAGCGCCTCGCGCACCGCGGGGTGGGTGTCGGCCTCGCGCCAGAGCAGGTGTGACAGCAGCGCCGACGACTCCAGCACCCGGTCCAGCTCCGTGACCAGCGCACGCAACCCGGCCGCCAGATCCCCCGGGACGAGCACGTCCCGGCCGCGTACGGGATGCGGTAGCCGGTCGACCAGGGCCTCGAGCAGGTCCGGCTTGCGGCGGAAGTAGTAGTGCACGAGGCCCTTCGGGACCCCGGCCCGCTCGGCGACCCGGGAGGTGGGCGTCGCGTCGAAGCCGTGCGCGGCGAACAGGTCCTCGGCGGCGTCGAGGATCCGCTCCCGGGCGGGGGCGTCCTCCGGGGTCGTTGTGGGCGGCACGCCCCGATCCTGCCCGGTGCGCGACGGGGGCCGCGACCCGTCGGGTCGCGGCCCCCGTCCCGGAACGACGTCCGGTGCGTCGTGGCCGGTCAGTGGGCCACGATCCCGCGGTGCTCCGCCGTCGCCGCGGGGAGCGCCGACGCGGCCACCGCGACCGTCAGCACCCCGGCGACCCACGACGTCCAGGACGCCCCGGTCAGGGCGCTGTAGCCCATGGCCCACGGCGCCACGAACAGCAGGACGCCGAGCACGCCGTGCACCCATTCGCTCGTCACCGAGCCGGGCACGGCGAGCGACCAGAGCGACGTGGCGGCGAGCACCACGCCCAGCACGACCAGCGTCCATGCGGCGGCGACGTTCGTCGCCGTCACGAGGGGCGAGAGAGCCGTGAGCACACCGATCACCAGCGCTGCCCAGTCCTGCCACCGCTGCCACGACCGCCGAGTGGTCCCTGCCATCGCGATACACCTTCTTCTCTGCGAGTCCCTGTGGGGATACCTCCGGTTTACGCTTGATTGGCCGGCCGGTCAAGGCCATCTGCACGTGGGCCGCCCGTGTCCGGACCGTCCCCGCCGAGATGCAGCTCAGCGCGCTCCGGGGACCTCCAGAGGAACGCTGGACTGCATCTCGACGAGGGCGCGGGGCGGCGCCGGGGCGGCGGTGCGGGTCAGGCGCTCCCGCCTGGGGCGACCGGGCCGATGTAGGTGCCGGGACGCGTGGCACCGTCCTGCCGGGACACCCCGCCGCCCGGCCACGGCAGCGTCTTCGACGCCCGCTCGTCCGGCGGGGTGACGACGAGCTGTGCCGGCTTCCAGTCACCCGGCAGCCAGGTGATCACGGTGTGCGCGGCGCCGCCCGGAGCCAGCCGGACCGTGGACGCCTGCTTCTCCGATCGCGGCAGCGAGTAGCTGGGTCCGTGCTTCGGGTCGTCCGGCCCGCGCAGGTCGACGCCGCCGAACCCGGTCATCGTGCACGGTTCGCCCGAGGTGTTGGTCCAGACGATCGTGGTGTGCCGCTGTCCGGCCTCGCCGGTCGTGCGGCCGACGCTCGCACCGAGGTCGGCCCCGGTGCAGCGGCCCGCGGCACCGTTCCCGCCGCCGTTCCCCCCGCCGTTCCCTCCGCCACCGTCCCCGCCGCCGTCGTTCCCGCCGTCCTCGTCGCCGGTCGCCGGTGAGGTGGGGGTCGCCTGCTCCGGGGCCGACGACGTCGGGGCCGGCGTGGCCGGGGCCTCGGACACCGGGCCGGCCGCCGTCGGCCACGACTCCCCGCCGCAGCCGGCGAGCAGGAGACCGGCCGCGAGGAGACCGGCCGCGAGCGGAGCGCGCATGATCCTCATGTGGACACCCTCTCGCCGGGAAACGTTGCACCGCAGCACCGGCCGACATGGATCACACGACCGGGCATGCTCCGCTCAGACCGGCAGGAGCCCTTCCACGACGTCGGCGAGCTGCGCCGCCGTCCGGCACTCGTGCATCGGCAGCACCTCGCCGTAGCGGCGGGCGTCGGAGTCGCCGGTACCCCACATGCGCTGCGGCTCCGGGTTGAGCCAGTGCGCGTGCCGCGCCCGGTCGGCCAGGAGCCCGAGTGCCCGCAGGTTAGGGTCCCGGTAGTTGGTGCGGCCGTCGCCGAGCACCAGCAGCGACGTCTTCGAGGTGACGGCGTCGGCGTACTGCTCGAGGAAGTCGCCGAACGCGCTGCCGTAGTCGGAGTGCCCGTCGAACGCCGTCAGCCGGGCCTCGCGCAGCACCCGCTGCATCACCCCGGACAGCTCCGCGCCCGGGGTGAACAGGTGCGTCACCTCGTCGGTGCGCTCGACGAAGGCGAACACCCGCACCTTGGAGAACTGCTCGCGCAGCGCCTGGACCAGCAGCAACGTGAAGTGGCTGAAGCCGGCGACCGACCCGGAGACGTCGCAGAGGATCACGAGCTCGGGGCGCCCCGGGCGGCGGGTCCGGTAGGCCGGCTCCATCGGCACGCCGCCGGTGGACAGCGAGCGACGCAGCGTCCGGCGCAGGTCCAGCCGCCCGCGGTGCGCGCGGCGGCGCTTCGCCGACAGCCGTGAGGCCAGCCGCCGCGCGAGGGGCTGCACGGTCCGGCGCAGCTCCGCGAGCTGGACGGCGTTCGCGGTCAGGAAGTTCACGCGGTCCGGCTGCGACGGCGTCGTGGATCGGGAGACCTGCTCGCGGCCCCGCTGCTCGGCGGTGCGGCGGCGGACCTCGTCGCGGACCATGTCCCGGAACCGGGCGATCCGGTCGCGGATCTCGCGGCGGCGGACCTCGGAGACGAAATCGGTGTCGCCCTCCTGCGCCAGCCCGTCGAGGATCCGGGCCAGCAGCGTGTCCGGGGACAGCGCGTTCAGCGCCTGGTAGGCGGACCAGTTGGGTTGCGCGGCCTGCCCGCGCACGCCCTGCCCGGCGGCGCCGGCGTTGCCGATCGCGTCGACCGCGGCCCGCGCCAGCTCGCGCAGGGTCTCGGTGTCGCCGTCGCGCAGGAGGTCGGCGAGGACGTCGCGGAGCGCGTCGACGTCGACCGGGCCCTCGCCGGTGCCGTGCTCGCCGTCGTCGACCCGGGGGACGTCCACCTCGGACGCACCGGCACCCAGCGCCGGCGGGAACCAGAGGTCGAACAGGGCGTCGAAGGTGGCCCGCTGCCCGGAGCGGCGCAGCAGCGCCGCGGCCAGACCCTCCCGCAGCTCGTCGCGCCGCAGCAGGTCCAGCACCCCGACGACGCGGGCGGCGTCGACCGTCTCCCCCGGCCCGACGGCGACGTGGTGACGCCGCAGCGCGGCCACGAAGTCGACCAGGTGTCCCGGTAGACCGTGCTCCGGGACGGCGGACGCGGGCAGGGTGCTCACCGGCCCATCATGCGTGACGCACCCGGTTTGTGCGACGTCCCGGCCGTGCCGCCGAGCTGCGGCCGGGACGTCGCCGATCACCGCGGTCCCACACCGCGGAGGTCTTCTCAGCCGCCCAGGTCGACCGGCACGACGTTCGGGTCGAACGGCTTCTCCCCCGCCACGAGCCGCAGCGACCCGCCGAACCCGCCGGGCCCGTCGGCGTAGTCGATCGCCGAGCGCAGGTCCGAGACACCGTTGGTGCCGGGCGCGGATGCCAGGTTCAGCGTGGACAGCACGCCGAGCGCGGCGCCGTCGGCGGACAGGTAGCCCGATCCGGAGTCGCCCGGGATGCCGGGCAGCACGGTGGTGACGGTGTGCGAGCGGCCGCCGCCGGTGGTGCCGAGCGAGGTCCCGGTCTTCGGCCGCAGCGCCGCGACACCCTGGCGGAGCTCGGAGTTCCCGTAGCCGAAGACGACCTCACCGGCGCGGGTGCCATCGGCGTCGACGCCGGTCGGTCCGCCGTAGAACGGCATCGTCGGGTTGGTCCGTGCGACGTCGGCCGGGTCGATGCGGACGAGCGCGAAGTCGTTGAAGCGGCAGGTGTCCGGATCGGCCCCGCCGGCCTCCTGCATGCTCAGCCACGACGAGTACGCGAGGGCCCCCGGGCGCTCCGCGCCCTCGATCTCCACCGGCGTACCGAGCGGGAGCGACTCCGCGGTGCAGCCGTCGACCTCGGTCGAGCCACCGGTGCCCGCGCAGTGTGCGGCCTGCCCGAGGTAGACCTCGGCGCCGTCGGTGAACACGAAGTTCGCCGTGCACTGGGCGCCCTCGGGGCCGGTGCGGGTCATGACCCCGGGGGTCACCGTGGCGTCGTCGGGGCCGGCGAAGCCCGGGCCGTCCTGGGCGGCGGCCGTCCCGGCCGCGGCGAGGGCGAGCGCGACGACGGCGGCGCCGGCGAGGCCGGCCCGGGCGAGCCGGCGCCGGACGGACGACTGCGGGGTGGGGCGAAGGTTCTCCGGGACGGCGGTCATCGGCGTCGGGCCTCCGGGGTGCGCTGGGGAGCGGTCACCGGGCTCAACTCGCCACGAGCGCCGCGGTTACGGCAGGTGCCGACAGCGGCCCGATCTTCACTCCATCGGGGTGCCCGGCGATACCGCCGGACGGCCCCGTGTCACCCGCCGTTCAGTTGAGCCGGAGCTCGGCGGCCGCCTTCTCGGCATCCGAGCGATGCTTGAGGACGACGCCGAGGGTGGCGCGGACGGCGTCGTCGTCGAGGGTGTCCAGGCCGAGCGCGAGCAGCGTGCGGCCCCAGTCGATCGTCTCGGCGACGCTGGGCACCTTGCGCAGCTCCATCGCCCGCAGCACACGGACGGTCCGGACCAGCGCGTCGGTGAGCTGCTCGGTGAGCTCGGGGACGCGGACGCCGACGATCCGCCGTTCCATCTCGGCGTCCGGAAAATCCAGGTGCAGGAACAGGCACCGCCGCTTGAGCGCCTCGGACAGCTCGCGGGTCGAGTTCGACGTCAGCAGCGAGAACGGGCGCCGGGCCGCGGTGACGGTGCCCAGCTCGGGGATCGAGACCTGGAAGTCCGACAGGACCTCGAGCAGCAGGCCCTCCACCTCGACGTCGGCCTTGTCGATCTCGTCGATCAGCAGGACGGTCGGGTCGGTGCGGCGGATCGCGGTGAGCAGCGGGCGCGGGAGCAGGAACTCCTCGGAGAAGACGTCGTCGCGGGTCGCGTCCCAGTCCTCGGAGTCCCGGCCCGCGGTGATCCGCAGCAGCTGCTTGGCGTGGTTCCACTCGTAGAGCGCGCGGGCCTCGTCGATGCCCTCGTAGCACTGCAACCGCACCAGACCGGAGCCGGTGGCCTGGGCGACGGCCTTCGCCAGCTCGGTCTTGCCGACGCCGGCGGGCCCCTCCACCAGCAGCGGCTTCCCGAGCCGGTCGGCGAGGAACACCGTGGTCGCCACGGCGGTGGACGCGAGGTACCCGGTCTCACCGAGCCGGTCGGTGACGTCGGCGACGGAGCCGAACACGGGCTGGTGGGCTGTGCTCACGGCGGTCATCCTGCACTGCACCACGGGCCGGTGCCGCACGCCCCCGCCCTGCGGGTGAGCCGGATCACCCGCGGGACGGGAGCGCCGCTCAGCGCCCCCGGCGGGCGAACACCCAGGTCGCGGCGACGAGCGACACCCCGGCGATGCCCGCACACCAGGCGAGGGCGAGCGCCGCCGTCGCACCGAGTGCGACGACCGGCGTCCCGTCCGACCCGAGCCCGACCAGCAGCCCCCGGACCGACTCGATCACCGGGGTGACCGGCTGGGCCTCGGCGAAGCCGCGCAGCCAGCCCGGCATCGAACCGGGCGGGACGAACGCGCTGGACACGTACGGCAGGAACAGCATGACGAAGCCCAGCCCACCGGCCGACGCGGGTGTGCGCGCGACGACGCCGACGAACGTCGCCACGCAGGTGATCGCCAGCACGTAGGAGGTGACGACGCCGAGCGCGCCCAGCCACTCGAGCGGGCCCGCGCCGGGACGGAAGCCGATGGCCGCGGCGACGGCCAGCACGATCGCCGTCGTCAGGAGGTTCTTGAGCACGCTCGCCACCACGTGCCCGGCGAGCACCGCCGCACCGGGGACCGGCATGGACCGGAACCGGTCCATGCTCCCCGTCCCGGTGTCCTGCACCAGCGCGATCGCGGTGTTCGAGGCCCCGTAGCCGGCGCACAGCAGGATCACGCCCGGCGTGGCGTAGGTGATGTAGTCGGTGCCGGTCTCGATCGCCCCGCCGAACACGAAGACGAACATCAGCATGATCATCGTCGGGAGCAGGAGCGAGACGAGCAGCTCGTCCGGGTCGCGGCGGGCCAGCCGCAGTGCGCGGCCGGTCATCGTCGCGGTGTCCGGGACGGCCCGGAGCCACCGAGCGGGTGCCGCCGGGGCCGTCATGCCGCCACCCCCGCCGGCTCGGCGGCGTCCGCGTGCCGGGTGGAGTGCCCGGTGAGCGCGAGGAACGCGTCGTCGAGGCTGGGCGCGCGCACCGCCCAGTGCTCCGGCGGCGGACCGGCCGCCTCGACGATCGTGAGCAGGTCGCGGACGTGCCGGACCGAACCGTCGGTGGGCACCCGGAGGACCGGACCGGTGTGCACGAGGCCGCCGAGCGCGCCGGCGACCCGGGCCGCGTCGGTGGCGGAAGCGAAGGCCAGCTCGACGGCGGCGTCCCCGACCGCCCGCTTGAGCTGGGCGGGCGTGCCCTCCGCGACCACCCGGCCGCCGTCGATCATCGCGACCCGGTCGGCGAGCTCGTCGGCCTCCTCCAGGTACTGGGTCGTGAGCAGCAGGCTGGTGCCGTCGGCGACGACGCGGGTGATGACCTCCCACATCCCGCGCCTGCTGCGCGGGTCCAGCCCGCTCGTCGGCTCGTCGAGGAACAGCACCGTCGGGCGCAGCACCAGGCCGGCGGCGAGATCGAGCCGGCGGCGCATCCCGCCGGAGTAGGTCCGCAACTGCCGCCCGGCCGCGTCCGCCAGGCCGAACGCCTCGAGGAGCTCGTCGACCCGGGTCCGGACCGCCCGGCGCGGCAGGTGGGCGAGCCGGGCCATCGTCGTCAGGTTCTCGCGGCCGGTGAGCTTCTCGTCGACGGCGGCGTACTGGCCGGTGAGACCGATGACCTCGCGGACCCGGCGTGCGCCGGTCACGACGTCGTGTCCCGCCACGGTGGCGGTACCGCCGTCCGGCCTGGTCAGGGTGCTCAGCACCCGCACGGTGGTGGTCTTGCCCGCGCCGTTCGGACCGAGCAGCGCGAGCACCTCCCCCGCGTCCAGCCGGAGGTCCACGCCGTCCAGCACCCGCACCGGACGGCGCCTCCCTCCGAAGCTCTTGCGCAGGCCGACCGCCCGCACCACGGGTTCCGCCACGACCACTCCCCTCATCTGCTTACAGTGCAAACTGTTTATAGCATTAACTGCTTACGGCGGACACCGTTTTCCTGCGGCCGCGCGGGCGGGAGAGGATGGACGCATGGACGACGAGGAGGTCCCCGCGACCCTGCGCAGGCTGTGGGGGCGTGCCGGCCGGCCGCGCCGCGGGCCGAAACCGGCGCTGAGCACCGACCGGATCGTGCGGACCGCCGCCGACCTGGCCGACGCCGAGGGACTCGGCGCCGTGTCGATGGCGCGGGTGGCGGACGTGCTGGGCTGCACCGCGATGGCGCTCTACCGGCACGTCGAGAGCAAGGACGAGCTGCTGGCCCTGCTGGCCGACCACATCGCCGAGCCGCTCACGATGCCCGAGCACGCCGGCGACTGGCGGTCCGGGCTGGAAGCGTGGACCCGCGCCCAGATCGACGCCGCGCTCGCCCGGCCGTGGTTCCTGGAGCTCCCGCTGGCCGCGGCCCGGATCGGTCCGAACCGGGTGCGCTGGATGGAGGAGGCGTTCGCGGTGCTGGCCGAGGTGGACCTGCGGGGGGACGAGAAGCTGGCCGTCGTCGGGCTGCTCGCCCAGCACGTGCTCGCCGAGGCGCGGGTGCAGCTGGAGACGACGCTCGCCGCGGCGGACGACGTGCGACGCCGCCGCGGCCTGCCCGCGGACACCCCGCTGAGCGAGCTCGACCCGGCCGAGGTGACCGCGGCGAACCCGATGCACGACTTCGAGACCGTCCTGCACGATCTCGCCGCCCCGGGCGACTACCCGCACCTGAAGGCGGCCCTCGCTGACATGCCGGCGCCCGTCCTCACCGGTGCGCGCGACCCGGACGCGGAGATCGACCTCGGGCTCGGGCTCGTGCTCGACGGCGTCGAGGCGTACGTGCGGGCCCGCTCCGCCGGACCGCCCCCGCGGCCGCCCGGCGACGGGACTGTCGGGGGTCCGCGCCACCATGGGTCCCGTGACGACCGCATCGGAGACCGACCTGCCGGGTAGCGCCGACCTGCGCGAGCGCGCCGAGGCGGTGCTCGCCCAGCTCGCCGGCGACGGCGCCCGGCTGCGCGAGGACCAGTGGACCGCGATCGAGGCCCTGGTCGCGCAGCACCGCCGCGCGCTCGTCGTGCAGCGCACCGGCTGGGGCAAGTCGGCGGTCTACTTCGTGGCGACGGCGCTGCTCCGCGAGCAGGGCGCCGGCCCCACGGTGATCGTCTCCCCGCTGCTGGCACTGATGCGCAACCAGATCGACGCGGCGATCCGCTCCGGGATCGTGGCGGTCACGGTCAACTCGGCCAACGCCGACGAGTGGGACGCGGTGTACGCCGACATCGAGAACGGCGACGTCGACGTGCTGCTCGTGTCGCCGGAGCGGCTCAACAACCCCGACTTCCGGGACCGGGTGCTGCCGAAGCTCGCCGCGAGCGCCGGGATGCTCGTGGTCGACGAGGCGCACTGCGTGTCCGACTGGGGGCACGACTTCCGGCCCGACTACCGCAGGCTGCGCACGCTGATCGCCGAGCTGCCGTCCGGCATCCCGGTGCTGGCGACGACCGCGACCGCGAACGACCGGGTCGTCACCGACGTCTCGGAGCAGCTCGGCATGGGCCGGGACCAGCAGGACACGCTGGTGCTGCGCGGCTCGCTGGACCGGGAGTCGCTGCGGCTGGCCGTGGTACAGCTGCCGACCCCCGCCCGGCGACTGGCCTGGCTGGCCGCGAAGCTCGACGAGCTGCCCGGCGCCGGGATCGTCTACACCCTCACCGTGCAGGCCGCCGACGAGGTGGCCGAGTTCCTGCGCGAGCGCGGGTTCGCGGTGCGCTCCTACTCCGGGAAGACCGATCCGGAGCAGCGGCTCGCCGCCGAGTCGGACCTGCAGGAGAACCGGGTGAAGGCCCTGGTGGCGACGTCGGCGCTGGGCATGGGCTTCGACAAGCCCGACCTGGGCTTCGTCGTGCACCTCGGCGCCCCCGCCTCGCCGGTGGCCTACTACCAGCAGATCGGCCGTGCCGGGCGCGCGCTGGAGCGGGCCGAGGTGGTGCTGCTGCCCGGCCGCGAGGACCGCGACATCTGGGCCTACTTCGCGTCGCTCGCGTTCCCGCCGGAGCCGCTGGTCCGCCAGACCCTCGGCGTGCTGTCGGAGCACCCGCGGTCGACGGCGTCGATCGAGACCCAGGTGGATCTGTCCCGCACCCGGCTGGAGATGCTGCTCAAGGTGCTCGACGCCGACGGCGCGGCGAAGCGCGTCAAGGGCGGCTGGACCGCCACCGGGGAGGAGTGGGTCTACGACACCGAGCGGCACGCGCGGGTGAACGAGGCGCGGCGCGCCGAGCAGCAGGCGATGCTCGACTACATCGCCACCACCGAGTGCCGGCTGGTGTTCCTGCGCCGCCAGCTCGACGACCCGGACCCGACCCCGTGCGGCCGCTGCGACACCTGCACCGGCACCGTCTGGTCCGACGACGTCGCGGCCGACGGCGAGCAGGCCGCGCAGGAGCGACTGTCCCGGCCCGGGATCGAGCTCGCGCCGCGGAAGATGTGGCCGTCCGGGATGGCGGACCTGGACGTGCCGCTGTCCGGGCGGATCCCGCCCGGGGAGCAGGCGGCGACCGGCCGGGCGATCGGGCGGCTCTCCGACATCGGCTGGGGCACCCGGCTGCGCGAGCTGCTCTCCGGTGGCGACGACCCGGTGCCGTCGGACGTGCTCGACGCCGTCGTCCGGGTGCTCGCGGGGTGGGGCTGGGAGCGGCGCCCCGTCGGTGTGGTCGGGATCGGCTCGCGCACCCGACCGCACCAGCTCGATCACCTCGCCCGCCGGATCGCCGAGATCGGGCGGCTGCCGCTGCTCGGCACGCTGCCGCCGGCCGGCGACCACCCGGAGGCGCGGGAGAACTCCGCCCAGCGGCTGGCCGCGGTGTGGGCGGGGCTGGACGCGGCGGCGCTGCCGGACCTCTCGGGCGCCGGGGGCCCGGTGCTGCTCGTCGACGACCTCGTCGACTCCGGCTGGACGATGACGGTCGCCGCGCGCGCCCTGCGGCAGGCCGGGGCACCGGAGGTGCTGCCCCTCACGCTGGCGGTCGCGGGCTGATCTTCCCGTCCCACTCCTCGACGGTTAGGTTTGCCTCACCTGACTCCGAGGAGTGTCCATGCGTGCTCATGTCCCCCGGTTCCCCGCCCTCGTCGCCGTGCTCGCGGCGATCTCGCTGCTCAGCGGGTGCGGCGGAGCACCGGCAGCGCCGGAACCGACTCCCGCGGCGGAGGCCGGCGGCGCCTTCCCGGTGACGATCCCGCACGCGTTCGGCGGGACGACGGTCCCGGCGAAGCCGCAGCGGGTGGTGGCGCTGGGGCTGAACGACCTCGCCGTCGCGCAGACCGTCGGGGCTCCGGTCGTCGGCGCGACGCGGAACGTCGCCGACTCCGGTCCGGTGCTGCCCTACCTCGACCCGCTGCCGCCCGAGGTGCTGGCGATCGACCCGAACGCGCCGCTGTCCCCCGAGCAGATCGCGGCGTTCGCCCCGGACCTGATCCTGGCCGTGTCCGCGTTCCAGGTCACCGACCGCGCGACCTACGACCGGCTCAGCACGATCGCGCCGACCGTCGTCGCCGCCGAGGGGCTGTACTCGGCGTCGATGCAGGACGACGCCCGCCAGGTGGGCCGGGCGCTCGGCGAGGAGCAGAGGGTCGACGAGCTGATCGCGGCGGCGGACGCCCGGATCGCCGCCGTCGGCGACGAGCTGCCCGGCCTCGCCGGGCGGACGTACCTCTACGGCCAGGCCCGCGGCGAGATCCTGCCGATGGTCGTCGGCGAGCAGAACCAGTCGACCGCGTTCATGCGCTCGCTCGGCCTGGCGGTGCCGGAGTCGTTCGCGTCCGCACCCGCCTCGGACGCCCTCGCACCGGGCACCGTCGGCATCTCCTACGAGGAGGTGGGCCGGCTGTCCGAGGCCGACCTGCTGCTGATGACCTTCGCGGGCGAGGGTGACCGCGCCACGTTCGAGGGGGACGAGCTCGTCCAGCGGGTCCGGGCGGTGCAGCAGGGCACCTACGTGCCGCTGACCCTGGACCAGGCGGTCGCGCTGCAGGCACCGAACGTCGTCTCCGCCGGCTGGCTGGTCGACCAGCTGCGCCCCGCCCTGGAGAAGGTCGCGGCGACCGGCTGACCGGCGACAATGACCCTACTCGCGGGTAAGGTCGGCCCCGTGAACCCACCCGACTTCGCGCTCAAGGCGATGAACGCCGGCCACCGGCTGCTGATCAGGCTGTCCGGTGGCCGGGTCGGCCACTCCGCGATGGGGATGCCCGTCGTCGAGCTGACCACGACCGGGCGCCGCTCCGGCGAGCCGCGGACGGTGCTGCTGACCGCCCCGCTGCACGGCGACGGGAGTTACGTCGTCGTCGCCTCCCGAGGTGGCGACGACCGGCACCCGGCCTGGTTCCACAACCTGCGTGCGGACCCGCAGGTGCAGGTCGCCGTCCAGGGTGGCCCGAGGGTCCCGATGCGGGCGCGGGTCGCCGAGCCCGCGGAGCGGGCGGAGCTGTGGCCGCGGATCGCCGACCGGTACCGGAACTACGCCGGCTACCAGCGCAGCACCGAGCGGGAGATCCCGCTGGTGCACCTCGAACCCGCCTGACGGACCCGGACGGCGCCGGGATCAGCCGGGGCCGATCCCCCAGGCGACGCGCAGCCGGGTCCCCGCACCGTCCACGATCTCGGCGTCTCCCGGTGGGCCCGCGCCGGGGGCCGGCACGAGCTCCGGGACGACGGCGTCGATCCGCAGGTCCGCCGCGTGCGGCCGGCCCGCACGGAGCCAGCCGTCGGCGAGGGCGACGAGCCGGTCGGCGGCGGCCTCCCCGCCGGGGCCGAACGACCGGACCGTCGCCCGCGGATCGGCGAGCAGCAGCGCGCACCCGTCCGCACTCGCGAGCCCGAGCGCCACCCGGGCCCCCGCCACACCGAACAGTGCGGACGCGAGCCCGTCACCGGGCGGGCCCAGCAGCCGGACGACCGCGGTGTCGGCGAGCGCGCACCACAGCCCGAGGCCGTCCCACAGGTCCGAGACCGTGCACCGGACAGGAGCCGGTCGGTCCTCCCCCGGCTCGTCCAGGACCCGTTCCAGCACCCGCGGGTCGGCGGCGCCGTCGCCGGAGCGGCAGGAGGGCTGGACCGTCCAGCCGCCGCCGGACAGCTCGGCGTCGGCGCCCGGGTCCGCGCCGGCACCGCGCAGCCGCACGAACGCGCAGCTCCGCACCGAGGTGGACACCAGCCGGCCGGGCCCGGTGTGCGCGAACGCGACCGACAGCTGGCTGCCGCGCACCGTCAGCGGGAGCAGCAGACGGCCCTCCGGGGCCAGCTGCGCGACCCACTCCGGGCGGACACCGGTGGAGCCGACCGTCAGCTCGATCCGGTCGTAGGGCGCCGACGGCGGGTAGCCGCCCGCCCCGTCGGCGGTGACGGCCTCCACCCGGTCGAGCCCGGCCGCGGCGAGGTGGGCGCGGGTGCCTGCGACGAGGTCGTCGTCGATGTCGACCGTGGTGACCGCCCCACCGGGGCCGACGACGTGCGCGAGCAGGCCCGCGTTCCACCCCGCGCCGGCGCCGATCTCGAGCACACGGTGCCCCGGGGCGACGTCGAGCTGCTCGAGCATGATCGCCACCATGGACGGCTGCGAGACCGAGCTGACCGTGACCCCGCCGTCGCTCTTGATCGGCACGGCCTCGTCGGCGTACGCGGCGTCCGGGGCGAGCCCGGGAAGGAACAGGTGCCGGGGGACGGACTCCATGGCCGCACGGATCCGCGGGCTGCGCAGCCTGCCGTCACGGACAAGGTCGGCGACCAGCCCGGCCCGGGCGTCCTCCGGCGTCGGCATGGGGGGCATTCTGCCTCGTGAGTGGTTATCGCGGCCGGGACCGACAAAACCACTCACGGGTCACATCGTGACCAGATCGTCGGCGTGCACGAGCTCCCGGCGCTGCTCGGGGGGCAGCTCACGGGTGCGGCGCCCGATCATCGAGGGCAGCTCCGTCGCGTCGTAGGACACGACGCCGCGGGCGATCGCCCGGCCGTGCGGGGCCAGCAGCTCGACGACGTCGCCCGCCACGAAGTCCCCGGAGACCCCGTGCACCCCGGCGGCGAGCAGTGACCGGCGCCGGGCGCGGACCGCCTCGACGGCACCGTCGTCGAGGTCCAGCGCGCCGCGGACGTCGGCCGCGTGCCGCAGCCAGAACCGGCGGGCGCTCATCCGGGTGCCCGCCGCCCGGAAGGCGGTCCCGACCTTGGGGCCGTCCGGGCCGGCGGCGAGTGCGGGAGCCGCCTCGTCGGCCGAGGTCAGCAGCACCGGGATCCCGGCCGCCGACGCCATCGCCGCGGCCGTCACCTTCGTCGCCATCCCGCCGGTACCCAGGCCGGACCCGGGACGGGTGACGCTGATCCCGGCGAGCTCGGACGGGGTCTCCACCTCGCCGACCAGCGCCGCACCCGGGTCGCGGGGATCGCCGTCGTAGAGGCCGTCGACGTCGGAGAGCAGCACGAGCGCGTCCGCACCGACGATGTGGGCCACCAGCGCGGCGAGCCGGTCGTTGTCGCCGACACGGATCTCGGCGGTGGCCACGGTGTCGTTCTCGTTGACCACCGGGAGCGAGCCGAGCTGCAGCAGCCGCTCCAGCGTCCGCTGGGCGTTGCGGTAGTTCGAGCGGCGGATCATGTCGTCGGCGGTGAGCAGCACCTGCCCGATGCCCTGCCCGTACCGGGCGAACGACGCCGAGTACGCGTGCGCCAGCAGCAGCTGCCCGACCGACGCCGCGGCCTGCTGGGTGGCGAGGTCACGCGGACGCCTGCGCAGCTGCAGCGGCGCCAGCCCCGCGGCGATCGCACCGGACGACACGAGCACCACCTGGCTGCCGGTGTCGCGGCGGGCCATCAGTGCGTCGACGAGCGCGTCGAGCCGCGCCGGGTCGAGACCGCCGGTGAGGCTGGTCAGCGACGACGACCCGACCTTGACGACGACCCGGCGGGCGGCCCCGAGCGCCGCGCGGGTGGTCACTCCTCGATCTCGCGGTCGGAGGCGTAGTGCGCCCCCGCCGCGAGCTCGGCGTCGGACAGGTGTGCCCGCCGCGCCGCCCGGGCCTGCTTGCGCTCGGCCGAGCCGACCCGGTCGTGGCTCTCCAGCCGGATGTCGGTGCCGCGGCCGGTGAGCAGCGCCGCCACCCCGGCCGGGGTGGACGGCTCCCAGTCGAACGTGACGTCGCCGACGGTGACCGGGCAGCCGGGCACGGCACCGGCCTTGGCCAGCCCCTCCTCGACGCCGAGCCGGGCGAGCCGGTCCGCGAGGTAGCCGACGGCCTCGTCGTTGTCGAAGTTGGTCTGCCGGATCCAGCGCTCGGGCCGCTCGCCGCGCACGACGAACCCACCCTCGATCTCGGTGTCCGGCTCGATGGTGAACCCGGAGTCGTCGACCGCCTTCGGGCGGAGCACGATCCGGGTCGGCTCGACCTCCGGACGGGCGGCCCGGGCCGCCGCGACCCGCTCGGCCATCGCGAAGGTCAGCTCCCGCAGCCCGGCCCGGGACGCGGTGGAGATCGCGAACACCGGCCAGCCGAACCGCTCGGTCAGGTCCTCGCGGACCATGTCGACGAGATCCGCAGCGTCCGGGACGTCGATCTTGTTGAGTGCGATCAGCCGCGGCCGCTCGTCGATCCGCTCCCCGAGGGCGCTGGTGCCCAGCTGGTCGGCGTAGTGCGCCAGCTCGGTCTCCAGGGCCTCGATGTCGGACACCGGGTCGCGCTCGGTCTCGAAGGTCGCGCAGTCGACGACGTGCACCAGCACCGAGCAGCGCTCGACGTGCCGCAGGAACTCCAGGCCCAGCCCGCGGCCGTCGGCGGCGCCCGGGATGAGCCCCGGGACGTCGGCGACGGTGAAGGTCTCGTCGCCGGCGCTGACCACACCGAGCTGCGGGACGAGCGTGGTGAAGGGGTAGTCGGCGATCTTCGGCCGGGCCGCGGACAGCGACGCGACCAGCGAGGACTTGCCCGCGCTGGGGAAGCCGACCAGGCCGACGTCGGCCAGCGAGCGCAGCTCCAGGGTGAAGTGGACGTCGTCGCCGGGCTCGCCGAGCAGCGCGAAGCCGGGCGCCTTGCGCGCGGCGCTCGCGAGCGCCGCGTTGCCGAGCCCGCCGCGGCCGCCACGGGCGGCCACGAACCGGGTGCCGGGGCCGACGAGATCGGCCACGACCTCACCGTCCTCGTCGAGCACGACTGTGCCGTCCGGGACGCGCAGCTCGGTGTCCGGGGAGTTGGCGCCGTTCTTGAACGCGCCCTGCCCCTGCGTTCCGCTGCGCGCCGCGGCGTGCGGGCGGTGGTGGTAGTCGAGCAGCGTGTGCACGCCCGGGTCGACGACCAGGACGATCGACCCGCCCCGGCCGCCGTTGCCGCCGTCGGGGCCGCCGAGCGGCTTGAACTTCTCGCGGTGCACCGAGGCGCAGCCGTTGCCCCCGGCACCCGCGGTCGCGTGCAGCACGACGCGGTCCACGAACCGGGACATGATGGTGCTCCTCTGTGACGACGGTGGTGACACGACGAACGGCGGGCCCCCCGCTACCGGGGTGACCCGCCGTCGGCGTCGCTGTGCTGGCGGGTCGCTCAGACCTCGGCCGGCACGATGTTGACGGTCTTGCGGCCGCGCTTGGAACCGAACTCGACGGTACCGGCGGCGAGGGCGAACAGCGTGTCGTCCTTGCCGCGCCCGACGTTGACACCCGGGTGGGTGGCGGTGCCGCGCTGACGGATGAGGATCTCGCCGGCCTTGACGACCTGGCCGCCGAACCGCTTCACGCCCAGGTACTGGGCATTGGAGTCGCGACCGTTGCGGGAGCTGGATGCACCCTTCTTGTGTGCCATGACGCAGGCTCCTTACTTGCCGATCGCGGTGACCTGGACCTTCGTCAGGGGCTGGCGGTGACCCTGACGCTTGTGGTACCCGGTCTTGTTCTTGAACTTGTGGATCCGGATCTTCGGACCCTTCGTGTGCTCGACGACGGTGGCGGACACCGCGGAGGTGAGGCCGCTGGCATCGGTGGTCACCTGGTCGCCGTCGACGAGCAGCACGGCGGGAAGGCTGATCTCGGCGCCGGGCTCACCGTCGATCTTCTCGACGGTGACCACGTCGTCGACGGCCACCTTGTACTGCTTGCCGCCGGTCTTGACGATCGCGTACATCGCTGACGCACGACTCCTGAAAATCGGGGGCGCTACTGGAGCGCGCACGGGTCTCTCACAGCTCGCGCCGATCCCGGCGCGCACGCCACGTCCCCCGTTTGCTGAGCACAGAGGCGTGGCTTCTGTCGGTCAAGGGTACGCGACCCCGCTGACGGGGTCGCACTCACCCCCCGTCCTGGGGCGGGCCCGCGGGGCGGGACGCCGTACGACGACGGCGGCGGGGCCGGGAGACGGCCTCGGCCGCCTCCGGGTGGTCCGGGGTGGCGGGGGCGTCGCCGGTGGCGGCCTCCCCCGTCCCCGTCTCCCCCGCGCCGGACTCACCGGACGGGGACGAGGTGGTGATGACGACCGGCTCACCGGCCGCGACCGGGGCCCCGGCCGAGCGGCTGACCTTGCGACGGCGCGGAGCGGGTGCCTCCGGCACCGCCTCCTCGACGGGCTCGGCGGGCTCGGTCTTGCGCGCCCGCCCGGCGGGCTCGGCGCCGGCGGACGGGACGGCGGAGCCGGTCAGCTCGCCGACCGGCTCGGCGACGGCCGGACCGGCGTCCGGGTCGACGGGCGGGGCGGGCGCGGCGTCGGTGACCGTGGTGTCCGCCGGGGCGGGCCCGGTGCCGGCCGGCGCGTCCTCGGCAGGCGCGGACCCGGTCGGCGTGGACCGTGCCGGCTCGGTGCCGGACTCCGGGGTGTCGGGGACCGTGGTGCCGGCCGACGCGCCCTCGCCGCCCTGTGCGGCCGCGGCGACCGCGGCCACGCCGGCCACGGCGGTGGTGGTGTCCACGGAGCGCTCGGCCGAGCCGTTGCCGTTCCGGTCGGAACCGTGGTCGGCACCGTTGCGGTCCGAGCCGTTGCGGTCCGAGCCGTTGCCGTCCGAGCCCTGGTCGGAGCCGTTCGACTGGCCGGACGGGGCCCCGTTGCCGGAGTCCCCGCCGCCGCGACGACGCCGCCGACGGCCACCGCCGTCACCGTTGCCGCCGCCGTTGTTGCCGTTGTCGTTGCCGCCCCGGCCGTTGCCGTTGCCGTTCCCGTTGTGCTGGTGCTGGTGCTGCTCCGCCGGATCGGTGGAGATCACCACGCCACGGCCACGGCAGTGCTCGCACGGCGTCGAGAAGTGCTCCAGCAGCCCCCCGCCGACCCGCTTGCGGGTCATCTGCACCAGGCCGAGCGAGGTCACCTCGGCCACCTGGTGCCGGGTGCGGTCGCGGGCCAGGCACTCGGTGAGGCGGCGCAGCACGAGGTCGCGGTTCGCCTCCAGCACCATGTCGATGAAGTCGACGACGATGATCCCGCCGATGTCGCGGAGCCGGAGCTGGCGGACGACCTCCTCGGCCGCCTCCAGGTTGTTCCGGGTGACGGTCTCCTCGAGGTTGCCGCCGGAGCCGGTGAACTTGCCGGTGTTGACGTCGACGACGGTCATCGCCTCGGTCCGGTCGATCACCAGCGTGCCGCCCGACGGCAGCCAGACCTTCCGGTCCAGCGCCTTGAGCAGCTGCTCGTCGATCCGGTACTCGGTGAAGACGTCGGACGGGCCGGTGTGCCGGTGCATCCGCTCGGTCAGCTCGGAGGCCACGTGCTCGACGTAGCCCGAGACGGTGTCCCAGGCGTCCGCCCCGGACACGATCAGCTTCGAGAAGTCCTCGTTGAACTGGTCCCGGACGACCTTGACCAGCATGTCCGGCTCCTCGTAGAGGAGCGTCGGGGCCTTCGGTGCGCCGGGGCCGGTCTTCTCGGACTTCTCCTTGACGACCTCCCACTGCGCCTGCAGCCGGCGGACGTCACGCTCCAGGGCGTCGTGCGAGACGCCCTCGGACGCCGTCCGGATGATCACCCCGGCCTCGGACGGGACGATCTCCTTCAGCATCTCCTTGAGCCGCTTGCGCTCGGTGTCGGGCAGCTTGCGGGAGATGCCCGCGGCACCGCCGGAGGGCACGTAGACCAGGAACCGGCCGGCCAGCGAGATCTGCGTGGTCAGCCGGGCTCCCTTGTGCCCGACCGGGTCCTTGGTGACCTGCACCAGCACCTGGTCGCCGGACGACAGCGCCTGCTCGATCTTGCGGGCCTTGCCGTTGAGACCGGCGGCGTCCCAGTTGACCTCACCGGCGTAGAGCACGGCGTTGCGGCCGCGCCCGATGTCGACGAAGGCCGCCTCCATCGACGGCAGCACGTTCTGCACCCGGCCGAGGTAGATGTTGCCCACCATGGAGGAGCCGGAACCGCCACCGGTGATGAAGTGCTCGACGAGGACCGAGTCCTCCAGCACGCCGATCTCGGTGCGGTCGGCCAGCTGGCGGATCACCATCTGCCGGTCGACGGACTCCCGGCGGGCCAGGAACTCGGACTCGGACAGGATCGGCGGGCGGCGGCGGCCGGCGTCCCGGCCGTCGCGGCGGCGCTGGCGCTTCGCCTCGAGCCGGGTCGAGCCACGCACGCCCTGCACCTGGTCGTCGGAGGACGACGAGCCGGAGTCGGAGCGGGCCTCACGGACCTTGGTGACGGTGTTCGGCGGGTCGTCCTCGGAGCGGTCCTCGACGTCGGACCCGCCCTTGCGACGGCGGCGGCGCCGGCGGCGGGAGCCGCCCGACGACTGCTCGTCCCCGTCGCCGTCACCGGAGTCCCCCGACCCGGCCGGGGTCTCCTCACCGGAGCCCTCACCGGACCCGGCGTCGGAGTCGGAGTCGGTGTCGTCGGCGTCCTGGTCGTTCTCGCCCTGCTCGTCGCCGCCCTTGCCCCGGCCACGGCCACGACGGCCACGACGGCGGCGCCGGCGGGCGTCGCCGTCGGCGTCGTCCTCGGATCGGTCGGCGTCGGCATCGGCGGAGTCCGTCCCACCGGAGTCGGCGTCGGAGTCGGCGGGGTCGGCGGAGTCCTCGGCGGCGGTGTCGCCCGCCGGGGTGGTGGCCTGCTCGTCCTCGGCCACGGCCTCGGCGTCGCGCTGCTTCTTCCGGCCCTTGCGGCCCTTCCTGGCGCCACCGGTGCCCTCGCCGTCCTCCGTGCCGGCCGGCGCGGACGCGGGCGGCGCCGCGGGGGCGGCCGGCGCGGTCGGGGCCTGGAACATCGGGGCGGCGAAGGCGGGCGCGAAGGCGGCCGGCTCCGCGGGTGCGGAGGCCCGGGTCGCGGCCGGCCCGGAGTCGGCCGGTCCGAACGGGTTGTGTGCGGCCGCCCGCGGGCCGGTCCGCCGCCCGGTCCGCTCGGGCGCCGGGGCGTCCTGCCCGAGGTCCGCGGCGGCCGGCTCGACCGGCTCGGCGACGGAAGGCTCGGCGGCGGACGACTCAGCCAGGGACGGCTCGGTGGGGGACGGCTCGGCGGCCGACGGCTCGGTGTCACCCTCCCCGGCCACCGGGGCCAGTGCCGCGAGGACCTGCTCGGCCGTCGCGCGGGTGATGTTGGACTGGACGCTGCGGACCTCGTGGCCGAGCGTCGTCAGCGCTCCGAGGACGTCCTTGCTGGCCCGGCCGAGCAGCTTGGCCAGTGCGTGCACCCGCATCTTCTCCGGCAGGTCCGGGGTCGGGACGGGCTCACCGGAGGGCCCGCCGGTACCACCGGCGGGCGCGTCGTTCACGGACATTCAGCTCCTTCGCCCCCGGGCGCCTCGTTCGGGAGGCGGCCGCGCAGGGACCTTGCGCGTACTCGTTCCGCAGCTCGCGCGGGTTGCGCGGTGCGGCACATCTGGTGTCGCTGTCCCGGATCTCCGGGGGTCCTGCCTCGACGGCGCCGCCGGCGGCGTGAGTGCCGTCCGGATCAGGATCCGACCGGTCGGCCCCGGGTCGCCGGTACCGCACCGAGCGGGTCCACCAGGTCGCCCCCGTCGTCGAGCAGACCCTGCGCCAATCGGGTGGCCGTCACCGGTACCGGTGGCGCCAGGTCTGCGACAACACCGAGCGCACCCAGTACGTCGTCGGGTCGAACGGTCGGTGTCGTCTGCCGAACGACCGCCGTCAGTATCGCACAGCCGGTAGCCGGACCCGGGGAACCCGCCGCCGGGTCCGGGACGTCGTCACTCACCTGGGGATCGACCGACAGCGAGACCAGTGCGGCACGCACGTCGATCTCCTTGCGGCCCGACGGAGTGACACGGATCACCACCACCGACTCCCGCTCCAGGAGCGTCGCGACGGCCGCCTCGACGTCGGCGTGCGGCACGCCCCGCACCTCCAGGCGCCACCGGCCGGCGTCGATCCGCTCGGCGAGCGCCGGCGGCTCGGCGACGACGGCCTCCAGGACGTCGAGACCGTCCGGGAGCGCGCGGTCCATCGCCTCGCACACCACCGCCGGATCGAGCTCGCGGGTGAGGCCCATCTCGACGTACTCGGCCTCGCTGGCCGCGCCGGTCGGCGCGGCACCGACCCAGGACAGCCGCGGGTGCGGGCTGAACCCGTGCGAGTGCGACACCGGGACGCCGGCCCGGCGCACCGCACGCTCGAAGCTGCGGGCCACGTCACGGTGGGACAGGAAGCGCAGCCGGCCGCGCTTGGCGAAGCGCAGCCGCACCCGCTGCACCGTCGGTGGTGCCGGGTTCGCCGCCGCTCCCGCCTTCACACGTGCCATGCCCCGGAGTCTAGGAGGGGCGCGCACACGGTCCGGCACACGCCTCGCGCGGAACCTCGCCCGCATCAGCAGTCCGCATCAGCACCGACGCTGCCGCCGAGAGCGAGGAGACCTCCATGACCGCCACCCCGGACCTGTCCGCGATCGGCGCGAAGCACCGCTCCGTGTGGAGCTCGGGCGACTACGGCACGGTCGCCGCCGACCTCATCCCCGGGCTCGGGACCGTCCTGGTCGAGGCCACCGGCGTCGGCCCCGGCGAGCAGGTGCTCGACATCGCCGCGGGCACCGGCAACGCGGCGATCCCGGCCGCGCTGGCCGGTGCCGAGGTGGTCGCGTCCGACCTCACCCCCGAGCTGCTGGCCGAGGGCGCGCGGATCGCCGACGCCCGCGGGATCGGGCTGGAGTGGGTCGAGGCCGACGCGCACGCCCTCCCCTTCGAGGACGCGATGTTCGACGTCGTGCTCTCCTGCGTGGGCGTGATGTTCGCCCCGTTCCACGAGCGGGCCGCCGCCGAGCTGCTGCGGGTCTGCCGGCCCGGCGGGCGGATCGGCCTGCTGAACTGGACCCCGACCGGGTTCATCGGCGGGATGTTCACGACCCTGCGGCCGTTCGTACCGGCCCCGCCGCCCGGTGCCACGCCCGGCCCGCGCTGGGGCGACGAGGCGCACGTGCGCGGCCTGCTCGGCGACGGCGTCCGGGACGTGCAGGCCTCGACCGGCATCGCGCGGCTGGCGGTGACCGACTCACCCGAGGAGTTCCGGGCCTGGTGGAAGCGCAACTACGGACCCGTGATCGCCGCCTACGCCGGGCTCGCCGGGGACGCGGACCGGACCGCGGAGCTCGACGGGGCGTTCCTCGACCATCTGGAGCGCACCCGGACCGGCGACCACTGGGACGCCGAGTACCTGGTGGTCACGGCCGTGCGGACCTGAGGCCCGGCGGCCGAACGGCGGGCGCCGTACGAGGTGCTCGTGCTGCCATCCTGGACGTCCTCCACCGGCGTGTCCCAGGAGCGCGACGATGACCGTCGTCCGGCTGCTCGGCCCGCCCCGGGCCTCGGGTGTGCCGGCCGTCCGGGGCCGCAAGCCCTGGGCGCTGCTCGCCCTGCTGCTGTGCTCGACCGGCCCGGTGCCGCGGTGCCGGGCGGTCGAGCTGCTCTTCCCGGACACCGACGATCCCGCGGCGGCGCTGCGCTGGACGCTCAGCCGGGCCCGGCGGGCCACCGGCGGCGCGGTACGGATCGGCGGCGACCCGCTGCGGGCCGAGCCCGCCGACGGCGTCGCGGTGGACGTGCTGGACGTCCTCGCCGGTCGCCCGCCGGACCGGTGGCCGGTGGTGGAGGCGACGCTGCCGCTGCTGGAGGGCGCCGAACCCGACGTCCCGGAGTACGCGGCCTGGCTGCACGGCAGGCGGCTCGAGCTGGCCCGCTCCGGGCTGCGGATGCAGCAGGCCCGCCGGGACCTGCCGTGCGCACCCGCCGGACGTGGGGCGGTCCGGGAGCTGGTCCGGGTCGCCGAGGAGGTGCTGGCCGACGCGCTCACCCTCGCCGATGCCCTCGACGACGCCCGCCGGGTCCCGCTCACCACCCGCGGCGTGGCCGCGGCCCGGGCCCGGCTCGGCGACCCGGGGGGCGCGGCGGAGACGCTGCGCCGGGCCTGCGCGACGCTGGTCGCCGACACCGACGTGTGCTGCCCGATCGAGCTGCACCCGCGCGACGCCCGCTGCGCGGTCACCGCGGACCACGCCCCGGCGACGACGGCCGGGAGCCACCCACCGGCCGCCCGCTACGGCTCCAGCACGAGCAGCGCGTCACCGGCGGGCAGGAACCCGGCCCGCCGGTAGAAGGCGGCGCTGCCCGCGGTGGGGGCGAGCATCAGCCGCCGGTACCCGCGGGCCCTGGCGTGCGCGACGACCGCCGACAGCAGCACCCGCGGCACCCCGGCCTCGGCGAAGGCCGCCAGTACGAACGCGTTCCCGACCTGCCCGGTGCGGGCGCCGCGCCCGCCGGGACGGGGCATCTGCACCGTCTCCAGCGCGTTGATCGAGCCGACCGGCGTCCAGCCGGCGCGGTCGCTGCCGGCCTCGGCGATCCAGAACGCCCGGCGTGGCTGCTCCACCCGCCACCAGGCGGCGAACGCCTCGTCGAACGACGGGTCGCCGACCGCGCGGCCCGCGCGCTCCTCCATCCACTGGCGGCGCAGCCGGGCCAGCGCGGCGACGTCGCGCTCGTCGGCGACGCGCACCCGCAGCCGACGGCCGCCGTGCTCCCAGGACCCGCCGGTGGCGTCGTCGACGGCGGGATCGGGGATCGAGGACAGTCCGTTCTCAGCCACCCGACCCCGGCTCCTGCCCCGTCGCGTCCGCCGGTCGTGCCGGGAGCGACCCGGCACCGGACGCCGTCGGGTTGACCACCGTGAGCGGCAGCAGCGTGGTGCCGCTGGGGCCGACCTCGATGTCGGTGCCGGTGGAGGGGCAGACGCCGCAGTCGAAGCACGGGGTCCAGCGGCAGTCGTCCTGCTCGCGCCCGGACAGCGCCTCCTGCCAGTCCTCCCACAGCCAGTCCTTCTCCAGACCGGAGTCGAGGTGGTCCCACGGGAGGATCTCGTCCTCGTACCGCTCGCGGGTGGTGAACCAGTCGAGGTCGACGCCCATCGGCTCCAGTACCGCGGCGGCGGAGTCGACCCAGCGGGTGTAGGAGAAGTGCTCGGACCAGCCGTCGAACCGGCCGCCGTCGCGCCAGACCCGCTCGATCACGGCGCCGACCCGGCGGTCGCCGCGGGCGAGCAGTCCCTCGATCAGCGAGGGCTCGCCGTCGTGGTACCGCATGCCGATGTTGCGGCCGATCTTGCGGTCGGCGTTCACGGCCTCGCGCAGCTTGCGCAGCCGGGAGTCGACGACCTCCGGGTGGCACTGCGAGGCCCACTGGAACGGGGTGTGCGGCTTCGGCACGAACCCGCCGATCGAGATGGTGCAGCGGACGTCGTTGCGGCCGGACGCCTTCCGGCCCGCCTGGATCACCCGGTAGGCCATCCCGGCGATCTCCAGGACGTCCTCGTCGGTCTCGGTCGGGAGGCCGCACATGAAGTAGAGCTTCACCTGCCGCCAGCCCTGCGAGAACGCCTCCGCGCAGGTCCGGATGAGGTCGTCCTCGGACACCATCTTGTTGATCACGCGGCGGATCCGCTCGGAACCGCCCTCCGGGGCGAACGTCAGCCCGGAGCGGCGCCCGTTGCGGGAGATCTCGTTGGCGAGGTCGATGTTGAACGCGTCGACCCGGGTGCTCGGCAGCGACAGCGAGGTGTTGGTGCCCTCGTAGCGGTCGGCGAGCCCCTTGGTGACCTCGGCGATCTCGGAGTGGTCGGCGCTCGACAGCGACAGCAGGCCGACCTCGTCGAACCCGGACGACCGGACGGCGGCGTCGACCATCTCGCCGATGCCCTGCAGCGACCGCTCCCGCACCGGACGGGTGATCATCCCGGCCTGGCAGAACCGGCAGCCGCGGGTGCAGCCGCGGAAGATCTCCACCGACGCCCGCTCGTGCACCGTCTCGGCCAGCGGGACCAGCGGCTTCTTCGGGTAGGGCCACTCGTCCAGCTCGACCGTCGTCCGCTTCTGGACGGTCGCGGGGACCCGGTCCTCGGCGGGGGCGACGGCGGTGATCGCGCCGTCGTCGCCGTAGGTCACGTCGTAGAGCGAGGGGACGTAGCAGCCGGGGGTGCCGGCGAGCCGGACCAGCAGCTCGTGCCGGCCGCCGGGGCGGCCCTCGTCCTTCCAGCCCTTCACGACGTCGGTGATGTCGCCGACGACCTCCTCGCCGTCACCGAGGGCGGCGACGTCGACGAAGTCGGCGACCGGCTCCGGGTTGAACGCCGCGTGCCCGCCCGCGACGACGACCGGGTGGCTCTCGTCGCGGTCCGTCGCGTGCAGCGGGACGCCGGCGAGGTCGAGGGTGGTGAGCAGGTTCGTGTAGCCGAGCTCGGTGGAGAACGACACGCCGAGCACGTCGAACGCGCCGACCGGGTGGTGGGCGTCGACGGTGAAGGCCGGGACGCCGGTGGAGCGCATCAGCTCCTCGAGGTCGGGCCAGACCGAGTAGCAGCGTTCGGCGAGGGCGTCCGTGCGCTCGTTGAGGACCTCGTAGAGGATCTGCACGCCCTGGTTGGGCAGCCCGACCTCGTAGGCGTCGGGGTACAGCAGGGCCCAGCGGACGGTCGCGGACTCCCACGGCTTGATCTGCGAGTTCCCCTCACCGCCGACGTACTGCACCGGCTTGGAGACGCGGGGCAGGATCGACTCCAGGACAGGGAAGACGGAGGTGGGTGCCACGCTGCACCAGGGTAGCCCCGTCCGGCGCGGGCGGACCGGCGGGTCGGCGGCCGGCTGAGGCACGGCTCACGGCACGCGGCGGGCGTCCTCGCCTACCCTGGCCCCGACCGGCGATCACGGAGGGACACGATGGGCACCAGGCGCGGACCGACGTCGCCGCTGCTCGTGTCCCGGCGGCACGTCGACCTGTGCCGCACCGGGTCCGCCGGCTGTCCGGCCCCCTGAGGACCCGCACCCCGTACCCGCACCACCGCCCGCGCCGGACCGTCCCGGTCCGCGGCCGCGCGGCGGTCGCACGCCGAGCCCCGGAGCGCCCGTGACCACCCGCCGGATCCACCTGAACGCGTTCGACATGACCTGCGCCGGGCACCAGTCCCCCGGCCTGTGGCGCCACCCCGACGACGAGTCGCACCGGTTCCACGACCTGACCTACTGGACCGACCTCGCGCAGCTGCTGGAGCGCGGCGGGTTCACCAGCCTGTTCGTCGCCGACGTCCTCGGGCTCTACGACGTCTACCGCGGCGGGCCGGAACCGGCGATCCGCGACGGCATCCAGGTCCCGGTCGGCGACCCGACACTGGCCGTCTCCGCGATGGCCGCGGTCACCGAGCGGCTCGGGTTCGGCATCACCGTGTCGCTGACCTACGAGAAGCCGTACGCGTTCGCCCGCCGCCTCGCCACGCTCGACCACTACACCCGCGGTCGGGTCGCCTGGAACGTCGTCACGTCGTACCTGGACTCGGCGGCACGCAACCTCGGGCTGGAGGTGCAGGTCCCGCACGACCGCCGCTACGACGTCGCCGACGAGTTCATGGACGTCGTCTACCAGCTGTGGGAGGCGTCCTGGGACGCCGACGCCGTGCGGCTCGACCGGGAGAACGGGATCTACACCGACCCGGACAAGGTCCACCCGATCGGCCACCACGGCGAGTTCTTCGACGTCCCCGGGATCGGCCTGACCGAGCCGTCGCCGCAGCGCACGCCGACGATCTTCCAGGCCGGCGCCTCACCGCGCGGCAGCGCCTTCGCCGCCCGGCACGCCGAGGGCGTCTTCGTCACCGCGGCCACCCCGGAGACCCTGGCGCCGCGGATCGCCGCGACCCGCCGCACCGCCGCCGAGCTCGGCCGGGACCCGCGGTCGCTGAAGTACTTCTCGCTGCTCACGGTCGTCACCGGCGCCACCGACGCCGAGGCGCAGGAGAAGTACGAGGACCTGCGCCGGTACGTCTCGCTGGAGGGGGCGCTCACCCTCTACGGCGGCTGGTCCGGCCTGGACCTGTCGACGATGGACCCGGACGAGCCGCTGCGCTACGCCGAGACCGAGGCGCTGCGCAGCGCCGTCGAGCAGTTCACCACCGCCGACCCGGACCGGGAGTGGACCCCGCGCGACATCGCCGAGCACATCGGCATCGGCGGGATGGGCGCGGTCGTCGTCGGCGGGCCGGAGACGGTCGCCGACGAGATGGCCCGCTGGGTCGACGTCGCCGACGTCGACGGGTTCAACCTCGCCTACGCCACCACCCCGGGGACCTTCGCCGACGTCGTCGAGCACGTGGTGCCCGAGCTGCGCCGGCGCGGGATGCTCGCCGAGCGCCCGGAGGGCGCCACCCTGCGCGAGCACCTCTACGGCGAGGGTCACGCCCACGCGCTCGCGGACCACCCCGCCGCGGCACACGTCCGCCGCTCCGTCCCGGCGTGACCCGCCCGACCACCGCCCGAACCGAGGAGACCCCCGTGCCCGTGTCCGACGCCGAGCTGCACGCCCGGTTCCGCCCGCTGTTCGACGAGATCGCCGCCGGTGCGGTCGAGCGCGAGCTGCACCGCCGCCTGCCGGAGAAGGAGATCGCCGCGCTGCGCGACGCGGGGTTCGGAGCGCTGCGCGTGCCGGCCGACCGGGGTGGCTCGGGCGTCACGCTGCGGCAGCTGTTCGCGCTGCTCGTCGAGCTGGCGGCCGCGGACTCGAACATCCCGCAGGCACTGCGCACCCACCTGGCGTTCGCCGAGCTGTGGCAGGCGGACCCGGACGACGCGGTGCTGCGCGGCCGGCTGGAGCAGATCGCGTCCGGGAGGCTGGTCGGCAACGCGATCTCCGAGCGCGGCGGGGTGGTCCGCGACTCCTCCACCACGGTGCTGCGCCGCGACGGCGACCGGCTGCTGCTCGACGGCGAGAAGTTCTACTGCACCGGGACCCTCTACGCCGACCTCGTCGACGTCGTCGCGCTCGACCCGGACGGGAACCGGGTCACCGTGCTCGTCGAGACCACCGCGCCCGGCGTCGAGCGGATCGACGACTGGCGCGGGTTCGGGCAGAAGCTCACCGCCAGCGGCACCACCCGGTTCACCGGTGTCGAGGTCGACCCGGCCCAGGTCCGCCCGGCCCCGGTCGACCGGCACGTGCCGGTCCGGCAGGCGTTCCTGCAGCTCGTGCAGCTGGCGGCGCTCGCCGGGATCGCGCGGCGGGCGGCCGACGACGTCGCCGCCTACGTCCGGGACCGGAAGCGGAACTGGCCCTACGGCAACGCCGACCTGCCCAAGGACGACCCGCTGGTGCAGCAGGTCGTCGGGAAGGTCGACGCGGTCGCCTTCACGGTGGCCGCGACCGTCGACGCCGCCGCCGCCTCGCTGGACCGGGCGCTCACCGAACCGGAGCACGCCGACACCGCCGAGCTCGACGTCTACCGGGCCCAGTCGACCGTCCCGCAGCTCGTGCTGGACGCGACGTCGGACCTGTTCGAGGTGGGTGGGGCCTCCACGGTCGACGTCGACCGCGCGCTCGACCGGCACTGGCGCAACGCCCGGACGCTGGCCGTGCACAACCCGATCGTCTACAAGCAGCAGGTGATCGGTGACCACGCGCTCAACGGGACGGTGCCGGTGCTGTCGCTGTCCTCGGGCGTCTCCGGCTGACGGGTGGTTCAGCCCGCGGCCAGCGCCGAGCGGGTCGCGTCGTCGGCGGGCAGGAACGTCTCCAGCGCCAGCTCGGCGAGGGTGACGTCGTGCGGGGCGCCGAACGTCGTCATCGTCGAGTGGAACGCCAGCGGGCCGTCCGGGGTGTCGAGCAGCAGCGGCAGGAGCACGTCGGACCCCGGCGACGGCAGCGCGGTCTCGGCCGGCGCCGGGTAGCCGCGGCACTCGGCGAGCAGCTCCGCCAGCCGCGGGTCCCCGGTGACCCGGACCTGGCGCTCCAGCCGGTGCAGCAGGTGCTCGCGCCACTGGGCGAGGTTGCGGATCCGCGGCGCGAGCCCGCCCGGGTGCAGGCAGACCCGGTAGACGTTCACCGGCGGGCCGGACGCCGCCGGGTCCAGCCCGGCCAGCAGCGGTGCGACCGCCGCCCCGGCGAGCTGCACGTCGCCCCAGCGGTCCACCACGAGCGCCGGGTACGGGTCGTGCGCGGCGACCAGCGCCTCCAGCGCGGACCGGACGGGCGCGAGGTCCGGGTCGTCGAGCGGGCGCTCGGTGTACGCCGGGGCGTAGCCGGCGGCGAGCAGCAGCGCGTTCCGCTCACGCAGCGGGATCTCCAGCTCCTCGGCCAGCGCGCCCAGCAGCTCGCGGCTGGCTCCGGACCGTCCGGTCTCGACGAAGCTCAGGTGCCGGGTCGAGACGCCCGCGGCCAGGGCGAGGTCGAGCTGGCTGCGCCGCCGCCGGGCCCGCCAGAACCGGAGCATCTCCCCCGGGCCCGCGTTCCGGGACGGACGGGCGTGTGCGCTGCTCACCGGGCCCACGCTAGCGACGGGCGGGAACGGCGACGACTACCCCGGAGGTAACGGGACGGCGTTACCTCACGGGTCATCGCGCCGCCCGCCGCGGCGGCGCACGCTCGGTCCCGTCAGCGACACCGAGATCCGGAGGACCGCAGCGATGACCGATTTCACCGCCCTCGCCGAGCGCTACGTCGGCGCCTTCAACGAATCCGACCCGGCCACCCGCACGGGCCTGGTCGCCGAACTGTTCACCGCGGACTGCACCTACACCGACCCGCTCGCCGACGTGGCCGGGCACGACGGCGTCGCCGGCTTCCTGGACGCGGCCCGGCAGAAGCTGGCGGGCTGCGAGTTCCGCCGCTACGGCGACGTCGACTCCCACCACGACCGGGCCCGGTTCCGCTGGGCCGCCGCGCCGCCCGAGGTGTGGGCGGCCGGCGCGGAACCGCCGGTGATCGGGTTCGACGTCGTCGTGGTCGCCGGGGACGGCCGCATCGCCGCGGTGCACGGCTTCCTCGACGCCGTCCCCGCGGCCTGAGCCGGACCGGTCAGTGCACGACCGGGCCGGACGATCCCGGGGCCGGGATCGCCGGTCCGGCCGGGCGGGTGCGTCGCGGCCGCAGGAACGCCACCACCGCGAGCATCCCGGCGAGGAGCGCGCCGTACTGCAGGCCGAGCAGGTAGCCGAGCCCGCGGCCGAGACCGAACAGCGCCTGCGGGTCGAACCAGGAGTACGCCGAGAGCAGGATCAGCAGCACGGCCCCGGTCAGGGGCGCGGCGGGCGAGACCCGCACGGCGAGCGCGACCCCGCCCAGCAGCACCCCGCCGAGCAGCAGGAGCGCCGCGCCCGCGGGGACCGCGTCCAGCTGCATGCGCATCGAGGCCTCGAACGCGGTCCCCATCCCGCGCCCGGCGACGGCCAGCGCCAGCACCGTGCCGACCAGCCCGATCACCACACCCTGCAGATGCCGCATGCCGGCTCCTTCCCCCCGACCGGCCGCCCGTCGAATCGGACGTACCGGTCGGAGGGAACATATCAGCGCTTGCCGTTCGGGAGGGCCAGTCGATTGATCGTGCGCAGGACCTGCAGGTACTGCGTCCACAGCGGCCCGGAGGTGTACTCCAGCCCGTACTCCTCGCAGAGCGCGCGGACCTCGGGCGCGACCTCCGCGTAGCGGTTGCTGGGCAGGTCCGGGAACAGGTGGTGCTCGATCTGGAAGCTCAGCTGACCGGTCATCAGGTGGAAGTACCGGCCGCCGTCGAGGTTGGCGGAGCCGAGCAGCTGGCGGACGTACCACTCGCCGCGGCTCTCGTCCTCCAGCTGCTCCTCGGAGAACTGGACCGCCCCGGTCGGGAAGTGCCCGCAGAAGATCACCGCGTGCGACCAGACGTTGCGCACGAGGTTCGCGGTGACGTTCCCGGCGAGCACCGGCAGGAAGAACGGGCCGGCCAGCGCCGGGAACGCGACGTAGTCCTTGAGGACCTGCCGCCCGGTCTTGCGCCCGATCGACTTGATCTGCTGCCACACCCGCGACCAGGGCTTCTGCCCGGCGACGAGCTTCTCGACCTCGAGGTCGTGCAGCGCGACGCCGTACTCGAAGAACAGGCTCAGCAACGCGTTGTAGAGCGGGTTGCCCAGGTAGTACGGGTTCCACTTCTGCTCCTCGGACAGGCGCAGGATCCCGTAGCCCACGTCGCGGTCCTTGCCGACGACGTTGGTGTACGTGTGGTGCATGTAGTTGTGCGAGTGCTTCCACTCCGCCGAGGACGAGACGTTGTCCCACTCCCAGGTCGACGAGTGGATCTTGGGGTCACGCATCCAGTCCCACTGGCCGTGCATGACGTTGTGCCCGATCTCCATGTTCTCGAGGATCTTGGCGATCGAGAGCATGGCGGTGCCGGCGATCCAGGCCGGCGGCAGGACGCCCGCGAACAGCAGCGCGCGGCCGCCGATCTCCAGGGCCCGCTGCTTGCGGATGACGCCGCGGATGTACTCGGCGTCCGACGCGCCGCGCTCGGCGAGCACCCGGTCGCGGATGGCGTCGAGCCGCCGGCCGAGCTCCTCGATCTGCTCGGCGGTCAGGTCGGTCGTGGCCTGCACGTCCTCACGGCGGGACGACGGGACGAGCTCGAGCAGCGGGCGCTGCGGCTGCTGCAGCCGGCTGGTCTCCTCGGGGCCGGGTTCGGTCACGGTGCTGACGGCGGGGTTGTCGGCGACTGCGGTCACGCGGACCTCCTCGGGTCGGACGGGGCCGTACGGCCCCGGGATTCGGATGTCGGCCGGGTGCGTGGTCGGGTGCGTGGCCGGCTCAGGGAAGATCGATCCGGGCCGGGCCGCACGCGGAGTTGATGCAGGTCTGGACGAGGTCACCGGGCTCGCCGTGCGCCTCGCCGGTTCGCAGGTCCCGGACCCGGCCCTCGCGCAGCGGGAGCACGCAGCCGAAGCAGATGCCCATCCGGCAACCGCTCGGCATGAGCCTCCCGGCCGCCTCGCCGGCCTCCAGCAGGCTCTGGCCGGGCTCCACCTCGACGTCGGCGCCACCGAGGTCGACGGTGCCGCCGGTGCCCTCGGCCGCCCGGGCGGGCGGGGTGAAGCGCTCGGCACGGACGCCGTCCCAGGCCTCCTCGACCGCGTCGAGCAGTCCGGCGGGCCCGCACGCGTAGACGGTGCGCGCGGCCCGGTCGGGGACGGCGGCGTCGACGGTCCCCGGGTCGAGCCGGCCGGTGACGCCGCTGTGCCGCAGCACCACCCGCAACGACGGGTGCCGCGCGGCGAGGGCGGCCAGCTCGGCGCCGAAGATCGTGTCCTCCGGGCTCCGCGCGCTGTGCACGAGGACGACGTCGGGCATGTCCCCCGCCCGGTCGAGGCTACGGAGCATGCCCATCACCGGGGTGATGCCGCTGCCCGCGGTGACGAACAGCAGCGGGCCGGACGCCTCGGCGGGCAGGGTGAAGTCGCCGGTCGCCTGCTCCAGCTCGACGATCGTGCCGATCGGCAGGTCGCGGACGAGCCGGGTGGAGACGACGCCGTCCGGGACCTCCTGGACGGTGATCGTCAGGTGGTCCGCGTCCTCGGGCGAGGTCAGCGAGTAGCTCCGCCGGTACCGGACGCCGTCGACGTCGATCCCGACGCCGACGTACTGCCCGGCCCGGTGCCCGGCCCAGCCGCGGCCCGGCTCGATGGTGACCGAGACGGCGCGTCCGGTCTCCCGGCGACGGGCGACGACCCGGCCGCGCAGGGTCGAGGTCGACCACAGCGGGTCGAACAGGGTCAGGAAGTCCTCGGGCAGCAGCGGCGTGGTCAGCGCTCCCGCGGCGGACAGCAGGCGCCGGGGCAGTGTCGGCGCCGCGACGGCGGATCGGAACATGACATCAACTCTGCACAACTTGATGTCACATAGCAAGTAGAGTCCGAGGGTTCACTGTGTCACATGAGCGCCTGATAGCGTTCGTGTCATGGTCGACGGTACCGACGACGGCTCCGACCTCGAGGGATGGCGCACGATCGACGAGCTGGCCCGCGCCAGCGGTGTCACCGTGCGCAACATCCGCGCGTACCAGGCACGGGGGCTGTTGCCCCCGCCGCAGGTCAGGGCCCGGACCGGGTACTACGGGCCCGGTCACTCGGCACGCCTGGAACTGATCCAGGACCTGCAGGACGAGGGCGTCAAGCTCGACACCATCAAGAAGCTGCTCGACACCACCGGCGGCTCCACCGAGCAGGTCGTGCAGTTCATCCGGACCGTGCGCGAGCTGTTCGCACCCGAGGACCGGCAGATCGTGCACCTCGGCGAGCTGGCCGAGCGGTACGAGACGACCGACGTCGGCGTGGCCAAGCGCGGCGTGAAGATGGGCCTGCTGCGCGAGCTGGGCGACGACACCTACGAGGAGATCAGCCCGCGGCTGATGAACGCCGCGGCCGAGCTGACCGGCCTCGGCATCCCGATCACCCGCTCCCTCGACGTCGTCGAGCAGCTCCGCAAGCACGCCGACGCCGTCGCCAAGCTCTACGTCGATCTCTTCCTCGGCGAGATCTGGCAGCCGTTCGACGCCTCCGGCCGTCCCGACGACCAGTGGCCGCGCGTCTACGAGACGATCGAGCGGATGCGCCGGATCTCCGGCGAGGTCATGATCGCGGTCCTGGAGCTGGCCGTCGCCGAGCGCGTCGACGTCACCTTCGGCCGGGACATCGTCCGCAACGTCCGTACCACCAGCGCGGGCCCGACCGCCGCGGCGGAGTCCACCGACGGCACCGACTCCTCCGACGGCACCGACCCCACGGACAGCACCGCGGACCCGGCGGACACCGCGGATCCCTCGGACTCCGCGGAGTCCTCGGGCACCGAGGATCCCGCCACGACCTCCTAGGACGCCCGACCCGCACGGCGCCCTGCGCCCACTCATCATCGGCACCGGCCGGGTTCGGCCGGAGTGTCGCGCATCCCGGTCGGGTCCGTGCCCGATCCGCAGGAGATCGCGTTCCTCGCACGCAATCGGGTTCCTCGCACGCGATCGGACCCCGTGCGAGCGAGGCGAACCCGTGCGAACGCGTTCCGGGTCGAGGCGCTCGCCGGCCCGGCCCGCTGCGGGGCGTGCAGGGCCCCGTGTCCGCAATACGCGCCGGCCGCCCGGTCCTCGGCCGGACCGGGGCGCGACAGGACCGGGATCCGACCCACCAGCAGCCCTGCAGCCACGGGGCCACGGGGCCACGGGGCCACGGGGCCACCGGCCACAGCCACCGGCCACGAGCCACGCCACGGGCCACGGGCCACGGGCCACGGAGCACGGAGCACGGGGCACGGGGCACGGGGCACGGGGCACGGGGCACGGGGCACGGGGCACGGGGCACGGGGCACGGGGCACGGGGCACGGGGCACGGGGCACGGGGCACGGGGCACGGGGCACGGGGCACGGGGCACGGGGCACGGGGCACGGGGCACGGGGCACGGGGCACGGACCAGTGCTCCCACACACGGGGCACGTACCTGCGCTGAGCTCGCTGCCTGAGGAAGCGATTCCGCAGAACCTCCTCACCGGACCCGCCGACCGCTGCCCGGCGAGCGCACCCCGGAGTCCCTCGGCACCCTGCCCGGCTCCGGTACTCCCCCTCGCCCCCTCGCTCCCCCCGCAACCCACGGCGCGGTCCGGGTACCGAGGGTTCGCACGGGATTGCGCGCCTCGCACGGGATCGGACCCCGTGCGAACGACACGACCTCGTGCGAACCCAGCGAACCCAGCGAACCCACAGGCTCCGTTCGCACGACGCGGTCCGGTGTGCGCGGCGGCCGGGCGAGGTCGTGCCGTCAGCCTGCCGGGTGCGGGGACGGGAGGGGCAGCCCGCGGCGCTCGAACACCCAGCGCGCCCGGTCCGGGGCGTCGGTGATGATCCCGTCGACCCCGAGGTCGAGCAGCGCGTCCATCGTGGGGACGTCGTTCACCGTCCACGGGATCACCGCGAGCCCGGCGTCGTGCGCGGCCCGGACCGTCGCGGCCGTGGTGAAGGGCGTGTAGCCGGGCGCGGTGGTCCCCGCCGACTGCGGCGTGCCGTGCACCGGGGAGATCGCCGACGCGTCGACCGTGCGTGCCGCGGCCACCAGGGCGGTGGCCGGATCGGCACCGAGGTCGTCGGCGTCGAGGCCGTTCAGCCACGGCGACCGGCCCGGCTCCCCGAGCTCCAGGAAGCTCTCGTTCATCAGCAGGATCCGGTCCAGCTCGGGAGCGACCTCCCGCATCCGGTCCAGCGCGGCGAGGTCGAAGCTCTGGACCGTCGTGCGTTCCACGACTCCGGCGCGGCGCACCTCGTCCGCGACGACCTGCACGAACTGCTCCCGCGGCGCGGTCTCCTCCGGGGCCGCGGCCTCGACCTTGGTCTCGACGTTGAACCGGACGTCGTCGGCCCCGCGGTCCCGCGCGAGAGCGAACACCTCGTGCAGCTCGAGCATCCGGGCGCCCGGCGACAGGGTCTGCGCGGGGTACGCGGGCCGGCGCACCGAGCCGCAGTCCATGGTCCGGATCCGGTCGAGGGTCAGGTCCTTCACGTACTTCCCGACGTACGGGAACTGCGGGTCGCCCGGGGCCACCGGCGCGGTGTCCGTGCAGACCTCGTCGCTGGTCCGGCGGTCGTGGGTGACGACGGCGTGCCCGTCGGCCGTGATCTGGACGTCCAGCTCCAGGGTGTGCACCCCCAGGTCGAGGGCCGTGCCGAACGACTGCAGCGAGCTCTCCACCGACAGCACCGATCCGCCGCGGTGCGCCTGCAGGTCGACCACCCGGTCGTCGTCCGGCGGGGCGGGGGCCGCAGCCGTCGTCGCGAGCAGTGCCGCGGCCGCGAGCACGACGAGCAGGGGCACGGGCAGGGGGCGTCGGAGTCGCACGGCGCGACCCTAGGAACCGCCGCTGTCGGGTGACCTGCCCGCAGATGACGGGGGCATGGCGGCCGGTCGACGAGCTCAGCGCCCCCGGTTCCCCAGGGCCCGGGTCAGCAGGGTGCGGGTGTCGGCCGGGTCGATCACGTCGTCGATCTCGAAGACCGTCGCGACGCTCAGCGCCTTGCCGCGCTCGTAGTAGCCCGCGACCAGCTCGTCGTAGCGGACCTGCCGGGCGTCGGCGTCGTCGATCGCGGCCAGCTCGTCGCGGTAGCCGAGACGGACCGCCCCCTCCAGGCCCATCCCGCCGAACTCGCCGGTCGGCCAGGCCACGGTGAGCACGGGGGCGTGCAGGTCGCCGCCGGCCATCGCCATCGCCCCGAGTCCGTAGCCCTTGCGCAGCACGACCGCCACCAGCGGCACCGTGAGCTGCGCCCCGGCGACGAACATCGCGCCGAACCGGCGCACGGTCGCCGTCCGCTCGGCGTCCGGACCGACCATGAACCCGGGGGTGTCGCACAACGACACCACCGGCAGCCCGCGGGCCTCGCACAGCTGCAGGAACGCGGTGGCCTTGTCGGCGGCGTCGCCGTCGATCGCGCCACCGAGATGCTCCGGGTCGTTCGCGAGGACGCCGACGGCGAGGCCGTCGAGCCGGGCGAACGCCGTGACGATCCCGGCCCCGAACCCGCCGCGCACCTCCACGACACTGCCGGTGTCGAACAGGACGTCGAGGACGCGCCGGACGTCGTAGGCCCGGACCCGGTTCTCCGGGACCGCGTGGCGCAGCGCCCGCTGGTCGGCGTGCTCGCCGGGGACCGGGTCGCCGCCGACGTGCAGCAGGTAGCGGCGGGCCTCGGCGACCGCGGCCACCTCGTCCGGCACCAGCAGGTCGACGACGCCGTTGGCCCACTGCATCGACATCGGCCCGACGTCGGACGGCGCGACGACGCCGAGCCCGCCGCCCTCGATCATCGCGGGCCCGCCCATGCCGAGGCTGCTCCCCTCGGTCGCGACGATCAGGTCGCAGGCACCGGCGAGCGCGGCGTTGCCCGCGAAGCAGTACCCGGCGACGACGGCGACCGTCGGCACCCGTCCGCGGAGCCGGGCGAACAGCCGGAACGTCGGGACGTCGAGCTGGGCGACCGCCGAGGTGTCGGTGTCCCCCGGGCGCCCGCCGCCGCCCTCGGCGAACACGACGACCGGCAGGTGCTCGCGCTCGGCCAGCCGGAAGAGCCGGTCCGTCTTGTGGTGGTTGTGCACGCCCTGGGTGCCGGCCAGGACGGTGTAGTCGTAGGACATCACGGCGACCGGTCGCCCGCCGACCGTCCCGGTCCCGGTGACCAGGCCGTCCGCCGGGGTCTTCGCGACGAGCTCGTCGACGCTGCGCCGGGCGCGCTGCGCCGCGAGGGTGAGCGCGCCGTACTCGACGAAGCTGTCCGGGTCGAGGAGGTCCGCGATGTTCTCCCGGGCGGTGCGCCGCCCGGCGTCACGGCGCCGGGCGACGGCGGCGGCCCTGCCCTCGTCGAGCCCGGTGCGCCGACGGTCCCGCACCTCGGCGAGATCGGGCCGGATCCGGTCCGGGTCGTCCGCCCCGGCGCACTCGGCGTCCTCGGCCGCGTCGGCGTCGGCGAGGACGGCGAGCAGGTCACCCGCCTCGACGGCGTCACCGACGGCGACGGCGAGCGACTCGACCCGGCCCGGCGTGCCCGCGGTGACCGGGTGCTCCATCTTCATCGCCTCGAGGACGACGACCTCGCCGCGGGCACCGACCACGTCCCCGACACCCGCGGGGAGCGCGACGACGACGCCCGGCCGCGCCGCACGGACGGCGGTCCGGTCCTCCGGCACCGCGGTCCGTCCGGCGGACGCGACCGGGCCTGCCCCGGTCCCCGACGGGTCAGCCGGCCCGGCCGGGGGCAGCACCGACTCGCGCTCCGCGCCCGCCAGGCCGCCGACGTTCCGGTCCACATAGGACGTGTCCAGCGTCCCGTCGACCAGTTCCGGCAGCGCCAGCAGCGCCTGCAGCAGCCCGATGTTCACCTCGACCCCGGCCACGTCGAACCCGGCCAGCGCCCGCCGGGCCGCCGCGGCGGCCGTGGCGGCGTCCGCGCCGCGGGTGACGACCTTGGCCAGCAACGGGTCGTACCGGGGCCCGACCGGGTAGCCGGCGTAGCCGTGGGTGTCGACGCGGATCCCGCGCCCGGCGGGCGGCTGGAACCGGGTCAGCGTCCCGGCCGCCGGGGCACGGGACCCGTCCGGTCCGACGGCCTCGGCGTTCACCCGGGCCTGCACCGCGGTACCGCGCGGGACGGGTGGCGCGGTGAGCCCGAGGTCGGCGAGCCGCGCGCCGCGGGCGACCCGCAGGCCGAGCTCGACCAGGTCCAGTCCGGTCGTCTCCTCGGTGACCGTGTGCTCGACCTGGATCCGCGGGTTGACCTCCAGGAACGCGATCTCGGCACCCGCGACCAGGAACTCCGCGGTCGCGAGGCCGGAGTACCCGGCGAGCAGGCGCAGCGCGGCGTCGTGCAGACGGGCCCGGACGTCGCCGGGCAGGGCCGGCGCGGGGCCGATCTCGACCAGCTTCTGCCGGTGCCGCTGGGCCGAGCAGTCCCGGTCGCCGAGGACGACGACGTCGGTCCCGTCCCCGAGGAGCTGGACCTCGACGTGCCGGGCGCGCGGGAGGAGCCGCTCGACGAGCACCTCGCCGTCGCCGAACGAGGTCCTGGCCTCGGAGGCGCACCGGCGGACGGCGTCGTCGAGGTGGGCGGCGTCGGTGACCGGCCGCATCCCGCGTCCGCCACCGCCGGAGCGGGCCTTGACCATGACCGCGCCGCCGGGGCCGAGCCGGGACAGCAGCGCCGCGCCGTCGTCGGGGGCGACCGCCTCCAGCACCGGGACGCCCAGCGCGGCGGCCCGCTCGCGCGCGGAAGCCTTGTCCCCGAACAGCTCCAGCGCCTCCGGCGCCGGGCCGACGAAGGTGACGCCGTGGGCGGCGCAGGCCCGGGCGAGCGCCGGGTTCTCGGACAGGAACCCGTAGCCGGGGTGCAGGGCGTCGGCTCCGGTGTCGACGGCCGCGCGCACGATCCGGTCGACGTCCAGGTAGGCCGCGGCCCCGGTGCCGGGGAGCTCGACGGCCCGGTCCGCGCGCACGACGTGCAGGCACGCGGCGTCGTCGGCGGGGTGCACGGCGACCGTCCCGATCCCGAGCGCCGACGCCGTGTCCATGATCCGGACGGCGATCTCGGCCCGGTTCGCGACCAGCAGCGTCCCGCTCACCGGCCCGGCCTCCGCACGACGATCCCGGCGGCCTCGCGGTCCCACACGCCGGTCCCGGCGCCGGACTCGCGCAGCACGTGCTTGTGCACCTTCTGGGTCGGGGTCTTGGGCAGCTCGGGGGCGAACGCGACGTAGCGGGGCACCATGAAGTACGGCAGCCGCTCGACCAGGAACCGGGTCAGCTCGACGGGATCGACGGTGCGGCCCTCCCGCGGAACGACGACGGCCTTGATCTCGTCCTCGGTCAGCTCGGAGGGCACCGCGACGACGGCGCTCTCGTACACGTCGGGATGCTCGTTGATCACGCGCTCCACCTCGAAGCTGGAGATGTTCTCGCCACGCCTGCGCAGCGCGTCCTTCATCCGGTCGGCGAAGAAGAACCGGCCCTCGGAGTCGGCCCGGAAGGCGTCGCCGGTGTGCACCCAGCCGTCGACGAGCGTCTCGGCGGTCTTCTCCGGCAGGCCGTGGTAGCCCTGCATCACGGTCAGCGGCTCCTCGGGCCGGACCCACAGCTCGCCGACGGACCCGGACGGCACGTCGTGGCCGGCGGAGTCGACGAGGCGGAGCTCGTAGCCGGGCCGCGGGAAGCCGCACTCGCCGCCGACCACGGTCTCCGGTGGCCCGTTGAGCACGCAGCCGATCTCGCTCATCCCGTAGACGGCGGCGAGGTCGATCCCGAACCGCGCACGGAACCCGTCGACGTCGCTGGCCAGCGGCGCCATGACGGCCAGCTCCAGGGGGTTGTCCGCGTCGTCGGGGCGGCGCTGCGCCTGCTGGAGCAGCTCGGCCATCGCACCGAGCATCACGGTGACCGTGATGCCGTGCTCGCGGACCGTCGGCCAGAACCGGCTGACCGAGAAACCGGGCTCGATCACGCACAGCGCCCGGTGGATCAGGGCCTGGTAGACGCCGAACCACTGACCCGCGAGGTGGAACAGCGGCAGCGTGACGAGGATCCGGTCGCTCGGGACGGGGCGCGCCTGGTCCTCGCGGGAGGCGTAGGTGTAGGCGTGCGCGTGCGGGATCCGGACGCCCTTGGACCTTCCGGTGGTGCCCGAGGTGTACATCAGCGCCATGAGCTCGCCGGGATCGAGCGTGACGGGTGCGGCGGGCTCGTGGGCGAGCAGCTCGTCGAAACCGACGACGCGGAACCGGTCCCGCAGGCCGTCCGCGGCCGCGGGATCACCCCGGACGACGAGTGTCCGCAGCGCCGTCAGGTCCCCGGCGACCCGGGCGACCCGTTCGACGTGGGCGTCCTCGCAGACCAGGATCCCGGCGGCCGAGTCCTCGAGGACGTGGGTGAGGAACGAGCCCGTGTACGCGGTGTTCACCGGGACCTCGACGAACCCGCCGAGTCCGGCCCCCGACCAGGTGTGGACGGCGTCGAGCGAGTTGTCCAGCAGCAGCGCGACGGTGTCCTGCCGGGCCGCGCCGAGTGCCGAGAACCCGGCCGCGACGCGCAGCGAGCGCTCGTGGCTCCCGGCGACGGTGTACCGGCCGTCCGGCCCCACCTGCGCGACGGCGTCCGGGGACTCCGCGAGGGCACGGTCGTAGGCGGCGCGCAGCGTGCGCTCGGCGATCGGCGGAAGGCTCACATCGGCACCCCTCGTCGGGCGGCGTGGACGACGCTGACTTTACATGGGTGTCAAGTGAGCCGGCCGCGTGCGAGAGTGGCCCCATGTCGCAGGCCGCGGGGCTCGGTGGCCGGGCCGTCCCGGCGGAGGACCGGCGCGCCCTGCTGCTCGACACCGCCGAGGGCGTGTTCCGGCGGCTCGGGTACGAGGCGACGACGGTCGCGGCGCTGGCGTCGGCGGCGGGGGTGACCCGGCCGACGGTGTACTCCTACTTCGACTCGAAGGACGCCGTGTTCCGGGCGCTGGTCGACCGCGTCCGGGCGGAGTTCCTGCGCCTCCAGGAGCGCACGCCGAGCGGGTCACCGGCGACGATGGTCCGCGAGATCGTCGCCGGCTACCTGCGCGCCTACACCCGTCACGACGGGCTGCTGACGATCCTCGCCCACCAGGCGCTCGCCGACCCGGCGCTGCGCGAGGTGCACGACGAGGTGTTCGCCCGCGCGGAGCGCCGCAACACCCGCTTCCTCGAACGGCTCGCCGACGACGGCGTCGCCCGGCCCGTGGTGCCCCCGGACCGGATCTCGGTGGCGATCACCGGCCTGATCGCCCGGTTCGCACGTCTGGCCGCGGCGGAGCCGGACAGGCTCGAGGCGCTCGCCGGCGAGGTCTCGGACATGTACCTGTGCCTGGCCGGCATCGCCGATCCCCCGGACTGAGCCGGGGCCGCGGGTCAGGCGAGCAGCTCGGCAGCGCGCAGCGCGGCGCGGACGTCCTCGTGGTGCCACTCGTCGAGCGGCACCAGCGGCAGCCGGATCCCGCCGGGCATGAGGCCCAGCTCGGCCAGCGCCCACTTCACCGGGATCGGGTTCGGCTCCGAGAACAGGGCGGCGTGCAGGCCCGCGAGGTCGGCGTCCAGCGCGGCGGCGGTCTCGGCGTCGCCGGCGACGGCGGCCTTGCACATCCGGGCCATCGGCTCGGGGGCGACGTTGGCCGTGACCGAGATGTCGCCGTGGAACCCGGCGAGCATCGACGCGCGGGCGGTGCCGTCGTCGCCGGAGTAGAGCGCGAAGTCGTCGAGGCCGAGGGCGACCAGCTCGCGGACGCGGTCGAGATCGCCCTTGGCCTCCTTGAGCCCGACGATGTTCGGGATCTCGGCCAGCCGCGCGACCGTCGTCGGGAGGAGGTCGCAGGCGGTGCGCCCCGGCACGTTGTAGAGGTACTGCGGGATGGCGACGGTCTCCGCGATCCGCTTGAAGTGCTGGTACAGCCCCTCCTGCGGGGGCTTGTTGTAGTACGGCGTGACCAGCAGGGCGCCGTCGGCACCGGCGGCGCGGGCGGCCCGGGTGAGGTGCACGGCCTCGTCGGTGGAGTTGGCACCGGTGCCGGCGATGACGGGGACCCGCCCGTTCGCGACCTCGATGGTGCGGCGCATGACCTCGGTGTGCTCCAGCACCGACAGCGTCGACGACTCACCGGTGGTGCCGACCGAGACGATCGCGGAGGTGCCCGCGTCGATCTGGCGCTCGACGAGCTCGCCGAGGGCCTTGTGGTCGACCTCGCCGTCGTCGTGCATCGGGGTCACGATCGCGACGATGCTCCCGGTGATCATTCCGGTCCTCCCTGGTACCGCTGCTGTGCCGGCACGACGGTAGCAAGCGACCCCGACGACGCCACCGGGTTCGTGGCACTCAGCCCAGCGCGAGCCGGGCCGGCTGGACCGACCGGCCGATCCGGCGTCCGGCCTGCACCGCGACCAGCACCGCGGCGACGACGGCGACGGCGGTGACCGCGATCGGACGGTCGTTCGCGGCCACCCCGGCAAGCGCCCAGACGACGGCCGCGGCGAAGCCCGCGAAACCCGCGGTCGACCCGATCACCGACAGCACGGCGGCGGTCAGCATCACCAGCAGCAGGATCGCCGCGGTCTGGGGCAGCGCGCCGTCGGCGGGCAGGCCGACCGCGACACCGGCGGCCATCAGGCCGAGCACCAGCGCCGCCGACGACCAGCCCAGGTAGAGGGCGACAGGCAGCCGGAACGCCAGCCGCTCGACCCAGCCGTCGGCGGCGTCGCGCGCCAGCCGCGAGTACGCGACCGCGAGGACGGCGACCAGCCCGATCAGCACCACCTCGGCGGTGACGACCCAGCGGTTCGAGAACGCCAGGATCCACAGCGGGTTCAGCGCCGCCGAGGCCGCGAGCCACCAGCCGACCCGGCGGTGGATTCCGCGCCCGCGCTGCGCGGGCAGCAGCGCGTAGGCCGCGTAGACGACGAACCCCAGGTAGATCAGGCCCCAGATCGAGAACGCCCACCCGGCCGCGAGCAGCGGCGTGTCGTAGGACCCGGCCACCTCCCCGATCCCGGATCCGCCCAGCGTGGAGACCAGCACCTGCAGGATCGCCAGGACCGCCACGACCACGCTCCGGACGAGATCCGCGGTGGTCGGGCGCGGGGTGAGCACCGTCATCCGCTCATGGTGGCGCGCAACGCCCGTCCCTGCCATCCGGCCGACGGGCGACCTGATCGATCGGCCGGTCAGAGGGGGTACACGAACAGGTGCACGTCGCGCGCGTCGCCGGGCGCGAGCCGCACCCCGGCGGGGAGCCTTCCGTACTCGGCGAACCCGCGGGCGGCGTAGAACGCCGGCAGCGGCGTCCCGCCGCGCGCCCCGAGCGTGACCATCTCGACGCCCATCTCCCGGCCGTGCGCGACGGCGGCGGCGAGGAGCGCCGTCCCGACCCCACGGCCCTGCAGGTCCGGGCGGACCATCAGGCGCTGGACGTCGGCGCGGTGCGCCGCGATACCGCTGCCGCGGGCCAGGAAGACGGTGCCGTCGGGCTCGGCCCCGTCCCCGGCGACGATCATCCAGGCGTCGCCGGAGCGGACGCCGTCGATCGTCGCCGCGGCGAGGTCACGGATCTCACCGGGGTCCCAGCCGGGCACGAAGTCGACGGCGCCGCCGGCCTCGGTCACGGCGATCCAGAGATCGCCGAGCGCGGCGACGGCGCCGGGGGGTGGATCGACGACCCGGTGGACGGCCGGGGCGTCGACACTCACAGGTTCGGGAACCAGAGCTTGATCTCGCGGTCGGCCGACTCCGGGGAGTCCGAGCCGTGGACCAGGTTGGACCCCGTCTCCAGGGCGAGGTCCCCGCGGATGCTGCCGGGGGTGGCCTTCTCCACCGGGTCGGTCCCGCCGGCGACCTGACGCCAGGCGGCGATGGCCCGCGGGCCCTCGACGACCGCGGCCAGGACCGGGCCGGAGGTGATGAAGGAGATCAGCTCCTCGAAGAAGGGCTTGCCGTCGTGCTCGGCGTAGTGCTGGGTGGCCAGCTCACGGTCGACGGTGCGCAGGTCGAGGGCGACGAGGGCGAGGCCCTTGCGCTCGATCCGCGAGACGACCTCGCCGACGAGCTTGCGCGCGACGCCGTCGGGCTTGACCAGGACGAGAGTGCGTTCAGTCACGCGGGCCAGGGTAGCGACGGTGTGTGACGAGCCCGCACGGGCCACCGTCACCCGTCACCAGGGACCGTCGTGAGATCGGCCAGCGCCGCGGCGATCTGCTCGAGATCGCGCAGGGTCCCCTCCGAGACCGCGACGACGAGATCGAACGCGGCGTCCTGGTCGATCCGCGGCGGGTGCCCGTTCAGCACGAGGAACACGGCGGTCGCCGCCCACGCGAGCCGCTTGTTCCCGTCGACCAGCGCGTGGTTGCCGCAGATGCTCTGCAACAGTGCTGCGGCCTTGAGGTGGACGGTCGGGTAGGCGTCCTGGCCGAACAGGGTGGTGGCGGGCCGGGCCAGGGCGGACTCCAGCAGGCCGAAGTCGCGGACGACGGGCTCCTCGCCGAGCGCGGTCGCGGCGAAACGCAGAAGATCGGACAGGCTCAGGTACCGGGTCACCGGGTCGTCAGGCCCGGCCGAGCCGGTCGAGAGTGTCCCTGAAGTTCTCCGTGACCCAGGCGGCGGCGCGGTCGACCTCGGCGTCGTGGTCGTGCCGGTCGACGTACTCCCTGACCGCGGCCCGGGCGACCTCCTGCATCGACCGCCCCTCGGTCTCGGCGCGGGCGCGCAGGGCTTCGGTCTCGGACTCGGTGAGCCGCAGGGTCATCGCCACGGCAGCGATGATACCTGCGGTGATACCGCGATGCCTCTCATTCCTCCTGCTGCGACGGCAGCGTCCCCGCCGCCATCCGCCGCGCGACCTCGCGCCGCATCCACAGCAGGATCGCGAAGACCACCACGAACGCGAACGCGACGATCGCCAGCGAGGGCACGAACACGAACGACGCGACGATGAGGAGCACCTGCAGCGCGAGCGTCGCGCCCAGGCCCCAGGAACGCCGCTGCAGCCCGGACAGCAGGATCATCGCCACGGCCAGGGCGGTGATCACCCCGGCGCCGAGTGCGGTGGAGCCGCTGCCGAAGCGTGGCAGCACCAGCAGCGCGAGCAGCACCACGATCGCCTCGAGGATCAGCGTCGCGGCGAACACGCCGCGGGCGCCCTTCATCGGGTCGGTCGGCGGCGGGCGGACGCCCTCCGGGACCCCGTCGATCCGGTCCGTCCCGCTCACTCCGGCTCCCTGCCGAACAGCGACCGGACCTCGCCGGCCGTCACCACCGACCCGGTTACGACCACGCCGACGCCGGACCCGCCGGCCTCCTCGGCGATCTCCCCCGCCTGCTCGACGGCGGCCTGCAGCGACGGCTCGACGCTGACCCGGTCGGAGCCGAAGACCTCGGCGGCGAGCGCGCCCAGCTCGTCGGCGTCCATCGCCCGGGGCGAGGAGTTGGTGGTCACCACGACCTCGTGCAGCACCGGTTCGAGGCCCTCGAGGATCCCGCGCGCGTCCTTGCCCTGGAGCACCGCGAGCACGCCGACCAGGCGGGTGAACCGGAACTCGCCGGTCAGCGCCGTGGCGAGCGCCGTCGCCCCGGCCGGGTTGTGCGCGGCGTCGAGCAGCACCGTGGGGGTGTCCGGCCCGCCCTGCACCGGCTCCAGCCGGCCGGGCGAGCGGACGGACGCGAACGCGGCCCGGACGGCCTCCGGGTCGAGGGGCTGCGCGGTGCCGGCCCCGACCAGCGCCTCGGCGGCGGCCAGTGCCACCGCCGCGTTCGACGCCTGGTGCTCGCCGTGCAGCGGCAGGAAGATCTCGTCGTAGCGGCCGGACAGCCCCTGCAGCTCGAGGCGCTGCCCGCCGACCGCGAGCTCCCGCTCCCGGACGCCGAACTCGGCGCCCTCCCGGGCGACCTGCGCGCCGACCTCGGCGCAGCGCTCGATGAGGACCTCGGCCACCTTCTTGTCCTGCGCGGCGAGGACGGCGACCGAGCCCTCCTTGATGATCCCGGCCTTCTCGCGGGCGATGTCGAGGACGTCGTTCCCGAGGTACTCGGCGTGGTCGACGCCGATCGGCAGGATGACGGCGACGTCGGCGTCGGCGACGTTCGTCGCGTCCCACCGGCCGCCGAGCCCGACCTCGATCACCGCGGCCTCGACCGGGGCGTCGGAGAACGACGCGAAGGCCATCGCGGTGAGCACCTCGAACTTCGACAGCGCCGGGGCGTCGCCCCGCTTCGCGTCGACCAGCTCGACGACGGGCTCGACCTCCCGGTAGGCCGCGACGTAGTGCTCCGGGGTGACGGGGCGGTTGTCCAGGTTGATCCGCTCGGTGGCCCGCTGCAGGTGCGGGCTGGTGTAGCGGCCGGTGCGCAGGCCCACCTCGGTGAGCAGGGCGTCGATCATCCGGGAGGTCGACGTCTTACCGTTGGTCCCGGTCAGGTGCACGACCGGGTAGCCGCGCTGTGGTTCGCCGAGCGCGTCGCACAGCGTCTGCATCCGCTCCAGCGACGGTTCCATGACCGACTCGGGCCAGCGGCGGTCCAGCGCGGCGTCGACGGCGAGGAACTCCGCGTACCCGGTGACCGTCGACTGGGCCGGCACGACGTCCGGGGTGTCGCCACCGCGGATCTCGTCGAGCACGGCCGCGATCACGGCCTCCTGGGCGTCCTTCTCGGGGGTCTCCGCCGCCTCGTCGGCGGCCGCGGTGTCCGAGCGGTCCTCGTCGGAGCCGTCCTCCTCGGACTGCTCGGACCGCTCGGAGTCCTCGGACCGCTCGGTGCCGGCCTCCGGCTCCTCGTCGTCGCCGAACCCGCCCTCGGCCCAGCGGTCCCCGCCGTAGGTCGGCGAGTCCTCCTCGTCGAACTGGTCGTAGCCGTGTCGATCGTCGCGTGGTGCCACGTGCCTCAGGCCTCCGGCAGCGCGGCCAGCCGCGCGGTGATCCGCTCGATGTCCGCCAGCGCGGCGGCGTGCCGGGAGCGGATGCCGTCGACGACGTCGGCCGGTGCCTTCTCGGTGAACTTCGGGTTGTTCAGCTTCTTGTCCGCCTGGTCGCGTTCCTTCTCGGCGGCGGCCAGGTCCTTGCCGAGCCGGGCGCGCTCGGCCGCGACGTCGATCGCCCCCGAGGTGTCCAGCTCGACGGTGACCGGCCCCCCGGAGGTCGTGACCTCGAAGGTGGCGGTGGCGGCGAAGTCGTCGCCCGCCGCGTCGAGCCGGTTGAGGAACCGCAGGGCGGTCTCGTGGCCGGCCAGGCCCGCGTCGGTGAGCCCGGCCAGGCGGGCCGCGACGGACTTGCGGTCCGGCAGGCCCTGCTCGGTGCGGAACCGGCGGACCTCGGTGATCACCTTCTGCGCGTCGGTGACCCGGGCGGCCGCGGCGGCGTCGACGGGCGCGCCGGTGTCGGCCGCGGTCGGCCAGGCGGCCGTCACGACGGTCTCGCGACCGGTCAGCGCGGTCCACAACGCCTCGGTGACGAACGGCGCGATCGGGTGCAGCATCCGCAGCAGCGCGTCGAGGACGTGCCCGAGCACCGCACGGGTGCCGGGCGCGGTGGCCGGGTCGTCGAGCTGGGTCTTGCACAGCTCGACGTACCAGTCGGCCAGCTCGTCCCACGCGAAGTGGTAGAGGCCCTCGGTCGCCTTCGCGAACTGGTAGCCGTCGAGCAGTTCGTCGGTCTGGCCGCGGACCTCGGCGAGCCGGCCCAGGATCCAGCGGTCGGCGTCGGTGCGGTCCGCCTCGGCGGGCAGCGGCAGGTGCGGGTCGGCGCCCTTCGAGAGCGCGAACCGGGTGATGTTCCAGAGCTTCGTGGTGAAGTTCCGGGACGCGGCGACCCACTCCGGCGACAGCGACATGTCGGTGCCCGGGTTGGAGCCGCGGGCGATGGTGAACCGCAGCGCGTCGGCGCCGTAGTCCTCCATCAGGTCCAGCGGGTCGATGACGTTGCCCTTGGACTTCGACATCTTCTTGCCGTGCTCGTCGCGGATGAGCCCGTGCAGGTAGACGTCGCGGAACGGGGTATCCCCCATCGCGTAGGTCCCGAACATCATCATCCGGACGACCCAGAAGAAGAGGATGTCGTAGCCGGTGACCAGCACCGAGTTCGGGTAGTAGCGCTCGAGGTCCGGCGTCTCGTCGGGCCAGCCGAGCGTGGAGAACGGCCACAGCCCGGAGGAGAACCAGGTGTCGAGGACGTCGGAGTCCTGCCGCCAGCCCTCGCCGGTCGGCGGCTCCTCGTCCGGCCCGACGCAGACGACCTCGCCGGCGGGGCCGTACCAGACCGGGATCCGGTGCCCCCACCACAGCTGACGGCTGATCGTCCAGTCGTGCATGTTGTCGACCCAGTCGAAGAAGCGCTTCTCCTGCTCCTTCGGGTGCAGCACGGTGCGGCCCTCGCGGACCGCGTCGCCCGCCGCCCTGGCGAGGGGCCCGGTGCTGACGAACCACTGCAGGCTCAGGCGCGGCTCGATCGGGACCTGGGTCCGCGAGCAGTGCCCGACCGAGTGCACGTAGGGCCGCTTCTCGGCGACGATCCGGCCCTCGGCGCACAGCTCCTCGCGGATCGCCTCGCGCGCGGCGAACCGGTCCATCCCGTCGAACCGGGTGCCGGACCCGGCGATCGTGCCGGTCTCGTCCATGATCGTCGGCATCGGCAGGTCGTGCCGCTTCCCGACCTCGAAGTCGTTCGGGTCGTGTGCGGGGGTGATCTTGACGGCGCCGGAGCCGAACTCCGGGTCGACGTAGGTGTCGGCGATGACCGGGATCCGCCGGCCGGTGATCGGCATCTCGATCTCGGTGCCGACCAGCGCTGCGTAGCGCTCGTCGTCGGGGTGGACCGCGACGGCGGTGTCCCCCAGCATCGTCTCGACCCGGGTGGTCGCGACGACGACCGAGGCGTCGCCGTCGCCGTAGCGCATGGAGACGAGCTCGCCCTCGGTCTCGATGTGGTCGACCTCGATGTCGGAGATCGCCGAGCGCAGCGCCGGGGACCAGTTGACCAGGCGCTCGGCCCGGTAGATCAGCCCGTCGTCGAACATCCGCTTGAAGACGGTGGCGACGGCGCGGGACAGCCCCTCGTCGAGGGTGAAGCGCTCGCGGGACCAGTCGACGCCGTCGCCGAGGCGCTCCATCTGCCCCAGGATCGAGCCGCCGGACTCGGCCTTCCACTCCCAGACCTTCTCGACGAACCGCTCGCGGCCGATCGTGTGCCGGTCGGGCTCGCCGGCCGCGGCCATCCGCCGCTCGACGACCGACTGGGTCGCGATGCCGGCGTGGTCCATGCCGGGCAGCCACAGCGCGTCGTAGCCCTGCATCCGGCGGCGCCGGGTCAGGACGTCGATCAGGGTGTGGTCCATCGCGTGGCCCAGGTGCAGGCTGCCGGTGACGTTCGGCGGCGGGATCACGATGCTGAACGCCGGCCTGCCGGACGCCGGGTCGGCCTCGAAGTACCCGCGGTCGACCCAGCGGCGGTACATGTCGCCCTCTACCTCGCCCGGGTTCCACTTGGCGGGCAGGTCGGCGGTACGCGCTCCCAGGGTCTCGGTCACATGTCAAGTCTACGAGTCGGCACCGACAGCTCTCCGGACCCCCGCCGCCACCACCCCCGCCGCACCGCGCCGCACCGCGGGCCCGGACCGGTCAGCACGTTCCGGCCGTCGCCGGGGCCACGACGTGCTGATCGACCGGCTCACGGGACGGGGCGCAGCACGCACCAGGGGCGGGGCATGCCCAGGGTCCGGGCGGCGGTGCCGTCGGCGAAGGCCGCCGGGTGGAACGCCCGGACCGTGCCGGAGCCCGGCTCGTAGACCCGCCAGGTGCCGTCGGCGCGGGCGCCCAGGACCAGCACCCAGTGCCGGGGCAGCCGGCGCGTCCCGACCAGGAGCGGGACCGGCCGACGCGCGGACGCGACCGCGGCGAGCTCGCCCGCCGTGGCGGGCCGGACCCGGAACCGGCCCGCGGCGGGCGCGTGCCGGTGCAGCCACGCCCGCATCCCCCAGGGCGTCGTCCCGAGCGCGCGCGGCCAGAACCGGTTCGCCTGGCGGTGGGCAGCCCGCTGCGCGGCGCCGAACCGCTCCGCCGCCGGGCCCGGCCATCCGGAACCGGTGAGCGCGGCCGTCATCACCAGCACCGACGGCCCGCAGGTGACGCCGTCGACCTGCCGCCCGAGCACACTGCCGACCTCCGGACCCCCGCTCCCGCCCACGACGGTGATCCTGCTGGCCTGCGACGCCGGTGTCACGCCCCGGTCGTCCCCGGGGCGCCCCACCGCCGGTCCAGGAGCACCGAGGCGCAGGCCGGCACGAGTGCACACGCCATCAGGAGCACCCCGATCAGCGGCGGCGCGGTCAGCCCCCAGCCGGCGGCGATCGCGAGCCCACCCAGCGCCGGGCCCAGCGAGTTCCCCACGTTGAACGCCGAGGTGTTCGTCGCACTGGCCAGCGTCGGGGCGGTCCCGGCGAGGGCGAACACGCGGGCGTTCAGCGGGGCGGCGGCGACGAACGCGACGAACCCGAGCCCGACGGCGACCGCCGGGGCCGCGCCGGGGAGCGCGGCCGTCCCGGCGAGCAGCCCGAGCAGGACGCCGGCGCCGACCAGTGCGGCGAACAGCGTCCGCCACGGGTGCCGGTCGGCGAACCGGCCGCCCAGCACGATCCCGGCCAGCGAGCCGACGCCCGCGCCGAACTGCACGGCCGGCACCCAGCCCGGGGCGAGCCCGGCGACCTCGATCAGCAGCGGCGCCAGGTACGCCAGCATCGCGATCATGCCGGCTTGGTAGAGCGCCGTCGTGGTCAGCGCGAGCCACAACCGGGCACGCCGGAACACCGCCAGCTCGGCCGACAGCCGTCGTTCCTGACCGGCGCCCCAGGTACGGGGGACCAGCGTGAGCGCCCCCGCCAGTCCGGCGAGCGCCAGCGCCGCGATGATCCAGAACGTCGCCCGCCAGCCGAACTGCTGCCCGATCACCGTGCCGAGCGGGATGCCGGCCACGTTGGACACGGTCAGCCCGGCGAGCAGCCGGGACAGCGCCCGGGCCCGGTCGCGCGGTCCCACCGACGACACCGTGACGACGGCGGCGACCGCCCAGAACCCGCCGGTCGCGACCGCGGTCAGCACCCGGATCGCCAACAGCAGCGGGTAGCTGGAGGTGAGCGCGCCGAGCACGTGCAGCGCGGCGACGGCCACCAGCATCGCCACCAGCGTGGTGTGCCGCGGCAGCCGCAGCGTCGCGACCGCCATCAGCGGCGCCCCGACGACCATCCCGACGGCGAACCCGGAGATCAGGTAGCCGACCTGGGAGATCGTCACGCCCAGGTCGGCGGCCATGTCGGGCAGCAGCCCGGTGATCACGAACTCGCTGGTGCCGAGCACGAAGATGCTCAGGGCCAGCACCGTGACGACGCGCGGCACGGGCTGCCGTACGTCCACTCCGGTCTCGGTCGCGTGGGACATCGCAGGGAGCCCAACACGGTGACGGCCGCGCGGTCATCCGGATTCCCGCCCTACGCTGCGCGGCATGACCGCTCTCACACCCGAGGTCGCCGGGTTCCTGAACCACGGCACCCGCACCGGGATGCTCGGCTGGACCGCGCGGGACGGCCGCCCACTCGTCGCCCCCGTCTGGTTCCTGGCCGAGGACGACGCGATCGTCTTCAACACCGGGGCCGGCACCGCGAAGGGCCGCGCGATCGTCCGCGACCCGCGGGTCGTGCTGACCGCCGACCTGCCGGAACCGCCGTACGCGTTCGTCCAGGTCCAGGGGATCGCCGAGATCGGCGAGGACCCGGACGAGCTGCTGCGCACCGCCACCGCGCTCGGCCGCCGGTACATGGGCGAGGACCGGGCCGAGGAGTTCGGGCGCCGCAACGGGGTGCCGGGCGAGCTCGTCGTCCGGATCCGGCCGACGAAGGTCGTCGCCTCGCTGGACATGACCGCCTGATCGCTCGTCCCGAACCCGGGTCCGTCCCGCACCGTCCGTCCCGGAGCCGATGAGTTCCGGCGGTCCCGCCGGTCCCAGCTTCCGAGAGGACGGTGGACCATGGACCCCACGCGCCTGGACCTGCGGCACGGCACGCAGCGGACCTTCGCGCACCTGCTGGCGAGCACCCTGACCGTGTCGGTCGTCAACTTCACGGTGTGGTTCGCCGTGACGTTCTGGGTGTTCGTCGAGACCCGGTCGGTGATGGCGACCGGCATCATCGCGGGGATCTTCCTGGCGGCGACGTCGTCGACCGGGATCTGGTTCGGCAGCCTCGTCGACGGGTTCGGCAAGCGCGCGGTGATGCAGGGCTCCGCCGCGGTGTCGCTGGCGATCTACGCGGGCTGCCTGGTCGTCTACCTGACGACGCCGACGGAGGTCTTCCGCGACGCGTCCAGCCCGCTGCTGTGGGGGTTCGTCGTCGCGCTGATGCTCGGCGTGATCACCGGCAACCTGCGCACGATCGCGCTGCCGACACTCGTGACGCTGCTGGTCCCGGCCGGGGTCCGGGACCGCGCGAACGGGCTCGTCGGCACGGCGACCGGGGTCTCGTTCCTGGTGACGTCGGTGCTGTCGGGCCTGCTCGTCGCGTACGACGGCATGCGGTCGGTGCTGCTGCTCGCGCTCGTCGTGCTGGGCGCGTCGCTGCTCCACCTGTCCCGGGTGCGGGTGCCGTCCGCGCCGGTGGACGCCGCCGCCGGGGGCGGGGACGACCGCGGCGGGGTCGACCTGCGCGGGACGCTGCGGGTGGTCGGCTCGGTGCCCGGCCTCCCGGCCCTGATCGTCTTCACCTGCGTGAACAACCTGCTCGGCGGGGTGTTCATGGCGCTGATGGACCCGTACGGCCTGTCCATGATCTCGGTGCAGGCGTGGGGTCTGCTGTGGGGCGCGCTGTCCACCGGCGTGATCGTGGGCGGGCTGCTGGTCGCGCGGACCGGCCTCGGATCGCGACCGATCCGGACCCTGCTGCTGGTGAACGCGACACTGTGGACGGCGACGATGCTGTTCCCGCTGCAGGCCTCGATCGTCCTGCTGACGATCGGGATGACGGTGTTCATGCTGCTCATGCCCTACGCCGAGGCCGCGGAGCAGACCGTCCTGCAGCGGGTGGTGCCCTACGGCAGGCAGGGCCGGGTCTTCGGGTTCGCGCAGAGCGTGGAACAGGCCGCCTCGCCGCTGACGGCGTTCCTGCTCGCGCCCGTCACCGAGCTGGTGGTGGTGCCGTTCATGAGCGACGGCGGCGCCGGTGCCCGGGCGATCGGCGGCTGGTTCGGCACCGGGACCGACCGGGCGATCGCGCTCGTCTTCGTGGTGACGGGGCTGCTCGGACTCGTGGCCACCCTGGCCGCCCTGGCGTCGCGCCCGTACCGGCGGCTCTCCGCCGCCTACCTCGCGGCCCCCGCCGACGACCGGCCCCCCGCCGATCCCGAGGACGTGATGCCCGCAGGCCCCGTCCTGGCGGCCCGGACCCCCGTAGCGGTAGCGCCCGGCCCGGACCTCACAGACCCCCCTGCCTCCCACGACAGCCAGGAGCCCTGACCAGCCCGCCGCCCCGCCCCACGACCTCGCGAGGCACCCCGTCACGGGCCGACGCACCCCACGCAACGGGTGCGGCGCATGGCGACCGGGTGCCGCGGACGGTGACGGGGTGCCGCGCACCGGCACGGGGGCCGCAGCGTGCGCGGCCCGGGGCGGGCGGCGCGGCCGGGCGGGCGGGCGGGGCGGGGCGGTCGCACGCACGGGTGGATCCGGGGTGCCCCGGGCGTGCCGTCCCACCGCGGCGCGGTGCCCTCCCCCACGGTGCGGGGGTGTCGCGAACCAGCCTGCCGCTCACGGCCGTGCTCGCCGCCGCCCTCGCGCTGGCCGCCGTCGCCCTGTACCCCGCACCGGCGCCGGCCGCGGCCGGGGCACCCGCGCACCCGGTCGGCGGCCGCGCCCTCGACGGCTACTACGCCGATCCCGCGATCACCGTCTCGGACGAGACGTACTACCTGTACCCGACCACCGACGGCGAGGGATCGAGCGACGCGTCCTTCACCGCCTGGTCGTCGACGGACCTGGTGAACTGGCGGCCGCGGGGCGAGATCCTGCGGCTCGGCACCGACGTCCGGTGGGCGGAGAAGCTCGCCTGGGCGCCGGAGGTCGCCGAGAAGGACGGCCGCTGGTACCTCTACTTCACCGCCGAGGAGAAGATCGGCGTCGCCGTCGCCGACTCCCCGACGGGACCGTTCCGCGACAGCGGCCGCCCGCTGGTCACGACGAACCCGGGCGGGCGGGGCGCGGCGATCGACCCCGCCGTCGTCGCCGGGCCCGACGGCACCCGCTACCTGTACTGGGGCAACGGCCAGGCGCAGATGGTGCCGCTGAACCCGGACATGGTGTCGTTCGATCCGAAGAAGATCCGGGTGCTGTCCGGGCTGGACGGCTTCGGTGAGGGGATCCACGTCGACCGTCGGGCCGGGACCTGGCACGTCACCTGGTCGATCGGCGACTACCGCTCCGAGGACTACCGGGTCGGCTACGCGACGGGGCCCGGCCCGGCGGGGCCCTTCACCGACCACGGCGTGATCCTCGCGAAGGACGAGGCCGCGGGCGTCCGCGGGCCGGGGCACGGATCGCCGCTGCGGATCCCGGGGACCGACGAGTGGTACTACGCCTACCACCGCTTCGCGATCCCCGGCGGCGACGGGACGCACCGCGAGGTGACCCTGGACCGGCTGCCGATCACCTCCGAGGGCCGGTTCGGGCGGATCACCCCGACGCTCGCCGGTCCCGCACCGCGCCCGGTCCCCTGACCCGCCCGGAGCGGTCCGGGATCAGGCCCGCTGCAGCGTCGTGCTCCAGAGCGAGGCGCCGTCCTGGTCGCGCAGGTGCACGTCCAGCGTCGACCCGTCGGGCGCGACGTCGAGCTCCCCGAAGTGCTGGAACCCCTCCAACGGCGACGCCTCCTGGCGGGACGGCCCGCGTACGAACTCCACCTTCGGCCCGAAGGTCGGGTCGAGCTCGTTCGGCCCGAACGCTCCGGCGTGCAGCGGCCCGGAGACGAACTCCCAGAACGGGTCGAACCCGTCGAACGCGGCCCGCTCGGGCGAGTAGTGGTGGGCGGCGGTGTAGTGCACGTCCGCGGTCACCCAGACGACGTTGCGGATCCCGCGGCGGCGGATGCCCGCCAGCACCCCGGCGATCTCGGACTCGCGCCCGCTCGGCGGACCCGGCACCCCGTTGGCGACGGCCTCCCATGCGGTGTCACCGTCCGGCACCTGCACCCCGATCGGCATGTCCGACTGGATGATCTTCCAGGTGGCCCGGGAGTCGGCGAGCGACTCCACCAGCCAGCGCGCCTGGGCCTCACCGAGGATCCGCTCGCCGGTACCGGTGTTGGCCGAGTTCGGGGTCCGGTAGGTGCGCATGTCGAGCACGAACACCTCGACCTGCGGGCCGAACGTCAGCCGCCGGTACACCCGCCCGTCGACGGCGGTGCGCGGGTCCAGCGGCTGCCACTCGTGGAACGCCCGGAACCCGCGGGCGGCGAGCACGTCGACCCGCTTCTCGGTGTACTTCTCCCCGACCTCGCCGGTCAGGATCTCGCCGGGGTACCAGTTGTTGGTGACCTCGTGGTCGTCCCACTGGACGATCTGGCCCACCGACGCGGCGAACCGGCGCATGTTGTCGTCGCGCAGGTTGTAGGCGAACTGGCCGCGGAACTCGGCCAGCGTCTCCGCGACCTTCGCCTTCTCGGCGGTCATCTCGTTGCGCCAGACCCGGCCGTCGGGCAGCGTGACCGTCTCCTCCAGCGGGCCGTCGGCGTAGACGGTGTCCCCGGAGTGCAGGAACAGGTCCGGCTCGCGGTCCGCCATCGCGGAGAAGATCCGCATCCCGCCGTGCGCCCGGTCGATGCCCCAGCCCTGCCCGACGACGTCGCCGGACCACTGGATCCGGACCGGCTCCCCGCGTCCGGGCTCGGCCCGGAAGCTGCCGGTGAGCGACTCGCTCGCACCGCCGCCGTCGAGCGCCTCCGCGACGACGCGGTAGTGCACCCGGCCACGACGGGCGGGCACCCGCAGCCGGCCGGTGAAGTCGCCGTCGGGGGTCAGCAGCGGGCCGGGGACGCGCAGGGCCCGCCGGAAGTCCGGCGAGTCCGCGACCTCGACGACCATCCGGGACGGCCGGTCGGCCCGCGTCCAGACCAGACCGGAGCCGCCGCGGACGTCCCCGGCCTGGACGCCGTGGGTGAGGACGGGGCGTCCGGAGCGGACCAGTGCCGGTGCCGCGGACGCGGTGGTGGGAAGGGACAGCGCGGCGCCGGCGGCGAGGCCGCCGGCGGCCGCGGTGCGGAACAGGGAACGTCGTGACAGGACCACGACGCCGTTCTAATCCGGACGGGTGAACAACAACCGGACCATCCGGGTGAACGGCCGGTGAACCGGCCGTGGGTGATCTCTCAGCCGAACAGGGCCGGGATCTTCAGGACCAGCTCGTAGAGGCCGTAGGCGAACGGCACCCCGACCCAGATCCAGGCCAGGACCGCCCCGAGCCACTGCAGCGGGCTCCACGTGGCGGATCCCGCCACCTCGGACGTGCTCACGACTGTGCCCCCTTCGCCTCGGCGGTCTCGGTCTCCGGGCCGGTGGCGGTGTCCTCCGGCTCGGGTTCGTGGTGCTTCGCGTCGACCGGCCGGATCAGCTCGTTGCACACGAACGCGATCACCAGCAGCCCGATCATGATCGAGAAGGCGGTGGTGTACCGGGCCGGGCCCTGCACGCCGGCCTCGATGCGGGCGTCGGCGATCGCGTTGACGATCAGCGGCCCGAGCACGCCCGCCGTGGACCAGGCGGTCAACAGCCGGCCGTGGATCGCGCCGACCTGGTAGGTGCCGAACAGGTCCCGGAGGTAGGCGGGGACGGTGGCGAAACCGGCGCCGTAGAACGAGAGGATCAGCACCGCGGCCACGATGAACAGTGCCCGGTTCGAGTTCGGGATCAGCGTGATCAGCAGGTAGAGCAGCGCGCCGACACCCAGGTAGATCCGGTACATGTTCTTGCGGCCCAGCACGTCCGACAGGGACGACCAGGCGATCCGGCCCGCGGAGTTCGCGAGCGAGAGGATCGAGACGAAGCCGACCGCGGCGGCCGCCAGCGTCTCCGCGGGCGAGGAGTCCGCGAAGAAGTCCTTGAAGATCGGGTTGGCCCGTTCCAGGATCCCGATGCCCGCGGTGACGTTGAAGCACAGGACCACCCACAGCAGCCAGAACTGCGGGGTCCTGATCGCGTTGCGTGCCGACACCTGGCCGGTCGAGATCATCCCGGACTTCTTCGCCGCGGCGGGCGACCAGCCTGCCGGCGCCCAGCCCTCGGCCGGGACCCGGATCAGCAGCCAGCCCAGCGACATGAAGACCAGGTAGATGGCCCCCATGGCGAGGAAGGTGTTGCCGATGCCCGGCACCGAGGGCGAGTCACCGCTCGCACCGAAGGTCGACAGCAGCGACGCCGTCAGCGGGGACGCGATCAGCGCGCCGCCACCGAAACCCATGATCGCGAGGCCGGTGGCCAGGCCCGGCCGGTCCGGGAACCACTTGATCAGGGTGGACACCGGCGAGATGTACCCGACGCCCAGCCCGATACCGCCGACGAAGCCGTACCCGAGCACGACCAGCCAGAACCAGCCGAGATGCAGGCCGAGGCCGGAGATCAGGAAGCCGGAGACGAAGCACGCCGTGGCGACGACCATCGCCCAGCGGGGCCCGTTGGCGTCGACCTTCGTGCCGAACAGTGCCGACGACAGCCCCAGCATGATGATGGCCAGGGTGAAGGGCAGCGCGCTCGCGACACCCGAGATGTCGAGCCCGTTCTCCAGCGGGGCCTTGAACGCGCTCCACGCGTACGCCTGGCCGATCGCCAGGTGGATCGAGAGCGCCGCCGGTGGCACGAGCCACCTGCTCCACCCGGGTGGAGCGACGATCCGCTCCCTCGTCAGAAAACCGGCCATCGTGCCCCTCCGTCGTCCGTTGCGGGCGCAACGCTAAGTAACGACGAACGGTACGGCAACCGGAGTAGTGCACTCGACGCGGCAACGCCGGCCCCACCCTGTGGGCGGGACCGGCGTCGCGGCGGGTGACCGGGCTCAGGCCGAGCGGTCGCGGCGCTCCCGGCGCGGGGGCTGCCGCGGGACGATCGTCGGGTTGACGTTCTCCTTGACCGTCTGCGCGGTGACGACGACCTTCGCCACGTCGTCGCGGCTCGGGATGTCGTACATGACCGGGAGGAGCACCTCCTCCATGATCGCCCGCAGGCCACGGGCGCCGGTGCCGCGCAGGATCGCGAGATCGGCGACGGCCTCCAGCGCCTCCTCGGCGAAGTCGAGCTCCACGCCGTCCATCTCGAACAGCTTGCGGTACTGCTTCACCAGGGCGTTGCGCGGCTCGGTGAGGATCTTGACCAGGGCGTCCTTGTCCAGCGAGGTCACCGATGCCACGATCGGCAGCCGGCCGATGAACTCGGGGATGAGGCCGAACTTGATGAGGTCCTCGGGGAGGGTCTCGGCGAAGCTCTCCGCCGGGTCCATGTCCTTCTTCGAGCGGATGTCCGCGCCGAAGCCGATCCCCGACTTGCCGACCCGCTCCCCGATGATCCGCTCCAGCCCGGCGAAGGCGCCGGCCACGATGAACAGCACGTTCGTCGTGTCGATCTGGATGAACTCCTGGTGCGGGTGCTTGCGCCCGCCCTGCGGCGGCACGCTCGCGGTGGTGCCCTCGAGGATCTTCAGCAGCGCCTGCTGGACACCCTCGCCGGAGACGTCCCGGGTGATCGACGGGTTCTCCGACTTGCGGGCGATCTTGTCGACCTCGTCGATGTAGATGATGCCGGTCTCGGCACGCTTCACGTCGTAGTCGGCGGCCTGGATCAGCTTCAGCAGGATGTTCTCGACGTCCTCGCCGACGTAGCCGGCCTCCGTCAGCGCGGTCGCGTCGGCGATGGCGAACGGCACGTTCAGCAGCTTCGCGAGGGTCTGCGCGAGGTAGGTCTTGCCGCACCCGGTCGGGCCGAGCATCAGGATGTTCGACTTGGCGATCTCGATGCCGTCGCCGTCGCCGTTGCCGCTGGCGCGGAGGCGCTCGCCGGCCTGGATGCGCTTGTAGTGGTTGTAGACGGCCACGGACAGCGTCCGCTTGGTGTCGGGCTGACCGACGACGTACTGGTCGAGGAAGTCGTGGATCTCGGCGGGCTTCGGCAGCTCGTCGAGCTTGACCTCACCGGCCTCGGCCAGCTCCTCCTCGATGATCTCGTTGCAGAGATCGATGCACTCGTCGCAGATGTAGACGCCGGGGCCGGCGATGAGCTTCTTGACCTGCTTCTGGCTCTTCCCGCAGAAGGAGCACTTGAGCAGGTCCCCGCCGTCGCCGATGCGTGCCATAGGTGTCGATCCCCAGTCCTGGTCCGGCGTTCTCGCGTCGTGCCCGTCGTCTCCGGAGAGACCGGTCCTCCGGGACCGCGTGGCCTCCGGGGACGACGGTACCTGCCCGGACCCGCCGCCGGGACCGGAAGAAGAGTCCGATTCCGCGGCGGGTCGGCGGGCGGTCACCGGGGCCGTGCCCGGCCCCGGTGACCCGGGATGTCGTCAGCGGCCGCCGGTGGCGGACAGCTTCCGGCTCTGGACGATCTCGTCGACCAGGCCGTACTCCTTGGCCTCCTCGGCCGTCAGGATCTTGTCCCGGTCGATGTCGTCGCGCACCTGCTCGGCGGTGCGGTTCGAGTGCCGGGCGATGACCTCCTCCATCCGCTTGCGGATGCGGGAGATCTCGGTGGCCTGGATCTCCAGGTCGGAGGCCTGGCCGTAGACACCCTCGGTGGCCGGCTGGTGGATCAGGATGCGGGCGTTCTCGACCGCCATCCGGCGACCCGGGGTGCCCGCGCACAGCAGCACCGCCGCGGCCGACGCCGCCTGCCCGAGGCAGACGGTCTGGATGTCGGGCCGGATGAACTGCATCGTGTCGTAGATCGCCATCAGCGAGGTGAAGGACCCGCCCGGCGAGTTGATGTACAGCGAGATCTCGCGGTCCGGGTCGAGCGACTCGAGCACCAGCAGCTGGGCCATCGTGTCGTTCGCCGAGGTGTCGTTGATCTGCTCACCGAGGAAGATGATGCGCTCCTCGAAGAGCTTGTTGTACGGGTTCGACTCCTTGACCCCGTAGCTGGTGCGCTCGACGTAGGAGGGCAGCACGTAACGGGACCGGATCGGGTCCGGCGCGTAGCCACCGGGCCCGCGCAGGTCCGCCACGGACTCGGGGTGGCGCGGATCGAAGGTGCTCATCAGGCGCTCCCGTTCTGCGAACCCGACGCGCGGCCGGCGTGGGTCACGACGTGGTCGACGAAGCCGTAGTCCTTGGCCTCCTCGGCGGTGAACCAGCGGTCACGGTCCGAGTCCCGCTCGATGGTCTCGAGCGACTGGCCGGTGTGCTGCGCGATCAGCTCGGCCATCTCCCGCTTCGTCTTGCGCATCTGCTCGGCGAGGATGGTGATGTCGGCTTCGGTGCCGCCGATCCCGCCGGACGGCTGGTGCATCATGATCCGCGCGTGCGGCAGCGCGAAGCGCTTGCCCGGCGTCCCTGCGGAGAGCAGGAATTGGCCCATCGAGGCGGCCATGCCCATCGCCGTGGTCGACACGTCGCACGGGATGAGGTTCATGGTGTCGAAGACGGCCATGCCGTCGGTCACCGAACCACCCGGCGAGTTGATGTAGAGCTCGATGTCCTTCTCGGGGTCCTCGGCTGCGAGGAGCAGCATCTGCGCGGCGATCCGGTTCGAGATCTCCGCGTCGACCTGCTGGCCGAGGACGATGATCCGCTGCTGGAGCAGCCGCTCGTACACCGAGTCGGACAGCGACATGCTGTGGGTCGCGGCCCGCATCTGCGGCCCGCTACCGAGGCCCGCGAGCGGGCCGATGTCCTGCTGGCTCACTTCACCCTGCTTTCCGAAGTCGGGCCGGGCGGGCACGACGTCGGTCGTGCCCGCCCAGGTCCCGAAAGTCTTCCTCTGGATCGCTCTCGGTTCTCCGGTATTCGGGTCTTGCGAACCCGTCCACGGTCCCTCGTGGGGACCGGTTCGAGGCCGACCCTACGCGGACACCGGTGCCCGCGCGGGGAGCGACGCCCGATGTTCGCCGAGAGCGCACCACGTGCCGTTCCGGACGGGTGGACGGCCAGGTCAGGCCTTGGCGTCCGCCTTCTCGCCGGAGGCCTCGTCCGCCGCGTCGGCGGCCTCGGAGGTGGTGTCCTCCGAGCCCTCGACCACGGTCCCCTCGACGGTCCCCTCGGCGGCCTCGTCGGTGGCCTCGTCGTCGCCCAGGAGGTCGGACAGGTCGACCGCCTCACCGTTCGGCAGCGTCACCGAGGCGGCACGCACGGCGGTGATCAGCGCCTTGGAGCGGCGGACGTCCTGGTAGATCGCGCCGATCTGGCCGGCCTGCTGGATCTGCTGGACGAACTGCTCGGGCGCCATGCCGTACTGCTGGGCCTGGTAGAGGATCCGCTCGGTGATCTCCTGGTCGTTGACCGAGACCTCCTCGGAGTCCGCCAGCGCGTCGAGCACGAGGCGGTAGCGGACGGCCTTCTCGGCCTCCTCGCGCGACTCAGCGTCGAACTGCTCCCGGGTCTTGTCCTGGGAGGACAGGAACTCCGCGAAGCGCTCCTCGTCGTGGTCGAAGGCGTGCACCGCGTCGTGCAGGCGGTTGTCGACCTCGGCCTGGACGACGCTCTCCGGCAGCGGGACCTCGGTGCCCTCGACCAGCTTGTCGAGCAGGCGGTCGCGGGCCTGGGCGGCCTGCTCCATCCGCTTCGACTGGCCGAGGCGCTCGCGCAGGTTCTCGGTCAGCTCGTCGAGCGTGTCGAACTCGGAGGCGAGCTGGGCGAACTCGTCGTCGGCGTCGGGGAGGTGACGCTCCTTGACGGTGGTCACCTTGACCGTGATCTCGGCGTCGGCGTCGGCGTGCTCGCCGGCGACCAGCTTCGAGGTGAAGGTCTTCTCCTCGTCGGCCGACATGCCCTCGAGGGCCTCGTCGATGCCCTCGATGAGGCCGCCCTGACCGATCTCGTAGGAGAACCCGGTGGTGGTGGCCTCCTCGATCTCCTTGCCGTCGACGGCGGCGGAGAGGTCGATCTGGACGTAGTCGCCCGAGGTCGCGGGACGCTCGACACCGGCCAGGGTGCCGAAGCGGGCGCGCAGCTGGTCCAGCTGCTCGGTGACCTGCTCCTCGTCGACCTCGGTCTCGTCGACCTCGACGGCCAGGCCGTCGAGGTCCGGCAGCGCGATCTCGGGGCGGACGTCGACCTCGGCGGTGAACGCGATGCGCTCGCCGTCGGCGATCTCGGTGACCTCGATGTCCGGACGGCCGATCGGGGTGACGTCCTCGGCCGAGACGACGGCCTCCTGGTACTTCGTCGGGATCGCGTTGTTCACGACCTCGTCGAGCACCGGGGCCCGGCCGATCCGCGCCTCGAGGATGCGGGCCGGGGCCTTGCCCGGGCGGAAGCCCGGGATCCGGACCTGCTGGGCGATCTTCTTGTACGCGCGGTCGAAGTCGGGCTTGAGCTCGTCGAACGGCACCTCGACGTTGATCCGGACGCGCGTCGGGCTGAGGTGCTCGACGGTGCTCTTCACGGTGGAACTCCTTGCCGGTACGGGCTGGTGCAACGGGCCGCGCCGCGCGCGGCCCCGGTCGGTGTCTCTCCCCCGCCCTCCGGGTGTCGGTGGACGATCCCGGGCTGACCCGGGCGTCCCTCCCGGCCGGGCGCGGGCACGTCGGACGTGCCCGGCTACGGCGGGGGCCCGCGCGAGTCTAGGCGAGGCTCGTCACGGCGTGTCGGGCCGGGCGTGCCTCAGCGCGACGGGACGGGATCGACCCCGCCCACGTCGGCCACCGTGACCTCCACGTCCACGGTGTCGTCGCCGAGGACGGCACGGACGCGGGCCGCGATCCCGTCGGCGATCTCGGCGAACGGGACGCCGAGGCCGACGACGACGGCGATCTCCACGGGGTCGCCGAGGCGGACGCCCCACACCCGGTGGCCGGGGAGGTAGGAGGCGATGGAGCCGAACGGCCCGCCGTCGAGCCGCAGCACCGACGGGTGCGCCAGCACGGCCGTCGCCACGTCCTGCGGCCCGGGGCCCGTGTGCTCGTCCACGCGGGCACCCTAGCCCCGCCGACGGTCCCCGGCCCCGCACACGACGACGGCGGCGCCCGGTCGTGGGCGCCGCCGTCGTCGGAGGGGGTGGATCAGTCCTTCGAGCTCTTGAAGGTGTCCTTCAGCTTCTCGCCGGCCTGCTTGAGGTTCCCGGTGACCTGGTCCTTCTTGCCCTCGGCCTCGAGGTCCTGGTCGTCGGCCGCACGGCCCACGGCCTCCTTGGCCTTCCCGCCCAGCTCCTCGGTCTTGTTGTCGATCTTGTCTCCGAGACCCATGGGGCTCACCCGCTTCCTCTGCGTGTCCGACGCGCGACGGCACGAGCCGGTCGCTACCGTCGCTGACACGCGCCGGGTACCCCGTCGATCACGTCTCAACCGCGGGAGAGACGGACATCTCGGACGCGGGACCATCGCCCACACCGATCGGGACGGACGGACGTGCAGGTCACCCACCGGACGACCCAGGACGGGTCGCCGACCGCGACGCCGGTCGGGGGCGCACCGGTGGACGGTGCCGCACCGCCCGAGGCGCAGGGTGCGGCGACGCCGCGCGCCGCGCTCGACGAGCCGACCCTCGTCGCACGGGCGCAGGACGGTGACGTGCACGCCTTCGAGGAGCTGGCCCGCCGGCACCAGGACGCCCTGTTCCGGGTCGCGGTGCGGGTGCTCGGCCAGCGCGCGGACGCCGAGGACGCGCTGCAGGAGGCCCTGATCGACGCGTGGCGCCGGATCGGCACCTTCCGCGGCGAGGCCGCGTTCTCGACCTGGATGTACCGCATCGTCACGCACCGCTGCACCGCGCTCATGCGCCGGAACCGGCGGACCGAGCCGCTGCCCGCGGAGGACGGCGCCGGGTCCTCCGTCCTGGTCACCGGATCCGGCTCCCCGGAACGGGCCGCCGAGGTCGACGCCGAGATGGCCGCGCTGTCCCGGGCCGTGGCCGAGCTGCCCGGCGAGCAGCGCACCTGCTGGGTGCTGCGCGAGCTGGAGGGGCTCGGGTACGCCGACATCTCCCACATCACCGGTGTCTCCGAGACGGCGGTACGCGGGAGGATCCACCGGGCACGGACGGCCCTGGCGGAGAGGATGCGGGCATGGCGGTAGAGCAGGTGGAGCCGCTGGCCTGCGGGCGCGACGCCGCCGACGTCTGGGAGCACGCCGAGGGCGGCACCCTCGACGAGCACGAGGTGTCCTGCCCGCACTGCGTCGCGGCGCGGGCCGACCACGACCGGCTCGGCGGGCTCGTCGCCCGGATGGCGGCCGAGCCGCTGCGGCCGCCGCCGTCGGTCCTGGAGCAGGTGATGGGCGCGGTCGTGGCGGACCTGCGTCCGCACGAGCTGCTGGAGATCGGGCCGGACGCCTGGCTGGGACGCCCGGCCGCGGAGGCCGCGCTGCGGCACGTCGTCGACTCGATGGGCGGCCTGCGGGCCCGGCGCTGCCGGATCGAGCAGGCCCGCGGCCCCGGCCCGGCCGAGCCGGTCTGGGTCCGGATGACGGTGTCCGCGCGGTTCGGTGTCGACCTCGCCTCGGTCACCGCGCGGGTCCGGCAGATGATCATCTCGGCCGGAGAACGGACGCTCGGCGTGCCGATCGCCGGCGTCGACATCCATGTGGAGGACGTGTGGGAGGAGCCGGAGGTGGCACGCCGGTGAGCACCGTCCGCGTCCACGTCTCGGACCTGGCGGTCGCCCGGGTCGCCGCGCGCCGGGCCCGCGCGGTCCCGGGCGTGGCGACACTGCTGGGCGACGTGACCCAGACCCTGCTCGGGCTGGCCGCGACCTGGCTGCCCCGCTACCCGGTGCCCGACGAGCTGCGCACCCAGGGCGTCGTCGCGACCGTCCTCGGCCGGGAGGCCGAGATCCGGGTGACCGTCGGCGTCCGGCTGGGGACGCCGTGCGCGGACCTCGCGGCGCGGGTGCAGCGCGAGGTGGCCGAGGAGGTCGCCGCGGTCACCGGCCTCGCGGCGCGGGTCCGGGTCACGGTCGCCGGCATCGATCTCCCCGCCTGAGACCTCCCCGCCTGAGACCTCCCCGCCGGGGAGCTCCCCGCACGCGAGCTCCCCGCACGGCCGGACGGCGCCCCGGGCCCCGTCAGCCCCGTCCGGCGAGGACGCAGTCGCCGCAGGTGCCACCGCCGGGCACCCGGACGTAGAGACAGCAGGAGCGACGGTGGAAGGTCCACCCGGCGTCGCCGGTGGGCCGGGACAGGCGCCCGGTCGCCCCGTCCGGCAGCGGACCGGCCAGCCCGGGGTGCCCGACCAGGGCGTCGAGCAGCGCGAGGAACGCGGGCCGGTCCGCCGGCCGCGCGGTGTCCATCACCCGGGCTGCCCCGGCGATCGCGGAGACGACGTTGCCGCGCAGGACCCGCTCCGACACCGACACCCGGGCACCGACGGCCGCGTAGAGCGGTTCGAGGTGGGTGCCGGCGAGCTCCCGGGCCAGCAGACCGGCGGCGCCGTGCGGGTCGGTGCGGGCGTCCGGGGTCACGACGGCGACCGGCTCCGCGGGCAGGGCGGGTGCCCACGGGTCGTCGGCACCGGGGTCGCGGTGCAGGTCGCCCAGCGACGGCAGCACCCCGTGCAGCGCGACGGCGGCGAACGGCATCGACACCAGCCGGGCCGCCATCCCCTGCACCGCGATCGACGCCGCGACCCGCCGGTCGGTGCGCAGGGCGGCGGCCACCTGGTCGATCCGCGCCGACAGCGGGTCGGTCCCGGCACCGGGCGGCGCGTGGAGCTCGTCCCAGCGGCGCGGCCCGGTCCCGCCGGCACCCGCGCGGGCGGACCGGCCGGGCGACGGGACCGCGGCGCCGGCCGGCAGCAGGCCGACGGCGAACCACGGGCCGATCCGGGCGACGTCGGCGAGCACCGCCGCGATCGTCGTCCGATCAGGTGACGCCGACATGGCTCGGCCGGGCGCGGGTAGGTCCATCGCGGCCACTCTCCCCCGGCGGGGCCGGATCCGCCGCACCGTTGCGGTAACGGATCGGGCACGCGCAGCGATACCCTCGGCACGAGACCCCTCCCGTCGGATGGTCACGCGTCGCTCACCGTCCGGACACAGGACGGCAACGTCGCCCTGGTCGGATGGCCAGCGATCCACATCACGGGCCCGGGGCCCGATCATCAGTAGCGCGTCCGGGCGGCGGCATGCGACTCTGTGCTCTCGCCAGACCGCACTCGCCGGGGTGTGCGGTCGAACCGTGCCGCAGGGTTTTGGCCGGGTACTGACAACCAGCGCCCGGCCGCTCGTCGTGCCCGGAGGACAACGTCCGTCGGTCACCCGCCCGGCGGCACGGTGCACCTGAACGGCCCACTTCGCACGCCCCGTACCAGCGCAGCGCTGTATTCTGAGAACCCTTTCGGACCGCAGCGAGCTGCCTGGTCCCGGGTCGTCCGATGCGGGTGGCAGAGGTGCACCGAGACGACAGGAGGAGCAGTTGGCCGCGATCAGTGACCAGATGCGTCGCCCCTCGCCCGGTGGTCTGTACGCCGCCGATCACGAGCACGACGCCTGCGGTGTGGCCATGTTGGCCGACGTCACCGGCAAGCGCGACCACTCCATCGTGCAGAAGGCCATCGAGGCCCTGCTGCGACTGGAGCACCGTGGAGCGCGCGGGTCCGAGCACAACACCGGTGACGGTGCGGGGATCCTGATCCAGGTACCCGACGAGTTCTACCGCGAGGTCACCGACTTCGAGCTGCCCGCGGCCGGTGCGTACGCCACCGGCATCGCGATGCTCCCGCAGGACCCGGAGGCCGCCGAGGCGGCGGTCCGGGCGATCGACGGGCTGGCCGCCGAGGAGAACCTGACGGTGCTGGGCTGGCGCGAGCTGCCCACCGACCCGGACGCGGCCGACCTCGGCCCGACGGCGCTCGCCGCGATGCCGATCTTCCGGCAGCTGTTCGTCGGCGGCGCCGAGCTGACCGGCGACGACCCCGCGGGCGCGCCGAGCGGCATCGAGCTGGAGCGTCGCGCGTTCTGCCTGCGCAAGCGGGTCGAGCACGGGCACGACACCTACTTCGCGTCGCTGTCGCCGCGCACCGTCATCTACAAGGGCATGCTCGCCGAGCCGCAGGTCGCCGCGTTCTACCCGGACCTGACCGACGAGCGCGTCACCTCGGCCCTGGCCGTCGTGCACTCGCGGTTCTCGACGAACACGTTCCCGGCGTGGCCGCTGGCCCACCCGTTCCGCTACGTCGCGCACAACGGTGAGATCAACACCCTGCGCGGGAACCGGAACTGGATGGCGGCCCGCGAGGCGCTGCTGGAGTCCGCGAACCTGCCGGGCGACCTGTCGCGGCTGACCCCGATCGTCACCCCGGACGCGTCGGACTCGGCCACCTTCGACGAGGTCCTCGAGCTGCTCCACCTGTCCGGGCGCAGCCTGCCGCACGCGGTGCTGATGATGATCCCGGAGGCCTGGGAGCACAACACCGAGATGGGCGCCGCCCGCCGGGCGTTCTACGAGTACCACTCCACGCTGATGGAGCCCTGGGACGGACCGGCCCTGGTCGCCTTCACCGACGGCACCCAGATCGGTGCGGTCCTCGACCGCAACGGCCTGCGGCCCGCCCGGTACTGGGTCACCGAGGACGGGCTCGTCGTGCTGGCCTCCGAGGTCGGCGTGCTCGACGTCGAGCCGGACAAGGTGGTCCGCAAGGGCCGTCTCGAGCCGGGCCGGATGTTCCTCATCGACACCGAGCGCGGCAAGATCGTCGACGACGACGAGGTCAAGGGCGAGCTGGCGGCCGAGCACCCCTACGAGGAGTGGCTGCACGCCGGCCTCATCCGCCTCGAGGAGCTCCCCGACCGGCACCGGGAGACCCCGACCCACCAGGCGCTCACACTGCGCCAGCAGGCGTCCGGGTACACCGAGGAGGAGCTCAACGTCGTCCTCCGCCCGATGGCCGTCGGCGGCGCCGAGCCGATCGGCTCCATGGGCAACGACGCGCCGCTCGCCGCGATCTCCGAGCGCCCGCGCCAGCTCTACGACTACTTCATCCAGCTCTTCGCGCAGGTCACGAACCCGCCGCTGGACGCGATCCGCGAGGAGCTCGTCACCTCGCTGTTCAGCCAGCTGGGCCCCGAGCAGAACCTGCTCGACGCGACCCCGGCGCACTGCCGGACCGTCGTCGTGCCGTTCCCGGTGCTCACCAACGACGACCTCGCGAAGATCGTCCACATCAACGACGACCGGGAGTTCCCCGGCTTCGCCTCGCACGTCGTGCAGGGGACCTTCCTCGCGAAGGACGGCGGCAAGGGCCTGCTGTCCCGGCTCGCCGAGATCAAGCAGGAGGTGTCCCGCGCGATCGAGGGCGGCGCCCGCCTGATCGTGCTGTCCCAGCGCGGGGTCGACGCCGAGCACGCGCAGATCCCGTCCCTGCTGCTGACCGGCGCGGTCCACCACCACCTCGTCCGGGAGCGCTCGCGCACCCGGGTGGGCCTGGTCGTCGAGTCCGCGGACGCCCGCGAGGTCCACCACGTCGCGCTGCTGCTGGGCTACGGCGCCTCCGCGGTGAACCCGTACCTGGCGATGGCCACGGTCGAGGACCTCGCCGAGCGGGGCGACATCCCCGGCGTCGACGGCCGGACCGCGGCGAAGAACCTGGTCAAGGCGCTCGGCAAGGGCGTCCGCAAGACCATGTCGAAGATGGGTGTCTCGACCGTCGCGTCCTACACCGGCGCGCAGATCTTCGAGGCCGTCGGCCTGGGGCAGGACGTCGTCGACGCCTGCTTCACCGGCACCACCTCCCGCCTCGGCGGCGTCGGCTTCGACGTCCTCGCCGAGGAGGTGCTGGCCCACCACCGGCGCGCCTACCCGTCCGACGAGGTCCGCGCGTCGCACCGGGCCCTGGCGGTCGGCGGCGAGTACCAGTGGCGCCGCGAGGGCGAGCTGCACCTGTTCAACCCGCAGACCGTCTTCAAGCTGCAGCACTCGACCCGGTCCGGCCAGTACGACGTCTTCAAGGAGTACACGAAGGCCGTCGACGAGCAGGCGAAGCGGCTGATGACGCTGCGCGGCCTGTTCGGCTTCAAGGAGGGGCTGCGGGCCCCGGTGCCGATCGACGAGGTCGAGTCCATCGAGTCGATCATGACCCGGTTCGCCACCGGCGCGATCTCCTACGGCTCCATCTCGCAGGAGATGCACGAGACCCTGGCGATCGCCATGAACCGCATCGGCGGGCGCTCGAACACCGGTGAGGGCGGGGAGGACCCGGACCGCTTCACCCCGGACCCGAACGGCGACTCCCGCCGCAGCGCCGTCAAGCAGGCGGCGTCCGGCCGGTTCGGCGTCACGTCCGAGTACCTGGTCAACGCCGACGACATCCAGATCAAGATCGCGCAGGGCGCCAAGCCCGGCGAGGGCGGTCAGCTGCCGGGCGGCAAGGTCTACCCGTGGATCGCGACCACCCGGTACTCGACACCGGGTGTCGGCCTCATCTCGCCGCCACCGCACCACGACATCTACTCGATCGAGGACATCAAGCAGCTCATCCACGACCTGAAGAACGCCAACCCGCGGGCCCGCATCCACGTGAAGCTGGTGTCCCAGGTCGGCGTCGGGACCGTGGCGGCCGGCGTGTCCAAGGCGCACTCCGACGTCGTGCTCATCTCGGGCCACGACGGCGGCACCGGCGCCTCGCCGCTGTCCTCGATCAAGCACGCGGGCGGCCCCTGGGAGCTCGGCCTGGCCGAGACCCAGCAGACGCTGATGGCCAACAACCTGCGTGACCGGATCACGGTGCAGGCCGACGGCCAGCTCAAGACCGGCCGCGACGTCGTCATCGCGGCGCTGCTCGGCGCCGAGGAGTTCGGTTTCGCGACCGCCCCGCTCGTCGTGTCGGGCTGCATCATGATGCGCGTCTGTCACCTGGACACCTGTCCGGTCGGCGTCGCGACCCAGAACCCGGAGCTGCGCAAGAAGTTCGACGGCAAGGCCGAGTACGTCGTCAACTTCATGCGGTTCGTCGCCGAGGAGGTGCGGGAGTACCTGGCCGAGCTGGGCTTCCGCTCCATCGACGAGGCGATCGGCCGGGCCGACGTGCTCGACGTCGACACCGCCGCGCAGCACTGGAAGTCGAGGCACCTCGACCTGTCCCCGATCTTCGAGGTCGGTGACCACGGCGACGACGTGCCGCGCAAGCGGACCCGCGAGCAGGACCACGGCCTGGACAAGGCGCTGGACAACACCATGATCCAGCTGGCCGAGGGCGCGTTGCGCAACGGCGACCAGGTCACGCTGGACCTGCCGGTGCGCAACGTGAACCGCACCGTCGGCACCATGCTCGGGTCCGAGCTGACCCGGGCGCACGGCGGCAAGGGCCTGCCGGACGGCACGATCGACATCACGCTCACCGGCGCGGCCGGCCAGAGCTTCGGTGCCTTCGTGCCCAAGGGGATCACCCTGCGGCTGGTCGGCGACACGAACGACTACTTCGGCAAGGGCCTGTCGGGCGGACGCCTGACCCTGCGGCCGGACCCGTCGGCGCCGTTCCCCGCCGAGGAGAACGTCATCGCCGGCAACGTCATCGGCTACGGCGCCACCTCGGGCGAGATGTTCATCCGGGGCGTCGTCGGCGAGCGGTTCTGCGTGCGGAACTCCGGCGCGGTCGCCGTCGTCGAGGGCGTGGGCGACCACGGCTGCGAGTACATGACGGGCGGTCAGGTGGTCGTGCTCGGCCGGACCGGGCGCAACTTCGCGGCCGGCATGTCCGGCGGCGTGGCCTACGTGCTGGACGTGGACAAGAACCGGGTCAACCCGGAGATGGTGGACCTCGACCCGCTCGGTGAGGACGACCGCGCCATCCTGCGGGACCGCGTCGAGCGGCACCACGCCGAGACCGGCTCCGCGGTGGCGCACGCCCTGCTCACCGACTGGGACGCCGCGGTGGAGCGGTTCGGCAAGGTCATGCCCAAGGACTACAAGCGCGTGCTGCTCGCGACGGAGAACGCCGAGCGCGAGGGGCGCGACGTGAACCAGGCAATCATGGAGGCTGCTCATGGGTGACCCGAAGGGCTTCATGACGACCCGCCGGGAGACCCCGACCCAGCGACCGGTGGACCTGCGCCTGATGGACTGGCGCGAGGTCTACGAGGACTTCCCCCGCCAGAGCCTGGAGAAGCAGGCCGGGCGCTGCATGAACTGCGGCATCCCGTTCTGTCACCAGGGCTGTCCGCTGGGGAACCTCATCCCCGAGTGGAACGACCTCGTCTACCGCAAGGACTGGCGGGAGGCGACCGAGCGACTGCACGCCACGAACAACTTCCCGGAGTTCACCGGGACGCTGTGCCCCGCGCCCTGCGAGGCGGCGTGCGTGCTCGCGATCAACGACGACGCCGTCACCATCAAGCAGGTCGAGATCGAGATCATCGACCGCGCGTGGGACGAGGGCTGGGTGACCCCGCAGGTGCCCGCGGCGAAGACCGGCAAGAAGGTCGCCGTCGTCGGGTCCGGGCCGGCCGGGCTGGCCGCCGCCCAGCAGCTCACCCGTGCCGGGCACGACGTCGTCGTGTTCGAGCGGGCGGACCGCATCGGCGGGCTGCTGCGCTACGGCATCCCCGAGTTCAAGATGGAGAAGTCGCGGCTCGACAGGCGGCTGGAGCAGATGGTCGCCGAGGGCACCCACTTCCGGGCCTCGGTCGACGTCGGCACCGACGTGACCGTCGAGCAGCTGCGGGCCGACTTCGACGCGGTCGTCCTCGCGGGCGGCGCGACGGCGTGGCGCGACATCCCCGCCGACGGCCGTGACGCCGAGGGCGTCTACCAGGCGATGGAGTTCCTGCCGTGGGCCAACCACGTGCAGCAGGGCGACATGGACGCGCCCCCGATCTCCGCCGAGGGCAAGGACGTCGTGATCATCGGTGGCGGTGACACCGGCGCCGACTGCCTGGGCACCTCGCACCGCCAGGGTGCGCGCTCGGTGACCCAGCTGGAGATCATGCCGACGCCGCCGGAGGACCGCACCGCGGGCATGCCCTGGCCGACCTACCCGATGGTCTACCGGGTGTCCTCGGCCCACGAGGAGGGCGGCGAGCGGCTGTTCTCGGTCAACACGACCGAGTTCGTGAAGGACGCCGACGGCAGGCTCGCCGGCATCCGGATCGTCGAGGTCAAGCGCGGCGACAACGGCTTCGAGCCGGTCGAGGGCACCGAGCAGGAGCTCCCGGCGCAGCTGGTGCTGCTGGCGATGGGCTTCGTCGGCCCGGAGAAGGGCCGGCTCCTGACCGACCTGGAGGTCGAGCTCGACGGGCGCGGCAACGTCGCCCGCGACGAGACCTACATGTCGTCCGCGGACGGCGTGTTCGTCGCCGGCGACATCGGCCGCGGGCAGTCGCTCATCGTGTGGGCGATCTCCGAGGGCCGTTCCGCGGCCGCCGGGGTGGACACCTACCTGACCGGCCGCACCGTGCTCCCGCGGCCGATCGACCCGACGGACCGCCAGATCGGCTGAGCGCCAGCCACACGGATCCGAACGAGTCCGGGCCCGGCCGCACACCGCGGCCGGGCCCGGACTCATTCCACGAGCTCCAGGTCGAACGCGTCGTCACCGATCCAGATCCGGAGACCGTCCGCGTCGTCGGTGACGTAGCCGTCCTCCTCCTCACCGAGCTCGCGGATGGCGCCCAGGGCGCGGCGGCCGAACTCGACGACCCCGTCCCCGGCGTCGACCGGCCGGTACTCGCGGGCGAGCAGGGCCGTCCGGCACGCGGTGGCCAGCCAGGCCGCGTTCGCCGTGCCGACCTCGGCCCGCCATCGTGACTCGCGCATCCGCCGAGTATGAACCGGATCACCCCCGCCCGTCGCCACCCGACGACCGGCGATCGCACCGAAACGGTCCACATCGGCCTCCGGTCGTCGTCACGGCCCCGTCCGTCGCGGACGCGATGCCGCTCGCGGTCGAACCCGGAACGACCGCCACCCGCACCACAACCCGGGGCGCTCTCGTGCGTTGAACCGTGCGACCGGCACCTGCAGAACCGGGAGCCCCTGTCGGTGCCGGGCACCATCGGGACATCGGGTACCGCGAGTCCGCTCGCGGGCCCGGTGCCCGGTGGTGTAACTCGTGGAGCGGCGCCGGGTCAGCGGCCTGCGAGCGCCGGGACCGGCCGTGCGGACCCGTGAGCCCGCCGCCGCAGCGTCCGCACCCGGCTCGCCACCCAGAACAGCGACGCCGTCACCACGGCCAGCACCCCGCCCGCCAGCACGCACAGCAGCGGGTTGCCGCCGGTCACCGGACCGAGCGCGAGCCCGATCGCGAGCATGTACGACGCCCACAGCACCGAGCTCACGGCCGACCCGGCCAGGAACGGGCGCAGACCCAGCCCCAGCCGTCCGGCCGCGGCACAGCCGGCCAGGCGCCCGCCGGGCAGGAACCGGGCTGCCGCGAGCACCGTCACCGGACGCCGGGCGAGGTTCTCCCGGACCCAGCGCACCGCCGGACGGTCGTCGGTGTCGGCGGAGCGCGGGAGCAACCGGTGCGGGCCACGGCCGAGCGCGTGCACGGCGAGGTCACCCGTCATCGAGCCGACGACCGCGGCGAGGACGAGGCCCACCACCATCGGCACGTCACCAGACACGCCCGCCGTCGCCGTCGCCGTCATCAGGACGGTCTCGCTCGGTAGTACCGGCATCGGCCCGTCCACCGCGATCATCAGGACCAGGGCGGGGATCAGCCACGCGCTGTGCAGTACCGCCGTGACCAGCTCCACCCGAGGGACCTCCGTGTCCGGTGCGTCGTCCCACGACCCTCGCAGATCCCACACACGGCGTAACGGGGGCATCCCCCCGGGCTCCGCGATGAGTTCCGTTGCTCGTCCCGGTCTGATCGGGTGAGTGCCACGGACCGGCCGTGGCCCGCCCCCGGAGGTACGTCATGTCCGCGCCGTCGGCCACCCGCCCGTCCGTCTCCCCCGCGCTGCACCGGACACTGTGGGTGCTGCAGATCCTGCTGGGCCTGTTCATCGTGGTCGCCTCCGCCGCACCCAAGCTCGTCGGCGAGGCCTCCGCGGTGCAGATCTTCACCGACATCGGGATCGGCCAGTGGCTCCGCTACCTCGTCGGGGTGCTGGAGCTCGCCGGCGGGATCGGCCTGATGACCAGGCGGTACGCCGGCCCCGCCGCGGTCGGCCTGGTCCTGCTCATGATCGGCGCGGCGCTCACGCAGGCGTTCGTGCTGCACGGCGGAGCGCTGGTGCTGACCCCGGTCGTGCTCGGCGTGCTGTTCGCCCTCGTCGCCGCCGGCCGCCGGGAGACCCTCACCACGAAGCGCTGACCAGCGTTTACCCGTCGTGCGACGGGGAACCCCCCGACCGACACGGGCGCTCCGGCGCCGTTCCGCAGTCTTCCCAGAGGAGAGAACCCGCCATGGCCGACCGCCACGTGAAGCCGGTCGACGACGGCTGGACCGTCGAGAAGCAGAACGCCCAGCGCCCGAGCGCCAAGGCCGGCACCCAGGCCGAGGCGATCACCAGGGCGGTGGAGATCATCGCGAAGGACGGCGGCGGCAACCTCGTCGTGTACGGCACCGACGGCTCGGTCCGCGAACGCCGCTCGGTGGAAGCCGGCTCGGACGCCACCACCGGCACCGCGGCCAGGGCGACCGCCTCCGCGACCGGGACCGCGGCCGCGGACACCGCGGCCAAGGCCGCCGACACCGCAGGCCGCACCGCGGACGAGATCGGCTCCGACACCGCCACCACCGCCCGGAAGGTCGCCGGCGAGACGCGCAGCGCCGCGGCGAAGGCCGGTGACACGGCGAAGACCGGCGCCGAGCAGGTCGCCGCGGAGGCGCGCAAGGTCTCCGACAACGGCAAGAAGCCGGAGAACGCCGGCCGGGACGCCGCCGACGCGGCGAAGGCCACCGGCGAGCGTCTGGCGGGCACCGCCTCCCGCACCGGACGTCAGGTCGCCGGGGAGGCCACCGCCTCGGCGGAGCGTTCCGCGGCGACGCTGCGGTCCGTCGCCGGCGAGGGCGCGGACACCGCGGTGCGCAGCGCGGACCGGGCCGCCCGGGTCGGTGAGCGCGTCGAGGACGACCTCGACGACACCGGTGCCCGGCTGGCGCGCAAGCTGCACGACGACGGTGAGCGCGCCGCCGTCCGCCTCGACGAGTTCGCCCTCCGCCTCTACCGGCCGCTGAACCCGATCCGGTTCGGCAGCCGGGTCGCCGCCGGCGCGGTCGCGACCGCGTTCGGCGTGACCGGCGCCGTCACCTCCCGTGCCGGCAAGCTCTTCCAGAGCGGCACCCGCAAGGCCACCGGCCGCTGACCCCGGCCCCGTCGGCCCCGCCCCGCAGAACGTCCGGGGCGGGGCCGGACCATGTCAGGGGGCGGGGCTGATCACGTAGTCGCCGACGTCGTCGCGCCACTCCATCTGGATCAGGTCCCGGGCCCTGGCAGCCTTCGCGAACGACAGGAAGCTGCCGAAGCCGAACCGCTTCTCCGAGAAGTCGGGCACCCGCTTGCGGAGCTGGTCCTTCAGCCCGGACAGCTGCGGCGGTCCGCCGGCCGCGCTCAGGTCCCGCACGACGCCGACGAGCAGCGCGAACGCGTCCTGGTCGGCGTCGGGGTCGTCGGGCACCGTGACCTCGGGGTCGCCCTGCGCCGACCCGGCGGCCAGCGACAGCGCGCCCTGCGTCTCCAGGTGGCGCAGCAGCTCGCCGAACCCGCGGAACCCGTGGTCGGCCTCGTCGAAGGTGGGGTCCTTGCGGAGGATCGCCCGCTTCAGCCGGGACGCGAGGACCGGGCCGTCGGCGTGCCGGGCCAGGCCGGCCAGGGTGCTGACCACCAGGCCGTCGACGTCGCGTTCCTCGGCCCCGGTCGTCGCGGTCTCCTCGGTGGCGTCGGAGAACGTGAGACCGAACGGGTTCTGGTCCCGCTCGGGTGCGGCCGGGGCCCCGGCCGGCGCCGGGGCCGCGGCGGCCACGGGCTCGGCGGCCGCCGCCGCGGCGGGCGGGCGCGCCGTGCCCCGCCTGCGGCGCTGCGGAGCGGGCTCACGGCTCGGTTCCAGACCGGGCAACCGGTCGTAGAACAGGAACTCGTCGCAGGCCGGCGGCAGCAGTGCCGACGTCGAGGACTGCACCCCGATCCCGATCACCCGCTTGTCCAGCTCGCGGAGCTTGTGCATCAGCGGGGTGAAGTCGGAGTCGCCGGTGGCGATCGCGAACGTCGTCACGAACCCGCGCTCGTAGGCGAGCTCGATCGCGTCGACGGCGAGCTTGATGTCGGCCGCGTTCTTCCGCGAGCCACCGATCCGCTGCGGGATCTCGATGAGCTCGACCTGGGCGCGGGCCATCAGGCGGCGGTCCTCGTCGAACGCCGACCAGTCCGCGTAGGCGCGGCGCACCACCACCCGGCCCCGTTCGGCGAGCGCGTCGGCGACCGGACCGAAGTCGAAGGGGACGACACCGAGCCCGTCCCGGGCGCCGATCGCGAGGTTCTCGTAGTCGAGCAGCAGGGCGATGCGTTCGTCCTCGTGGGCCACCGCGGAAGACTAATCCCGGTGCACCGCCGGGGACCGGCCGGGAGACTGCCCGTCATGCGAGCGGAGGACGTCGAGCAGGCGGTCGTGGTCATGACGGAGGCGCTGCGCGGGACCGACGACGCCGACTGGTCGGCCCCGGCCGGGCCGCTCGAGTGGTCGTGCCGGGACACCGCCGTGCACGTCGCCGACGACCTGTTCGGCTACGCCGCGCAGGTCGCCGTCGCGCCGGCGGGTGACTACCCGCCGTTCGAGCTCACGGTCCCCGCCGCGGCGTCGGTCGACGGCCTGCTCCTGGTGGTGGAGACCGGCGGGGCGATGCTCGCGTCGGTGGTCCGCACGGCGCCGCCCGGCGTCCGCGGCTGGCACCCCTACGGCGACGGCGACGCCTGCGGTTTCGCCGCGATGGGCGTGGTGGAGGTGCTGGTGCACACCCACGACATCACCCGCGGGCCGGGCGTCGGCTGGACGATGCCGGCCCCGCTGTGCCGCGGTGTGCTCGCCCGCCTCTGGCCGGACACCGACCCGGGCGACGACCCGGCGGCGACACTGCTGCACCGGACCGGCCGGGCAGCACTGAACGGGGTCCCACCGCCGTCGCGGTGGCGGTGGTACGGCGCCCCGCACACCTGATCCGCACGGGGTACTGCGTCCCGGAAATCCGGTGACCGTCGGCCCTCCCCGTCCGCGGCGGATCGGAGCAGACTGGGCCCTCCACCAGGAGGAGACCCATGAACTCCCCGCACCCGCCGGCCGGCACCGTCCTCGTCGCGCTCGCCTCTGCCGACCACCGCACCCTGCGCGCGGCCGCCGAGATCGGGCGTGCGCTGGTCGTGCACGGCCACAGCCCGCTGATCGCCGCCGCGGGCGACCTCCCCCCGCTCGACGGGGTGTGCGCCGTCGTCCTCGGCGGGGCCTGGGACCGGCCGTGGGCGCGCCTGGCCGCCCACCGCTTCCTGCACCACGACGACGACCTGCTGCGCGACCGTCCACTCTGGATGTTCGATGCCAACCCGCGCACCGGTCCCGGTCGGCACCCGCACCCGGTGCCGCCGGCAGGGGTGGAACTGCGGGGACCCGTGCAGGGGCCGGAGGCGGCCGGCTGGGGGCCGTGGGCGTCGGCGATCGCCGGCGAGCTCGCCGGGACGGGCACCCCGGTGGGCGCGTCGTGACCGGGCCCGGGGTCCCGGGGCCGACCCCACCCCGCCCGGGTGTCGTCCGGCAGGCGGTCGCCACCGCGCTCATGGCGCCCTCGGTGCACAACAGCCAGCCGTGGCGCTGGCGGATCGGCGCCGACCGCATCGAGCTGTACGGCGACCCGGACCGGCGGCTGCCCTTCACCGATCCCGACGGCCGCGACCTGCTGGTCAGCTGCGGCAGCGCGCTCTCCCACCTGCACGTCGCCCTGGCCGCGGCGGACGTCGGGCACGAGACGCTGCGCTTCCCCACCGACGACCGCCACCATCTGGCCACGGTCCGTCTCACCGGCGAGCCACCGGACCGGGCCGCGCGCGCCGACCGCGTCCTCGCGCCCGCCATCGCGGTCCGGCGCAGCGACCGCCGTCCCTTCACCGACGGTGAGCTCGCCCCGCACACCCGCGCCGCGCTCGGCCTCCGCGCCGCCCGCTACGGCGTCGCCCTGCACGCCGTGACGGGGACGGCGGCCCGCGAACAGCTCGCGGAGCTGGAGCGGGAGGCCGCCCGCGACGCCCGCCGGCGGCCCGGTCAGGCCGCGGAGCTGCTGGTCTGGACGCACCGCTACGCCGGCTCCCGCGACGGCGTGCGGGCCTCGTCGGTCCCGGCGGGCACACTCCGGACGGCCGGGGACGATCTCGCCGTCCGCTTCCCGCCCGGGTCGTTGCCGGTGGACCCGCTCGCCCACGACCGGGCCACGATCCTCGTGCTCAGCACCCCCGCCGACGACGACGAGGCCCGGCTCGCGGCCGGGGAGGCCGGCGGCGCGCTGCTGCTGGCCGCCACCCGCGCGGGCCTCGCGACCTGCCCGCTGACCCGGATCCTGGAGACCAGGGCGACCCGGGCGGCGCTGGCGTCGCGGGTGCTGCGCACCCCCGACCACGCCCAGCTGCTGATCAGGATCGGGCGCGCCCCGGACGACCGGGAGCTCCCGGCCACCCCGCGCCGCCGCCTCTCCGACGTGCTGGTGCACGGTCACGCCTGAGCGCGGCCGGGCGGCGGCGTGAGGCCGGACACGGACCTTCGGCCCGCCCGGCCGGGCCGTCCGGACGGCACCCGTCCCGGCGGCCGGCGGATAGTCTCGGGCCCGACGGGGACGACGGCGTGCGGAGGCGATCGTGACGATCTCGGTGTTCCTGCTCGACGACCACGAGATCGTGCGCCGCGGACTGGCCCAGCTGCTCGAGCTCGAGGACGACATCGAGGTCGTCGGGGAGGCCGCCACCGCCTCCCAGGCCACGGTGCGGCTGCCCGCGCTGCGGCCGGACGTCGCGATCCTCGACGTCCGGCTCCCCGACGGCGACGGCGTCAGCGTCTGCCGCGACGTCCGGTCGGCGGTCACCCCGCCCCCGGCCTGCCTGATGCTGACCTCGTACGCCGACGACGAGGCCCTGTTCGGCGCGATCATGGCCGGTGCGTCGGGCTACCTGCTCAAGCAGGTCGCCGGGGTCGATCTCGTCGGCGCGGTCCGCACGGTCGCCGCGGGCGGCTCGCTGCTCGACCCGAAGGCGACGGCCGCGGTGCTGGAGCGGCTGCGCCGCGGCGACACCGCCACGCAGTCCGACCCCCGCTACGAGTCGCTGAGCCCGCAGGAGCAGCGGATCCTCGAGCTGATCGCGGACGGGCTGACCAACCGGCAGATCGGCGGGGAGCTGCACCTGGCGGAGAAGACCGTCAAGAACTACGTCTCCTCGATCCTGCACAAGCTCGGCTACGCCCGGCGCACCGAGGCCGCCGTGTACGCCGTCGAACGGCGCCGCGGGCAGCGTTGAGGCTCACGGCAGCGGGACCGTCCACACCACACGGGTCCCGCCCGTGTCCGGCGTGTCCGCGACGAACGTCCCGTCCAGCTCCACCGCCCGCTCCGCCAGGTTCCGGAGCCCGCTGCGCCGCCCGGTGCCCCCGATCCCCCGACCGTCGTCGACGATCTCGGCGCCGAGCTCGCGGCCGGCCCGCACCGTGACCGTCAGGGTGTAGGCGCCGGCGTGCCGGACGGTGTTCGTCGCCGCTTCCCGCACCACCGCGAGCAGGTGCGTCGCCACGGTCGCCGGGACGAGCGTGTCGACCGGGCCGTCGGTCTGCACCGAGGTCGTCAGCCCCGACTCGGCGGTCGCCTCCGCGACGGTGTCGAGCAGCCTGCGGCGCAGCCCGCCGGGACCGTGCTCGGCCGTCTGCAGGTCGAAGATCGTCGTCCGGATCTCGCGGACGGTGCGGTCCAGCTCGTCGACGGCCTGCTCGACCCGCTCCCGGGCCGGGCCGTCGGCGGTGCGGCGCAGCGTCCCCTGCAGTTTCAGCCCGACCGCGAACAACCGCTGGATCACGTGGTCGTGCAGGTCGCGGGCGATCCGGTCACGGTCGGCGAGCACCGCGAGCTGCTGCTGGGCGCGGTTCTTCTCCCCCAGCTCCAGGGCCAGCGCGGCCTGGTCGGCGAACGACACCAGCAGTGGCACCTCGGACGGGCGGAACGGTGGGTCCCCCGACCGGCGCTGGGCGATCAGCACCCCGATCACCCGCTCGACGGCACGCATCGGGACGGCGACGGTGGGCCCCGCGGAGCCGCCGTCGGCGGGCGAGTCGAGGAACGCGCGGGGACTGTCGGCGAGCACCGGCTGCAGTCCCTCGACGACGTCGCGCAGCAGGGTCCCGCCGAGCCCGCCCGACGGCCAGGCCCGGCCCGCCGTGGCGCCCTCACGGAACCCGCCGTCGTCGTCGCCGGGGCCCAGCGCGATCAGCGTGCTGTCGGCCCGGCTCAGCTCGAGGCACCGGCGGGCGACGAGCGCGAGCGTGTCCGGCTCGTCGGTACCGGCCAGCACCTCGCCGCGGATCTCGGCGGAGGCCTCCAGCCACTGCTGGCGCAGCAGCCCCTGCTCGAACAGGTCGGCGTTCTGCACCGCGATCCCGGCCGCGGCGGCCAGCGCCTGCAGGATCAGCTCGTCGTCGGCGGTGAACCCGGCGGCCGCCCCGCCCGGCCCGATCTTCTCGGTCAGGTAGATGTTGCCGTAGACGGCCTCCCGCACCCGGATCGGGACGCCGAGGAAGCTGGCCATCGGCGGATGGTTCGGCGGGAAGCCGGACGACGCCGGGTGTGCGGAGAGATCGTCGAGGCGCAGCGGGCGGGGATCCTCGATCAGCTGCCCGAGCAGGCCCTTGCCCTCGGGCGGGCGCCCGAGCGCCGCCCGTGTCGCGTCGTCCAGCCCGACGTCGATGAACCGCGCGATCGAGCCGTCCGGCGCGAGCACGCCGAGCGCTCCGTAGCGGGCGTCCACCAGGTCGACGGCCGACTGGACGATCCGTTCCAGCGTCGCGTCGAGCTCCAGCCCGGCGGCGACGCCGAGCACCGCGTCGAGCAGCCGCTGCATCCGCCTGCGGGTGCCCGCGATCTCGCCCAGCCGGTCCTGCACCTCGCCGATCAGCTGGTCCAGGCGGAGCCCGGACAGCAACCGGGCCAGCTCGCCGGGACCGCTCGCGTTCTCGTCCATCCGGACTCCTCCCGCCGGTACCGAACCTGGCACCGGGCCCGCACGCGCACAAGCGGTCCGGGTGGCCCGGGTATCGCGGGACCTTCGGACCTGACCACCGGGGGCGGCCCGGGACACCATCGACGGCGACCGGGCGGCCTCGCGACGCAGCCGCTGCCGACGTGGGGGAGGGACCGGAATGGACACCACCTGCCACCGCGGGACGGTCACCCGCACGCTCGGGCTCGACGACGGGGCCGTCCACGCGGTACTGGGGCTCGCCACGCGGGCGCCGTCGTTGCACAACAGCCAGCCGTGGCTGTTCCGGCTGCGCCCGGACCGGATCGACCTGCGCGCCGATCCCACTCGCCGGGTCCCGGTCGCCGACCCGGCCGACCGCGAGCTGCGGGTCGGCTGCGGCGCGGCGCTGTTCACCCTCCGGCTGGCGCTCACCGCCGCCGGGGTCCGGCCGCTGGTCAGCCGTTTCCCCGAACCGCACGATCCCGAGCTGGTCGCCGTCGTCCGGCACGGCGGGGCCGTACCGCCGACGACGGTCACGCAGGACCAGCGCCGGATGCTCGAGGCGGTACCGCGCCGGCACACCAACCGGCGGCCGTTCCGGGACACCCCGGTGCCCCGGCCGGTCCGGGCGGCACTGCGCCGGGCCGCGTTCGACGAGGGGGCCTGGCTGGACCTCGTCACCGATCCCGACGACCTCGCCGAGCTGGGCAGGCTCGCCCGGGAGGCGCACCGCAGGCAGTGCGGGGACGCCGCGTTCACCGCCGAGCTCGCGTCCTGGACCGGGCTCGGGAGCGACCGCGACGACGGTGTCCCCGCCCGCGCCGGCGGGCCCTGCCCGCCGCCGAACCAGCCGTGGGTGACGCGGGACTTCGCCGGTGACCGTCATCCCCGCCCGGCGCCCGCGGCCTTCGAGTCCGATCCGCTGATCGCCGTGCTGAGCGTGCACACCGACGGCCCGCGCGAGGAGCTGCGGGCCGGGGAGGCGCTGCAGCGGGTGCTGCTGACGGCGACCGCGGAGGGCCTGTCCGCGTCGTTCCTGTCCCAGCTGGTCGAGGTCCCCGACGTGCGCGAGCGGGTCCGCAGGCTGCTCGGCGGGACCCGCCCGCCCCAGGTCGTGCTGCGGCTCGGGCACGGCGTCCCCGTCCCCGCCACGCCGCGGCGGCGGCCGGAACAGGTCGTCGAACCCGCCTGACCTCCGGTCCCGGGCCCGCGTGGGGGCGGACCCGGGACCGGTCACCCCGGGACGGAGGTCCCGGCCGGGACCGGCCGTCCGCCCGGTTCGCGATGCCCCGCCACGAACCACGATCGACGGAGCGGGGCCGGCGGACCGGTCCCGCCGGTCGTCCGGAGGGGGCGTCGAGGACGCGATGAACCTGGATCTCGCGCGGTGGCAGTTCGCGATCGTCACCGTCTACCACTTCCTGTTCGTCCCGCTGACGATCGGCCTGTCGCTGCTGGTCGCGAGCATGCAGACGGTCTGGGTCGCCACCGGCGACGAGCGCTGGCTGCGCATGACGAAGTTCTGGGGGAAGCTCTTCCTGATCAACTTCGCGATGGGTGTGGTCACCGGCATCGTCCAGGAGTTCCAGTTCGGGATGAACTGGAGCGACTACAGCCGGTTCGTCGGTGACGTGTTCGGCGCGCCGCTCGCGATCGAGGCGCTGCTCGCGTTCTTCCTGGAGTCCACGTTCCTCGGCCTGTGGATCTTCGGATGGGACCGGCTGCCACGGCGGGTCCACCTGGCCTGCATCTGGCTGGCCGCGATCGGCACCGTGCTGTCGGCGTACTTCATCCTCGCCGCGAACTCCTGGATGCAGCACCCGGTCGGCTTCACGGTGAACCCGGAGTCCGGCCGCGCCGAGCTGAACGACTTCGGCGCGCTGCTCACCAACTCGACCGCGGTCGCCGCGTTCTCCCACACGATCACCGCCTGCCTCGTCACGGCCGGGATGTTCCTGGTCGCCATCAGCGCCTGGAACCTCGCGAAGGACCGCCATCCCGAGGTGTTCCGGCCCTCGGCCCGGGTCGGGCTCTGGACCGTGCTGGTGGCGGGCCTGGGTGTCGTGGTGACCGGCGACCTGCAGGCCCGGCTGATGACCGAGCAGCAGCCGATGAAGATGGCCGCGGCCGAGGCGCTGTGGGACACCGTCGCACCGGCGTCGTTCTCGCTGTTCACGATCGGCACCCCGGACGGGACGCAGGAGCTCTGGAGCCTGCGTGTGCCGCGGCTGCTGTCGTTCCTGGCGACCGGCACCTGGGACGGCCAGGTCGAGGGCATCCGCCAGCTCCAGGCGCAGGCGGTGGCGACCTTCGGTCCGGGGCTCTACACGCCCGACATCCCGATGACGTACTGGACGTTCCGGTTCATGATCGGCTTCGGCCTGCTCGCCGGTCTGGTCGCGCTCGTCGGGCTGTGGCTCACCCGCCGTCGCGCCCGCCGGGTGCCCCGCTGGTTCGGCGTCGCGGCGCTGGCCGGGCTGGTCACCCCGTTCGCCGCGAACTCGGCGGGCTGGATCTTCACCGAGACCGGCAGGCAGCCGTGGGTGGTGTTCGGCGTGCTGCGCACCGCCGACGGCGTCTCCCCCTCGGTCGGCTGGGCGACCGTGCTGACGTCGCTGGTCGTGCTCACCCTGCTCTACGGCGTCCTCGCGGTGGTCGAGGTGGTGCTGCTGGTGCGGGCGGTGAGGGCCGGGCCACCGGCGGCCGGCACCCCGGTGGGCGACGGCGCCCCGGCAGGTCCCGCCCCCGAACCCGACCCGGCCGAGCCGCCGGCCCTGACCTACTGAGGAGGACGCGGTCGTGGAGCTCGTCGACGTGTGGTTCGTACTGATCGCCGTCCTGTGGACGGGGTACCTGTGCCTGGAGGGCTTCGACTTCGGCGTCGGGATGCTGCTGCCCGCGGTGACCCGTGACGAGTACGACCGGAAGGTCGCGCTCGGCACCATCGGGCCGGTCTGGGACGGCAACGAGGTCTGGCTGCTGGTCGCCGGCGGTGCGATGTTCGCGGCGTTCCCGGAGTGGTACGCGAGCCTGTTCTCCGGCTTCTACCTGGCGTTCCTGCTGCTGCTGGTGGCGCTGATCCTGCGGGGGATCGCGCTGGAGTACCGGGGGAAGGAACCGCGCTGGGCGCCGGTGCTCGACCGGATCCTGACCGGGTCGTCGCTGGCCGCGGCGCTGCTGGTCGGGGTGGCGCTGGCGAACGTCGTACGCGGGGTCCCGCTCGACGCCGACCACGAGTTCACCGGCACCCTGCTCACCCTCCTCAACCCGTACGCGCTGCTCGGCGGGATCACCACGGTGCTGGTGTTCGCGCTGCACGGCGGGGTGTTCCTGGCGCTGAAGACCGACGGCCCGGTCCGGGAGCGGTCCGCCGCCGTCGCGGTGACGGCGGGCGTGCTGGCCGTCCCCGCCGGTGGGGTGTTCGGCGCCTGGACCCTGGTCGACGGCGCCCCGCTCTGGGTCCTCGCGCCGGTCGCCGTCGCGGCAGGCGGGCTGGTGGGGGCGACGGTGCTGGTGGCGCGGGGCCGGGAGGGCTGGGCGTTCACCGCGACGACGACGGCGATCGTCGCGGTCGCGGTGACGCTGTTCGGGTCGCTGTACCCGGACGTCCTGCCCTCCACGACCGACCCGGCGTTCTCGCTGACGGTGGACAACGCGTCCTCCACGCCGTACACGCTCACGATCATGACGTGGGTGGCGGCGGTGGTCACGCCGGTCGTGCTCTGCTACCAGGCCTGGACGTTCTGGGTGTTCCGCAGGCGGCTGACCCGCCGGGACTTCGTGGCAGCGGAACCCACGACGCCGGAGGGCTGACACGGCGCGGGGCGGGCACCGGCGCTCCGGTGCCCGCCCCGCGTCCGTCGTGCATGGGTGTCAGCCGCGTGTCACGGCGCGCCGAACCCGGCGGTGGTGAGGACCTGCCTGCCCTGCTCACCGTTCACGAAGTCGACCCACTTCTGCGCCAGCTCGGCGTCCTGCGTGTTCTTCAGGACGGTGATCGGGTAGTCGTTCACCGCGTCCGCGGCCTGCGGGAAGTCGACGCCCTGGGCCTGCCCCTTCGACGCCGTCACGTCGGTCTTGTAGACCAGCCCGGCGTCGGCGTTGCCGGTGGTGACCTTCTGGAGGACGGCCTTGACGTCCTGCTCCTCCGACACCGGCGTGATGTCGACGTCCGCCGCCTGCTCGACCTTCTCGGTCGCCGAGCCGCACGGCACCTGCGGCGCGCAGACCACGGTCCGCAGGTCGGGCTTCGTGAGGTCCTGCAGCGACGCGACCGCCTTCGGGTTCTGCGGGGCGACCGCGATCTGCAGCGTGTTCGTCGCGAAGACGGTGGGCTCGGCCTGCTGGTTGCCGGCGTCGGTCACCTTCTTCATGTTGTTCTGGTCGGCCGAGGCGAACACGTCCGCCGGGGCGCCCTGGTTGATCTGCTGGGCCAGGGTCGAGGAGCCGGCGAAGTTGAACGTGACGTCGGTCCCGGGGTTGGCGGCCTCGAACTGCTTCTCCAGCTCCTCGAAGGTGCCGGTCAGCGACGCGGCCGCGAACACGGTGAGGGTCCCGCCCTGGGCCTGGGCGCTCTCCGGGGCGGCGCCGCCACCGGACTCGCCCCCGCCGCAGCCGGCCAGCACGGCCAGCGCGGTCGCGGCGACCGCGGCTCCGGCGACGCGGACAGTGGAACGGATCTTCACGAGGGTCCTCCGGGAGGTCGGACGGTGCGTCGGTGTGCGCGCCGTCCCGGCGGTCCGGGGTGGACGTCGACGGTGACGTCCCCGCCCGGGGCATCCTCCGATGTCCGGAACTGCGGCACGGCGAGGATCATAAGGACGCACACGCCGACCCGCCATGGCCCGGGACCCGCAGATCGTCGTTTCGCCTCAGGGCAGGACGGCCACGGCGTCGACCTCGACGAGGTAGCCGGGTGCGGCCAGCGAGGTGACCCCGATCCAGGTGCTCGGCTGCTGGAACTCGACGCCCAGCCTCGCGGCCGCCCGCTCGCGCCCGACGACGAACTGCCCGGCCTTCGCCTCGTCGAGGCCCACGACGTACACGGTGACCTTGGCCAGGTCGGCCGCCGTCGCCCCGACCGCGTCGAGCGCGGCGGCGACGTTGAGGTAGCACTGCTCGGCCTGCGCGGCGACGTCGCCCGGCCCCACGAGCGTGCCCTCGGTGTCCCAGGACACCTGCCCGGCCAGGTACACCGTGCGCGACCCCTGCGCGGTGGCGACCTGGTGGTGGACGTCGACCCGGTTGACCCGCTCGGGATGCACCAGTTCCACGGTCATCGTCGTTCTCCTCTCGGCGTGGACCCGAAACATAACACAACAATGTTATTGCATGCCGGAAGGTCAGGAGCGCACACCCGGCGACCGGCCGGTGTGAGGGCCCTGTAATCCTGTGTTGACGGCATGTCACGGCCGGATAACGCCCCGGCCCTACCGTCACCGGCGTCCGGGATCGACCCGGGCGCGACGGCGGGAGGCGACGGGACACGGTGGCGGCCACGGGGACCGGAACGACCACGGCGCGGACCGTGTGCACCTACTGCGGGGTCGGCTGCGGGATCCTGCTCGAGATCGGGGCCGGGCCCTCCGGCGAGCGCAGCGTCCGCCGGGCCACCGGCGACCCGCAGCACCCGGCCAACGCGGGGCGGCTGTGCACCAAGGGCGCCACCAGTGCGGAGCTGTTCCGGGCGCCCGGCCGTCTCGGCACGGCTCTCACCCGCACCGAGCGCGGCGCCGAGCCGGTCGCCACCCCGGTCGACGAGGCGATCACCTCCACCGCCCGCCGGCTGCGCGCGATCCTCGACGAGCACGGGCCCGACGCGCTGTCCTTCTACGTGTCCGGGCAGATGAGCACCGAGGCGCAGTACCTGGCGAACAAGCTCGCCAAGGGGTTCGTGCGGACCAGCCAGATCGAGTCGAACTCCCGGCTCTGCATGGCGTCGGCCGCCACCGGATACAAGCTGTCGCTCGGCTCGGACGGCCCGCCCGGCTCCTACGACGACCTCGACCACGCCGACGTCTTCCTCGTGATCGGCTCCAACATGGCCGACTGCCACCCGGTCCTGTTCCTGCGCATGATGGACCGGGTCGCGGCCGGGGCGACCCTGATCGTCGTCGACCCCCGCCGGACGGCGACCGCGGACAGGGCCGACCTGTTCCTCCAGATCACCCCGGGCACCGACCTCGCGCTGCTGAACGGTCTCCTGCACCTGCTGCAGGAGAACGGGCACGTCGACACCGCGTTCGTCGAGGAGTTCACCGAGGGCTGGGAGGACATGCCCGCCCTGCTCGCGGACTACCCGCCCGCCGTCGTCGCCGGGATCACCGGGCTCGCCGAGGACGACCTCCGGCGGGCCGCCGAGCTGATCGGCGGCGCGGAGAACTGGACCAGCTGCTGGACGATGGGGCTCAACCAGAGCACCCACGGCACCTGGAACACGAACGCGCTCGTCAACCTGCACCTGGCGACGGGCGCGATCTGCCGCCGCGGCAGCGGGCCGTTCTCGCTCACCGGCCAGCCGAACGCCATGGGCGGCCGCGAGATGGGCTACATGGGCCCGGGCCTCCCCGGCCAGCGCTCGGTGCTCTCCGCCGACGACCGCGAGTTCGTCGAGCAGGAGTGGGGCGTCCCCGCGGGCACCCTGCGGTCCGACGCCGGGCAGGGCACCGTCGACATGTTCTCCCGGATGGCCGACGGCGCGATCAAGGCGTGCTGGATCGTCTGCACCAACCCGGTCGCCTCCGTCGCGAACCGCCGCACGGTGATCGAGGGGCTCGAGGCCGCCGAGCTGGTGATCACGCAGGACGTGGTGGCCGACACCGAGACCAACGCCTACGCCGACGTCGTGCTGCCCGCCGCGATGTGGGCCGAGAGCGACGGCGTCATGGTCAACTCCGAGCGGAACCTGACGCTCGTCCCCGGCGCGGTCGACCCGCCCGGCCAGGCCCTCCCGGACTGGGAGCTGATCGCCCGGGTGGCCTGCGAGATGGGCTTCGCCGACGCCTTCACCTACGCGAGCGCCGAGGAGGTGTTCGCCGAGATCCGCCGGTTCCACAACCCCGCGACCGGCTACGACCTGCGCGGTGTCGACTACGACCGGCTCCGCGAGGCCCCGGTCCAGTGGCCCGCCGCGCCCGGCGCCGGGGACCGCAACCCGGTCCGCTACCTCAACGACGGCCGCAGCCAGGCCCGCGGCACCCGCCCCGGCGGCGGGACGCCGCGGCTGTGGTTCCCGCGGCCCGGCGGGCGCGCCGCGTTCCTCCCCCGCCCGCACCTGCCCGCCGCGGAGATGCCCGACGACGACCACCCGTTCCTGCTCAACACCGGCCGCGTGCAGCACCAGTGGCACACGCTGACCAAGACCGGGACCGTCGCGGCACTGAACCGGCTGAACCCCGGGCCGTACGTCGAGATCCACCCGGCCGACGCCGAGCGGCTCGGCGTCACCGACGGCGACGGCCTGGAGCTGACCTCCCGGCGCGGACGGGCGGTCGTCCCCGCCGCCGTCTCCGACCGGGTGCGCGAGGGCGCCCTGTTCGCCCCGTTCCACTGGAACGACCGCTACGGCGAGTACCTCGCGGTCAACGCCGTGACCAGCGACGCCGTCGACCCGCAGTCGTTCCAGCCCGAGTTCAAGGTGTGCGCGGTCGCCGTCGCCCCGGTCCCGGCGCCCCGCGAGCCGGAACCGGTCGCGGCGGCGGCACACCCGCTGGAGGCCGTGTTCGGCCTGGCCGGGCAGGCCGAGCCGGAGCTCGGCGGTACCGAACGCCGGTACCTGGCGGGCTTCGTCCGCGGGCTGCAGGCCGCACCACCGGACGGGGTCGTGCCCGTGCTGCCGCCCGGCGCCCCGTTCGCCCCGGAGCACGCCACCTGGGTCGACGGCGTCCTCGCCGGGATGTTCTCCCGCTCCTCCCCCGGCGCACCGGACTCCCCCGGCAGCGTGGCGGGCACCGGGAGCCGGCCGGTCGTCGTCCTGTGGGCGTCGCAGACCGGCACCGCGGAGGACTTCGCGACCGGCCCCCTGACCGCGCGGCTCGCCGCGGCGGGCCGCACCCCGACCGTGACGGACATGGGCGGCAGCGGCCTCGCCGAGCTCCCGCCCGACGCCGATCTGCTCGTCGTGACCAGCACCTTCGGCGACGGCGGGGCCCCGGACAACGGCGCGGGGTTCTGGGAGTCGCTGGCCGGCGCCGAGCCGGGCTCCCTCGACGGGCGGCGCTTCGCCGTCCTCGCGCTGGGCGACTCCAGCTACGCCGACTTCTGCGGCCACGGCCGCCGGCTCGACGACCGGCTCGCCGAGCTGGGCGCGGACCGGCTGGTCGAGCGCGTCGACTGCGAGCCCGAGTACGAGGAGGGCGCGCAGCGCTGGCTCGACGCCGTCGTCACCGCCCTGACCGGGGACACCCGCGAACCGGACGGGGCGTCCGGCAGCCCGGGTACCGCGCGCCGCGCAACCGAGCCCGCGCCGCTCGTCGGCAACCGCCTCCTCAGCCGGCCCGGCGCCGGCAAGGAGGTCCGCCGCTTCACCTTCGACCTGTCCGGCACCGGCCTGACCTACGAGGCGGGCGACGCCCTCGACGTGACCCCCAGAAACAGCGAGGCCCTGGTGGGCGAGTGGCTGGCGGCCACCGGGCTGGACGGCGCGACCGAGGTGGAGCTCGACGGCGACGCGGTACCGCTGTGGACGGCCCTGCGCGACCGGCTCGACATCACCCGGGCGAGCCCCGCGCTGCTGCGGTTCGTCGCCGAACGCTGCGCGGACGCGCTGCCGGGCAAGCTGCTCCGGCCGGACAACCGCGGCGAGCTGGAGCGCTGGTCGTGGGGCAGACAGGCGGTCGACGTCGTCGGCGAGTTCGGTGTCCGGGCCACCGCCCAGGAGTGGGCCGACGTGCTCGGCCCGCTGCGCCCGCGGCAGTACTCGATCTCGTCGAGTCCCCTGGAGCGCCCCGACGAGGTGAGCCTGACGGTGTCGGTGGTCCGGTTCGCGAACCCGCGCGGCACGGCCCGGACCGGGGTCTGCTCCGCGTTCCTCGCCGACGCCCCGGAGGGGCACCCGGTCCCGGTCGGGATCCGTCCCGCCCCGCACTTCCGCCCGCCGGCCGACGGCGTCCCGATGATCATGATCGGGCCGGGGACCGGGATCGCGCCGTTCCTCGGGTTCCTCGAGGAACGACGGGCCCGTGGCGACCGGTCGCCGAACTGGCTGTTCTTCGGTGAGCAGCACGAGTCGACCGACTTCTACTACCGCGAGGAGCTCGAGACGCTGCGCCGCGACGGCGTGCTCACCGATCTCGACCTGGCGTTCTCCCGGGACCAGCGGACGAAGGTCTACGTGCAGGACCGGATGGCGGAGAACGGCGCGAAGCTCTGGTCGTGGCTGCGGGACGGCGCCCACCTCTACGTGTGCGGCGACGCGACCCGGATGGCGCGCGACGTCGACCGGACGCTCCGCACCGTCGTCGCCCGGCACGGCGGGCTCGCCCCGGACGAGGCCGACGCCTGGGTCACCCGGCTCGCCGAGGACCGGCGCTACGTCCGCGACGTCTACTGAACCGCCGGGCCTACCGGGCCTCCTCGCCGTCGCGTTCCAGGTCCGCCGCGACGTCCGCGCCGGCGACGGCGTCACGGAACGCGCCGGCGACGTACGAGGCCGGACCCTGGTCGCCCAGCCGGAGCCCGACCGTCGGCAGCGGGCCCTCGCCGACGACGGGCAGCGCCCGCATCCCCGGCGGCACCCCGAACGCCCGCAGCCAGGTGTGGGCGATGACGGCGGACCACCGGCCGGTCGCCAGGTGCGCGTACAGCGCGGCGACGGTGTCGGTCTCGACCACGATCCGCGGCTCGCCACCGGCACGGCGGACCGCGTCGTCGAGGATCCGGCGGTTCTCCATGCCGCGGGTGAGGGCGCACAGCTCCACCCCGGCGACGTCGGCCCAGCCGACCTCCGTCCGGTCCGCCGGGACCCCGGCGGCGCCGGTGAGCAGCAGGTACCGCTCCCGGTACAGCGGGAGCACGGTGTCGCCGTCGTCGTCGGGGTCGAGGTAGGTGAGCCCGGCGTCGAGCTCGAACTCGGCGAGCCTGCGGTCGATCTCGCGCGACGGCAGGACCTCGATCCGGGTCCCGGCCCGCGGGTGGGCCCGCGTCCAGGCGAGTGTCAGCGCCGCCGTCGCCGGCACGGCGGTGGGGATCGCCCCGATCCGGACGACCGCGGACAGGCCGCCGCGCATCCGGTCCAGGTCGGTCCGCAGCGCGTCCCGCTCGGCGAGGATCCGGTGCGCCCAGCCGACGACGCGGGCGCCCTCCGCGGTGAACCCCTGGAACCGGTGGCCACGCTGCACGATCGTCACGCCGAGCTGGCGCTCCAGCGTCTGCAACGCCGCCGACAGGGTCGACTGGCTCGCGTGGCAGGCCGCCGCGGCACGCCCGAAGTGCTGCTCCCGCGCCAGCGCGACGAGGTACTCGAGCTGCCGCAGCTGCACGTCCCCCGCCATCCGGCGAGCCTAGCCCCGGTCCGCCGTCGATCGATCCGGTCGATCATGCCTCCAGGGTTCCCGATCGACCGCGCGGCGCCGCCCCGGTCCGCCTAGGTTGTGCGGGAAGGCGATCGGAACGGAGCAGGCGTGGACGTCGTGGGATGGCTGGGCTCGTGGCCCGTCCTCCGCCAGCTGACCGGTGGTGACCGGCTCGGCCGGGGTGCGGCGGCGCAGTCCGCCCGGTCCGAGGGCCTCCGCGCCCGCACCGCGACCGCCGACCGCTGGGCGGGCTCCGTGTGCCCGTACTGCGCGGTCGGCTGCGGGCAGCGGGTCTACGTGAAGGACGAGAAGGTCGTCCAGATCGAGGGCGACCCGGACTCGCCGATCTCCCGCGGGCGGCTCTGCCCGAAGGGCTCGGCCAGCACCCAGCTCGTCACCGGCCCGCAACGGCTGGAGACGGTCCGCTACCGCGCGCCGTACGCCACCGAGTGGACCGACCTCGACCTCGACACGGCGATGCACATGATCGCCGACCGCGTCGTCGACGCCCGCCGCCGCGGCTGGCAGGACGCCGACGACGAGGGCCGCCCGCTGAACCGCACCATGGGCATCGCCGCGCTCGGTGGCGCCGCCCTGGACAACGAGGAGAACTACCTCCTCAAGAAGGTGTTCACGTCCTGGGGCGCGGTACAGATCGAGAACCAGGCGCGTATTTGACACTCCGCCACGGTTCCCGGTCTGGGGACCTCGTTCGGTCGGGGCGGCGCGACCAATCACCAGCAGAACCTGGTGGACGCCGACTGCATCATCATCATGGGCTCGAACATGGCCGAGGCGCACCCGGTCGGGTTCCAGTGGGTGATGGAGGCCAAGGCCCGGGGCGCCCGGGTGATCCACATCGATCCGCGGTTCACCCGGACCAGCGCGGTCGCGGACACCTACGTGCGGCTGCGCGCGGGCTCGGACATCGCGTTCCTCGGCGGCGTCGTGCGGCACGTCCTGGAGAACGACCTCGCCTTCCGTGAGTACGTCGCGGCGTACACCAACGCGTCGTACCTGCTGACCGAGGACTACGTCGACGCCGAGGACAACGACGGCGTCTTCTCCGGCTACGACGCCGAGACCGGCAGCTACGACACCCACAGCTGGCGGTTCCAGACCGACGGGACCGGCGAGCCGGTGGCCGACCCGACGCTGGAGCACCCCCGCTGCGTGTTCCAGGTGCTGCGCCGGCACTACGCCCGCTACACCCCCGAGACCGTGCAGCGGGTCTGCGGCGTGTCGCCCGAGCAGTTCGCGGACGTCTGCGAGGCGTGGACGGCGAACTCCGGACGGGACCGCACGACGTCGCTCGTCTACAGCGTGGGCTGGACCCAGCACAGCGTCGGCGCGCAGTACATCCGGTGCGGGGCGATCCTGCAGCTGCTGCTCGGCAACGTCGGCCGTCCCGGCGGCGGGATCTTCGCGCTGCGCGGGCACGCGTCCATCCAGGGCTCGACCGACATCCCGACCCTGTTCAACCTGCTGCCCGGCTACCTGCCGATGCCGAGCGTCGGCCAGGCCGACACCGGCACCTACGTCGAGGCGCTGCGCGCCAAGGGCCGCAAGGGCTTCGGCTGGAACAGCGACGCCTACCTGGTGTCGATGCTCAAGGAGTGGTTCGGCGACGCCGCGACCCCGGAGAACGACTTCGGGTACGACTGGCTGCCGCGCATCGACGGCGACCACGGCACGTACCGCACCGTCATGGACATGATCGACGGCCACGTCTTCGGCTACTTCGTCCTCGGCCAGAACCCGGCGGTCGGGTCGGCGCACGGGAAGATGCAGCGGCTCGGGATGGCGAACCTCGAGTGGATGGTCGTCCGGGACCTCGTCGACATCGAGACGGCGAGCTTCTGGAAGGACTCGCCGGAGATCGAGACCGGCGAGATCGTGACCGAGGAGTGCCGGACCGAGGTGTTCCTGCTCCCGGCGGCGTCGCACGTGGAGAAGGACGGCACCTTCACCCAGACCCAGCGGATGGTGCAGTGGCGGACCAAGGCCGTCGAGCCGTCCGGGGACCGGCGCTCGGACCTGTGGTTCGCCTACCACCTGGGACGCCTGGTGCGTGAGCGCCTGGCCGGCTCCACCGACCCGCGCGACCTCCCGGTCCGGAACCTGGCCTGGGACTACGAGCTCGAGGGCGAAGGCGAGTGGGCCGAGCCCTCCCCCGACGACGTCCTGCGCCGGATCAACGGCTACGACCTCGCCACGGGTGAGCTGCTCGACGGGTTCGCCGGGCTGAAGGCCGACGGCAGCACGTCGTCGGGCTGCTGGATCTACAGCGGGGTCTACGCCGGCGGGATCAACCGGGCCGCCCGGCGCGAGCCGCACCACGGCACCCCGGACGAGACCCCCGACTGGGGCTGGACCTGGCCGATGAACCGGCGCGTGATCTACAACCGGGCCTCGGCGGACCCGCAGGGACGCCCGTGGAGCGAGCGCAAGAAGCTCCTCTGGTGGGACGACGACGCCGGCCGCTGGGCCGGGCACGACGTCCCCGACTTCGTGGCGACCACCCCGCCCGGGCACGAACCCGGCCCCGACACCGTCGGGCCGGACGCCCTCGGCGGCGACGACGCGTTCGTCATGCAGCCGGACGGGAAGGCGTGGCTGTTCGCGCCGACCGGCGTCGCCGACGGGCCGCTGCCCACGCACTACGAGCCGCACGAGTCGCCGATCCGCAACGAGCTCTACCTCCAGCAGTCCAACCCGACCCGCAGGGTGTTCGGGCGCAAGGACAACCCGTCGAACCCGGCCGCGGACGAGAAGGGCTGGGAGGTCTTCCCGTTCGTCCTGACGACGTCGCGGCTGACCGAGCACCACACCGCCGGCGCGATGAGCCGCCAGCTGCCGTTCCTCGCGGAGCTGCAGCCGGAGCTGTTCGTGGAGGTCTCGCCGGAGCTGGCCCGCGAGCGGGGCCTGGAGCACATGGGCACCGCGCACGTCGTGACCAGCCGGTCCGCCGTCGAGGCACGGGTGATGGTCACCGACCGGATGGGGCCCCTGCGGATCGGCGACACGACCGTGCACCAGATCTGGATGCCCTACCACTGGGGCTCCACCGGGCTGGTCCGCGGCGACGTCGTCAACGACCTGTTCGGTGTGGTCGAGGACCCGAACGTCTTCATCCAGGAGACCAAGGTGATCACCTGCGACGTCCGGCCCGGGCCGCGCCCGCGCGGTGCGGAGCTCACCGCCCTCCTGGAGGAGGTGCGCTCGCTGGCCGGGATCACCCCGGCGACCAACACCGAGCTGGTGCACGACGGCGCCCCGCACCTCGACCCGACCGCCCGCCCCGACGACCGGCCGCCCGGCGTGCCCGGGATCGGGACACCGCTGGAGGAGGCACCGTGACGGAGCGGAACAGCGTCTACGGCCCCCTGGACGACGTGGCCGGCGACGCCGGCTACGACCCGGAACACCCGCCCCGCATGGGGTTCTTCACCGACACGTCGGTGTGCATCGGGTGCAAGGCCTGCGAGGTCGCCTGCAAGCAGTGGAACGGCGTCCCCGACGACGGCTTCGACCTGCTCGGGATGTCGTTCGACAACACCGGCTCGCTCGGCGCCGACAGCTGGCGGCACGTCGCCTTCATCGAGCAGCCGCGCCGCTCCGGTTGCCAGGACACCGGCCTCGACGCCGCACCCGTCGGCGCGACGGCGACCGGGATCATGCAGTCCTCGGTCGCCGGGGGACTCGCGGCGTCGCCGGAGCTCGGCGGCGAGCTCGGGACGAGGCCGCGGCGGGACGGGGCGGAGCCGGAGCCGCTCGGCATGCCGGCGTTCTCCCGGCCCGGCGACGCCACCGGCGCCGAGGTGCGCACCGACTTCCGCTGGCTGATGTCCTCCGACGTCTGCAAGCACTGCACGTACGCCGGCTGCCTCGACGTCTGCCCGACCGGCGCGCTGTTCCGCACGGAGTTCGGCACCGTCGTCGTGCAGCAGGACATCTGCAACGGCTGCGGCTACTGCGTCTCCGGCTGCCCGTACGGCGTCATCGACCGCCGGGAGGGCGACGGCCGCGCACAGAAGTGCACGCTCTGCTACGACCGCCTGCACGACGGCCTCGAGCCCGCGTGCGCGAAGGCCTGCCCCACCGACTCGATCCAGTTCGGACCGCTCGACGAGCTGCGCGAGCGCGCCGACCGGCGCCTGGAGACGCTCCACGGGCTCGGTGTCGACGAGGCCCGGCTCTACGGGCGCGACCCGGACGACGGCGTCGGCGGCGACGGCGCGTTCTTCCTCCTGCTCGACGAGCCGGAGGTCTACGGACTGCCGCCGGACCCGGTCGTCCCGACCCGCGACGCCGGTGCGATGTGGACGCGCGCCGCGATGGCGGCGGGCGCGTTCCTGGTGGCCGGCGTGGCGTCCTTCCTGGGAGGACGACGATGAGCGACGACGCCCCTGTGCCCGGCACGCCCTCGTCCGGCACCCCCTCGCCCGGCACCCCCTCGCCCGGCGATCCGCCGGTCGCAGAGCCGTCGGCCGGAGTGCCGCCGAGCGCAGTGCTGTCGGCCGGACAGTCATCGACCGCAGTGCCGCCGACCGGAGCGCCGTCGGCCGGAGTGCCCGAGGCCGGCCTGCCCGCTGCTCCCGGTGCGCCCGGTGCGCGGGATGCCGAGATGTTCCAGGGCGGACGCCGCCGTCGTCGTCGCCGGGGCGGCGGACGCGGCGAGGAGTCGATGGTCCCCGAGGCGGAGTTCTCGTCGTACTACGGCCGGGCCGTGCTCAAGCCGCCGGTGTGGGAGCACAAGATCGCCTACTACCTGTTCTGCGGCGGGCTCGCCGCCGGGACCGCGGTGGTCGGGGCCGGCGCGGACCTCACCGGACGGCCCGCGCTGCGCCGGGCGAGCCGCGCCGGTGCGCTCGGCGGGCTGGTGGCGAGCACCTACTTCCTGGTGTCCGACCTCGGGCGTCCGGAGCGGTTCCACCACATGCTGCGGGTGGCCAAGCCGACGTCGCCGATGAGCGTCGGCACCTGGATCCTGGCCGTGTTCGGCCCGGCCGCCGGCCTGGCCGGGACCGCCGAGCTGACCGGCGCGCTCCCCCCGCGGGTCCGCCGGTCGTGGCCGGTCCGGCTGCTGGACGCGCTGGCCCGCCCGGCCGGGCTCGGTGCGGCCGCGACCGCCCCGGCGCTGTGCACCTACACCGCGGTGCTGTTCTCGCACACCGCCGTGCCCGGCTGGAACGAGGTCCGCGACGAGCTGCCGTTCGTGTTCGCCGGCTCGGCCGCGGCCAGTGGCGGCGGGTTCGGCATGCTCGCCGCGCCGGTCGCCGAGGCAGGCCCGGCACGGGCGTTCGCGGTGCTCGGGGCCGCGGGCGAGCTCGTCGCCGGGAAGATCATGGAACGGCGGATGGGGATCATCCGCGAGGCCTACGAGCACGGGCACGCCGGACGGCTCCGGAAGGCCTCCGAGGCGTGCACCGCCGCGGGCCTCGCCGGGACCCTCCTGCTCGGACGCCGGTCCCGGGCCGGCGCCGCCGCATCCGGGCTCGCCCTGCTGGCCGGGAGCCTCCTGCAGCGGCTGTCCGTGTTCGAGGCGGGGGTCGAGACGACCAAGGACCCGCGCTACGTCGTCGTCCCCCAGCGCGAGCGTCTGGCCCGCCGCGCCGCCGAGTCCGCGGAGGCCTGACCAGCCCAAGATCACGGATCGGGAAGCGTGGCGGCCGGATGTGGCCGCGTCCCTTCCCGATCCGGGATCACCGGACTCGGGCGCCAGCTCCCGAGTCCGGTTTCGGCTGGCCGGTGGCGGTGATCTCCGGCGGGCTCGGGCGCCGGCGCCCGGGGAACGGCCGGGGCCGATGAGCAACGGGCGCGCCCCACGCCCCGGACCTGGTACGCGACTCACACGCCACTCCGCCACGGGCAGGCCCTCGGCCGACTCCGGGCCCTGCCCCTTCCCGGCTCGCTCCGCCGCGGCCGCGCTCTCCCCCGCCGGCCCCGTCGCCCTTCATGGCCCGCTCATTGCCTGGCCACACATCTCGTCACCGCCACTGCCACTGGTCCTGGTCCTGGTCCTGGTCCCGGCACTGCCACTGGCCCGGCCCCGGCCCCGGCCCCGGCCCCGCACTGGCCCTCGCCCTGGCCCTGGCCCCGGCCCCGGCCCCGGCCCACTCAGGGCCGGCTACTGCCCCTGACCCGTACCAGCTCACCGGGTCCCTGCCCCGCCCTGGCCCCGCACCTAGCCCCGCGCCCGGTGATCACGGATCGGGAATCATCGCGGCCAGAAATGACCGGCTCCCTTCCCGATCCGTGATCACCGGGGTGTCGACCGGACAGGGCGCGGGACGCGCGGCCAGAGGGTGACCGGCTCCCTTCCTGACCTGTGGTCACCCGGCCCGTGCACCGACCGGACGGAGCGCGGCGACGAGAACAGCGTCCTGACTCCGCCGCAGACCAGCACCGACACCGCCGACCCGCTGCAGGCTCCCGACCACCGCCCACCCCGACACCGGCCCCTCAACCCGGTTCCCGGCGCCGGCCCGACCCAGGTGATCACGGGTCGGGAAGTCCGGCGGCCAGAAGTGACCGCCTCCCTTCCCGATCCGTGATCATCGGGTCCGAGCGCCGAGGTCGCGGGCACGGCGACCGGCACGGCATCCTGTCCCGGGCGGGCCCGGCTCCATCGCCCCGTCCGCGGCCGGCCACCGTCCGCATCGCTTCCCGCCCAGCTCCCCCAGGACCTGCTCCCGCCCATGACCTGATCCCGTCTTGGCCCCGACCTGATCTCGACCGCGCCCGCCCAGCCCTGCCCTGCCCTGATCACGGATCGGGCAGCATCGTGGCCGGATATGACCGCTTCGCTTCCCGATCCGTGATCATCGGTGGTGCGCCGAGGGTCGGCGGCCAGGCTCGGTCTGCAGCGCGTCACCGGGGCCCGCGGCCGGGGCCGCCGGGGCCGGGGCCGCCGGGGTAGGCGGAGCGGCCGGGGTAGGCGGAGCGGCCGGGGTAGCCGGCGCGACGGGGGTGGCGCGATCCCCTGGGTCCCCTGGCTTCCCCGGCTCCCTGGGGTCCTCGGTGCTCCGGCGCGCGGCGGGGATCGCCAGGGTGAGCAGCGCGCCCAGCACCGCCAGCCCCGCCAGCAGGTAGAAGATCGAGTCCAGGGCCGCCCCGGACGCCACCAGAGCGCCGCCGACGAGCGGCCCGCCGATCCCGCCGAGCCGTCCGAACCCCGCGACCCAGGCGACGCCCGCGCTGCGCACCGGCGTCGGGTAGTGCGTCGACGCGAAGCCGAAGATCAGGATCTGGGTGCCGCTGGTGCCGAGCCCGACGACCGCGACGAATGCCAGCAGCAGGCCGATCGGCAGCTCCAGGGTGAGCAGGGCGATCGACAGGGCACCGAGCGCGAAGCTGGCGGCGACGACCCGGCGCGGGCCGAACCGGTCGGAGATCCGGCTGGCCGCCAGCGCACCGAGCACGGCACCGCCGTTGAGCACCAGCAGGAAGCTCAGGGAGCCGTTCGCCGAGAACCCGGCACGGCCCATCAGCTCCGGCAGCCAGGTGTTGAGCGCGTAGACCAGGAGCAGGCCGGCGGCGCTGACGAACCCGAACAGCAGCGTCGGCGTCAGGTGCGGGGTGCGGAACAGCCCGGCAAAACCGGCCCGTCCGGCGGGAGCGGCGACCGGGGCAGCGGCACGGGTGAGCTCCGGTACCGCGACACCGGTGCGGTCGGCGACCGCGCGCGCCTCCTCGATCCGGCCGCGGCTGACCAGCCACGACGGGGACTCCGGCATCCGGGCGACCGCCACCGGCAGGACCAGCACGAGCGGCAGCGCGCCGATCAGGAACATGCCGCGCCACCCGACGAGCGGCAGCAGCAGGATCGCCAGCAGCGCCGCGAGCAGGCTGCCCAGCGGCACGCCGCAGTAGGCGATCGCGGTGCACAGGTTCTTCCTGCCGGGTGGCGCGAACTCGGCGACGAGGGCACCGGTCGTCGCCACCAGCGCGCCGACCCCGATGCCGGTCAGGAAGCGCAGCGCACCGAACGCGGCCGTCGTCGTCGTGAACGCGGTCGCGGCCATGCCGACCGAGAACCAGACGTAGGAGGTCAGCATGACCTTCCGGCGGCCGACCAGGTCGGCGACCGACCCGGCGATCAGCGCCCCGACCAGGACGCCGACCAGCGCGTAGCTGCCGAGCGCACCGGCGGTGCCCGCGTCGACCGGTCCGATCAGCGACGGGTCGCGGAGGAACAGCGGCACCAGGGTCCCGTAGACGACGAGGTCGTAGCCGTCGAACACCAGCCCGACGGTCGCGGTCCCGACGATCCAGGCGAGCGCCCGGCGTCTCCGTGCGTCGTGCGTCCCACTGTCCGGCGACGTCATCGTCGCTCCCCTCGTCCGGTTCGGGTGTCCGGTCCGAGTTCTACAGCAGTGTGACGCCGCGTCCGTCCTCCGTTGTGTCCGAATCGGGACCGGTCGGGTCCTGACCGTCGTCGCCGGGAGGCACGGCGAACAGCGCCGCGTGCGGGGCCCGTCCCGCACCGCCGGCCGGGATCCGGTCCAGGACGTCGAGGTACTCCAGGGTCCCCGTGGTCTGCAGGACGCGGCGCACCTGGCGGGCGTCGCCGCAGCGGAGCTGGAACGTCACTCCCCCGGCGGCGGCGTCGCGGTGCGCGGCGAGCAGCACCGACAGGCCCGGCGACCCGAGGAACGACACCCCCGACAGGTCCAGCACCACCCGTGGTGCCGCACCGAACCAGGCCACCAGATGCTCGGCCAGGTCGGCCGCCGTGACGTCGTCGATCTCGCCGGTGGCGCGCAGCAGCACGGGCCCGGACGGGTGCGGCACCGGCTCCAGCACGAGCGTCGCCGAGGTGGGACCGGGCACACCCGTCCGGCCGTCCGTCCCCTCGGTCATCGGGTGCCGCCTCCCCGGGGCGGCGCCCCGTCGACGATCAGGATGGCAGCACCGGGCCGGAGCCGCCGGACGGCGGGACCGGGCCGGCAGGCACGCGAGGTCCGTAGCGGCGCGCGTAGACGGTCGGCGGCTCCCCGAACAGACCGGCGAAGTCCCGGGAGAGGTGGGCCTGGTCGGTGTACCCGAGCGTGGCGGCGACCTCGGCCCAGTGGACGGGCGCACCCCCCGCCATCAGCTCGGTGACCTCGTGCAGCCGGTAGCGGCGGATCACCCACTTCGGGCCGAGGCCGACGTGCTCGTGGAAGATCCGCTGCAACGACCGGACGCTGTAGCCGCCGTGCCGGGCGAGCCGGTCGACCCGGGTGAGCTCCCGGTCCGCGACGACCGCGGCGACGAGGTCGTGAGCGTCACGGGCCGACCGGTCGGGGCCGTCCGGTGGGAGAACGGCTCGCAGCCGCTCCGCCAGACCGTCGACGTCCGGCGGCCCGGGCCCGTCGAAGGGTGCCCCGGCCGGGACCCGGCGGTCGGCGAGTGTCGCGACGGGGACTCCTGCCAGCGCTCGCGCGGTGCCCGGCCGGAACGCCACCCCGACGACCCGCCCGCGACCGTGCAGCTCGCGCGTCACGAACCGCGACGCCGGCCCGCTGATCCGGAGCGGCCCCACGCCCGGCTCCCCCGTCAGGTGCACCTGCGGATACGGGACGATCTTCTGCAGGAACGGCCGCGCATAGTCCCAGCCGACCGTCCAGAACCGGTCGACGAAGCCGGCGAGGTCCGGCGGGGGCGGCTCGCTGTGGTGCCGCTGGTACCGGGCCCACTCCCCGGACAGCCCGCGCGGATCGGCGTCCATCGACGGTGAGTATGGCGCGTTCGTCCAAGCCCGGCCCCCCGCTGTCGCCCTAGCGTTGCGGCCATGCACCAGCACATCGCCCCCGCCGCGGCAGCGCACGTCCCGCTCGTGAAGGCCGCCACCGATCTGCCGCTCACCGCGCCGACCCCGTGCGCCGCCTGGGACCTGCGGGGACTGCTCGGTCACCTCCTGTACTGGACGCCGCTGCTGGCCGCCGTCGGGCGCCGGGAGGACCCCGCCGCGGGCGACGAGGCGCGCGCCGCCGAGCTGGTCACGGACGACTGGCCGGCCCGCCTCGACGACGCCCGCTCGGAGCTGGCCGCCGTGTGGTCCGACCCGGCTGCCTGGCAGGGCACCGTCGTCCTGGGTGAGGAGGTGCCGGCAGCGATGATCGGCGGGATGGTGCTGGGCGAGCTCGTGGTGCACGGCTAGGACCTGGGGCGCTCGGTCGGCACCGGCCCGGTCTGGCCCGCCGACGTGCTCGCCGCGGCCCTGGACGCCGTCTCCGGCACGGCCGAGCAGGGCCGCGGGATGGGCGTCTTCGCCGGTCCCGTCGACGTTCCCGCCGGGGCACCGGTGCTGGACCGGATCGTGGCCGTGACCGGCCGGTCGCCCGCGTGGACGTCCTGAGCCGTCACACCGGCTCGGCACGACCGCCGGACAGCTGCGTGACCACCGCCAGCCCGACGACCACCGCCAGCACCACGAGCCCGATCGCGATGGCCGGGAGCGCGTGCCCGAGCAGCAGGGCGACGGCACCGGCGACGATCAGCACCGCGCCGGCGACGTAGCGGGACTTACCGACCGTCCCGGTGCGTCCGCGCAGGTAGATCTTGTTCCCGACGAGGTAGAGCAGTGGGCCGCCGATCGACGTCAGCACCAGCGACGGCGTGTTCTCCGGGTGCGTCAGGTGCAGGTCGATCGCGACCGCGAACAGCACCGCCCCGGCGACCATCAGGCCGTGCGCGTAGGCGAACGCCGAGCGGGCGGCACGGGTGCTGTCGTCGCCCCGGCTGGCGGCCGTCCCGTGCCCGGCCAGCGCGAAGTACGACCACCACAGCGCCACCAGGCCGGTGAACCCGAGCAGGGTGATCAGCACGGTGTAGGGCGTGATCTCCGCCATCTCGGACAGGGTGAATCCCATGATCAGGATGGACTCGCCGAGCGCGATGATGAACACCAGCCGGTTGCGCTCGGCGAGGTGCTCGACGTCGACCGGCCAGTCCGTCATCGGGGTGGAGCCGAGCCCGGGCACGCGGAACTCGAAGCGTGGCCCGGCGAGGTCGACCGCCACCGCGACCGCCCAGACGACCAGCCGGGCCACCGGCGGGAGGAACGCGCCGACGAGGAACAGCACGCTCGCGGCGGCGCTCCAGACGAGCAGGTTGCGGTAGTTGCGGGACAGCACGTGCCCGCGCATCGTGATCCACATGAACAGCGGCCGCCCGATCTGGGCGGCCGCGAAGCACAGGGCGAACAGCAGCCCGCCGCCCGCGAACGCCGACGGCAGCGCCAGCGCCATCCCGAGCGCCGCGAGCATGAGCAGGGCGTTCAGCACCCGGACCGGGGTCCGCGCCGGATCGAGGTAGTTCATCGCCCACGCCGAGTAGTTCCAGAGCCACCACACCGCGGTGAACAGCAGCGCCGTCTCCAGCGCCCCGAGCGGGGTGAGGTGGTACAGCAGGGTGTGCGAGACCTGGACGATCGCGAACACGTAGACCAGGTCGAAGAACAGCTCGATCGGCGCGACCTCGGAGTCGCCGGTCCGGCGCAGCAGACGCTGCCGGCTCTCCTGCACGGTCATCTCCGGTCCCCTCCCCCGTGTCGGCGTCGCACAGACTAGTGCGGCACGCAACGATGACGCCGTGAGCACACCTTCGCTCGGCCTGAGCAGGATGCACCCGCGGGACCCGGACGAACCGCACCGGGTCGCGAGCCCTCTGGAGCTGTTCTTCGACCTGGTGTTCGTCGTCGCGGTGTCGCTGTCCTCGGCGGAGCTGCACCACGCCGAGTCGGGCGGTCACGTCGGCGCCGGGCTCGGCGGGTACCTGATCGTGTTCTTCGCGGTCTGGTGGGCCTGGATGAACTTCACCTGGTTCGCCAGCGCCTTCGACGTCGACGACTGGCTCTACCGGGTCCTGACGTTCGTGCAGATGGCGGGCGCGCTCGTGCTGGCCGCCGGGACCCCGGCCGCGATGGCCGGGTCGGGCTTCACCGTCACCGTCGCCGGCTACCTGATCATGCGGCTGGCGATGGTGACCCAGTGGCTGCGGGCCGCCGGATCGCACCCGGGCCTGCGGACGACCGCGCTGCGCTACGCCGGTGGGATCACCGGCGTCCAGGTGCTGTGGGTGCTGTGGGTGGTCTGGTCCCCGACCGGCGCGACCGGCGTCGTCACGTTCGTCGTGCTGGCACTGGCCGAGCTGTCGGTGCCGGTCCTCGCCGAGCGGGCGCGGAGCACGCCGTGGCACCCGCACCACATCGCCGAGCGGTACAGCCTGTTCACCCTGATCCTGCTCGGGGAGTCGATCCTGGCCTCGACCGGCGCCGTCGTCGACGCGCTCTCCTCCGCCGAGCACCTCGCCCCGCTGCTCGAGCTGTCGGCCTGCGGGCTCGTCCTGGCGGCCGGGATGTGGTGGATCTACTTCTGCCGGGAGCAGCACGAGCACGTCCGGTTCATGCCGCGCGCGCTGGTCTTCGGCTACGGCCACTACCTGATCTTCGCCGCGGCCGGGGCGTTCTCGGCGGGCATCGAGGTGGCCGTCGACGTCGACACCCGGCAGACCGGGCTCGCCGCGGCCGCCGGGGCGACGCTGACCGTGCCGGTGGCGGTGTTCGTGCTGGGGATCTGGGCGCTGTCGATCCGGCCGACCCTGTGCACGGGCCGCAATGCCGTCGTCGCCGGGCTGGCCGTGCTCCTCGGGCTGTCGGCGTTCGCGCCGTGGACGCCGGTCGTCGCGGCGGCACTCATGGTGGCCGTCGTGGTCGCGGTGGAGACCGCACCCGCGCGGAACACCGCGGACACCTGAGCGGTTGATCCGGTCATGTCGGACACCGAGGACCCGGTCGTCACCCACGAGCCGGGGCGCAGCCGCTACGAGATCGCGCTGGGCGGGACCCGGGTGGGCCTCGCCGCGTACGTCGACGACGGCGACGAGCGGCGGATCTTCCACCACACCGAGATCGACGACGCGTACGGCGGCCGTGGCCTCGCCGGGACGCTCGTGCGCGACGCGCTCTCCGACACCCGCGCGGCGGGGAGGAGGATCGTGCCCCTGTGCCCGTACGTCCGGCGCTGGGTCGGGACGCACGACGGGTTCGCCGACGTCCTCGACCCGGTGACCCCGGACGCGATCGCCACGGTCGAGCAGGCACTCGTCCGCGACACCGGGGAGGCCCGCCCGTGAGCAACGTCGAGACCGCGCCCGAGGCGCTCGTCTGCGGTGGTGACGCCGCGGCCGTCGAGCTGGTGGAGCCGCGCACGGTGCCGCTGGGCGGTCCGCGGGCGATCACGGTGCGCCGCACCCTGCCGCGCCGCGCGCGGTCGCTGATCGGCGCCTGGTGCTTCCTCGACCACTACGGCCCGGACCGCGTGTCCGACGCAGGCGGGATGGCCGTCCCCGGGCACCCGCACACCGGGCTGCAGACGGTGTCGTGGCTGTTCTCCGGCGAGATCGAGCACCGGGACACGACCGGCGCGCACGCGCTCGTCCGGCCCGGGGAGCTGAACCTGATGACGGCCGGGCGCGGCATCGCGCACTCGGAGTTCTCCACGCCCCGCACGGGTGTCCTGCACGGGGCCCAGCTGTGGGTGGCGCTGCCGGAGGCGCACCGGCAGACGGAGCCGGCGTTCGAGCACCACGTGCCACCGGCGACCGTGCTCGACGGTGCCACGGTGCGGGTCTTCCTCGGTTCGCTGGGCGGGTCGACGTCCCCGGTCGCGACGTTCTCGCCGCTGCTCGGCGCCGAGGTCGTGCTGCCCGCGGGCGCGGTGCTCGCCCCGGACGTCGACCCGGTCTTCGAGCACGGCGTGCTCGTCGACACCGGCGACGTCGAGGTCTGCGGGACGGCGGCGGCACCCGGCGAGCTGGTGTACCTCCCGCCCGGCCGGTCGGCGCTGGACCTGCGCGCCGGTGCCGACGGCGCCCGGGTGCTGCTGCTCGGCGGGGAGCCGCTGGGCGAGCGGATCGTCATGTGGTGGAACTTCGTCGGCTCGTCGCACGACGAGATCGCCGGCTACCGCGAGCAGTGGCAGGCCGAGCGCGCCGCAGGCGGGACGCCCGGCGGCCGGTTCGGCGGGTTCCCGGCGACCTGGGAGTCGACGCTCCCCGCACCGGAGCTGCCGAACGCGCGGCTCAGCCCGCGGGAGTAGCGCCGCCGGCGCGTCCGGTCAGCGGACCACCGCCCCGCTCCGTTCCGGACGGGCCAGGTCGGCGCGGGTGGGCAGCCCCTCCCAGTCGCCGCGCACCCGGCACACCGCGCCCCCGCAGGCGTTGCCGAGGGCGAGCTGCTCCCGCAGCGGGGCCCCGGCGAGCCGCTCGGCGAGGAACCCGGCGACGAACGCGTCCCCGGCACCGACGGCGTCGACGACGTCCACCGGTCCGGTCGGGACGTGCACCGGCCCGTCCGGCCCCGCCGCGACGGCGCCCAGCTCGCCGAGCTTGACCACCGCGGTCGCCGGGCCGAGCCCGGTGAGCGCGACGGCGAGCTCCGCGCCGCGGTCCGGGTCGTCGTCCCCGGCCGGGCGGTCGAGCAGCAGGGCCGCCTCGTCGGTCCCGGCGAGGACGACGTCGACCCCGGAGAGCAGGCCGGTCAGCACCGTCCGGGCCCGCTCGTCGGTCCACAGGGCGCGGCGGTGGTTGACGTCGAGCACCACCTCGGTGCCGGCCGCGCGGGCGACGGCGACCGCGCGCCGCACGACGGCCAGCGGGCCGGAGCCGAGCGCCGGTGTGATGCCGGTCAGGTGCAGCACCCGCGCCGCCTCGATCTCCGCCGCGACCGGGTCCAGGTCCTCCGGGGTCCAGCGGGCGGCGGCGCTCGCCGACCGGTAGTAGCGGACCCGGCGGGGCCTGCCGTCGCGCATCTCCTTGAGCATGATCCCGGTCGGGGCGTCCGGGTCGCGCTCGGCGAGCACCCGCACACCCTCGGCGCGGATCTCGCGGACGACGGCCGTGCCGAGGTCGTCGTCGCCGACCCGGCTGATCCAGGTGACGTCGTGGCCGAGGCGGGCCAGCCCGATCGCGACGTTCGACTCCGCCCCGCCGATGCCGACGCCGAGCGCCGAGCCCGCCACCAGCCGGTCCCCCGGCGTCAGCAGCGCCATCGTCTCGCCGAGGGTCACGACCCCGCTCACCGGTCGAGCCTCAGCATGACCTTGCTGCTGCCCGGGGCGGCGGCGACGGCGATCGCCTCCCCGGCGTCGGCGAGGTCGAACCGGTGGCTGACGACCGGGGACACGTCGACGCCGTCGGCCAGTGCGGTCAGCGCGTCGGCGATCTCGACGAACCGGAACGAGCCGACCCAGGTGATCTCGCGGGTCACCAGGTCGCCCAGCGCGGCCGGGGCGGGGGCGCCCGGCAGGTTCCCGACCTGCACGACGGTCCCGCCACGGGCGCAGGCGCGCAGGACCGGGCCGAGTGCGGACGGCGCGCCGGACGCCTCGATCACGACGTGGACGTCGTCGGGCAGTGGCTGTGCGGAGACATCGACGACGGCGTCGGCCCCCATCGCGCGGGCGACCGCCAGCGAGGCGGGGTCGACGTCGGACGCGACCACGGTGGCCGCGCCGCGGTACCGGGCCGCGGCCACCGCGAGGCAGCCGATCGGGCCCGCCCCGTTGACGAGGACGGTCCGCCCGGTGAGGTCCCCGGCCCGCCCGGCCGCGTGCAGCGCGACGGCCAGCGGCTCGGCGAGCGCGCCGTGCTCGGTGCCGACACCGCCGGGCAGGACCCGGACCTGGTCGGCGGGGACCGTGCGCAGGCCGCTGAACCCGCCGTCGGTGTGCGGGTCGAAGGCGGCCGAACCGAGGTAGCGCACCCGCGGGTGGAGGTTCGTCCGCCCGGCGATCCGGCAGGGCAGCTCCCGGTCCCCGACGAGGGTCGCCGGGTGGACGGTGACCGGCGTGCCCGGTTCGGGCCCGGTCACGTCCGGGCCGAGTGCGGCGACCCGGCCGGCCACCTCGTGCCCGAGCACCAGCGGGTGGCGGAGTGTCGCGGTGCCCGAGCCGCCGTGGCGCCAGTAGGAGATGTCGGAGCCGCAGATGCCGCCCCACTCCATGGCGACCAGGACCTCCCCCGGCCCGGGTGCCGGATCGGGGCGCTCGTCGACCCGCAGGTCGCCGGGTGCGTGTACGACGACGGACCTCATGCGGCGTCCTCCAGGCGGACCAGGTCGCGGCCCCGGGTCTCCGGCGCGAGGAGCGCGGCGACCAGGGTGATCGACGAGTAGACGACGAGCATCACCGCGATCGGCCACCAGCTGCCGGTGACCGCGGTGAAGGTGGCGGCGAGGACGGGGCCGATCGCGGTGGCGAGGACGCCGCCGACCTCCTTGGCCAGCGCGAGCTGGGTGAAGCGGGTGCGCGACCCGAAGAGCTCGGCCATGGTCACGCTCTCCGCGGAGAAGATGCCCAGCACGCCGAGGTTGAGCGCGATCACCATCGCCAGCGTCAGCAGCACGGTGTTCCCGCTGACGATCATCAGCATCAGCGGGAACGCGAGCACCGCGGTCGCCACGGTCAGTCCGATGTAGACGGGGCGGCGGCCGATCCGGTCGCTGAGCAGCCCGATCAGCGGCACGGTGACGAACCCGACGAGGGAGCCGATCACGATCGCGTCGGTGGGGACCGAGCGGTCCATCATCAGGTTGGTCGCGATGAAGCCGACCAGGAAGGTCTGGACGAGGCCGGAGTTGCCGGCCTGGCCGAAGCGCAGCCCGAGCGCGAGCAGGAACGCCCGTCCCTTGCGCTGCTTCAGCCCGGCCTCCAGGACGCTCGTCCCGGGCTGCTGCGCGGCGGCGTCGGTCAGCTCGTCGCGGCTGAGCGCGACGCCGTCGACGACGTCGGCCCGCTCCTCGAAGACCGGGCTCTCCTTCACGTTGCGCCGCAGCCACACCGCCAGGATCAGCAGCACGAAGCTCAGCAGGAACGGCAGCCGCCAGCCCCAGGAGACGAGCTGCTCCTCGGTGAGGACGACGAGCAGGATCGCCCAGATGCCCGACGCGGCGAGCGTGCCCGAGTTGGTGCCCAGCGAGACGAGCGACCCGATCAGGCCCCGGCGCCGGTTCGGCGCGTACTCCACCAGCATCACGGTGGCGCCGGCGATCTCCGCACCGGCGCCGAAGCCCTGCGCCAGGCGGAGCACGACGAGCAGGACGGGCGCCAGGATGCCGATCTGGGCGTAGGTCGGGAGCGCACCGATGAGCGTGGTCGAGACGCCCATCAGCAGGATCGTGAGGTAGAGGACCTTCTTGCGGCCCAGCCGGTCGCCCATCCGTCCGAAGTAGACGGCGCCGGCGAGCCGGGCGACGTAGCCGACGCCGTAGGTCGCCATGGCGGCGATGAGGCCGACGGCGGGGTGCACGTCGGGGAAGAAGACCTGGTTGAAGACGATCGCGGCCGCCAGCGAGTACAGCTGGAAGTCCATGAACTCCATCGCCGTACCGAGCCAGCCGGACGCGGCGGCCTTGCCGAGATCCCGCGTGGAGCGGGTGGCCGGTCCCGGGGAGCCGGTCGTCGTGGTGTGGTCCGTCATCAAGAACTCCGTTGCTCCGTGACCGGGTGGTGGATCAGAGCTCGACGCGTCCGGCGCCGAGTGCGGGCAGGTGCGCGGCGACGCCGGTGACCAGGTCGTCGTCCGCGGCGAGATCGGGGGCCCCTGCGGTGTCCAGGAGCATGCGGACGGTCGCGGCCGGGTCGGTGGTGCCGGGCCGGGTGGCGTGCACCCAGCCGGCGAGTGCGAGCCGCAGCACGGGGCCGCCGCCCCCGGCCCGCAGCACCGGGAACCAGCGCTCGGCGATCTTCTGCGAGCCGTCGGAGCCGATCTGGCGCAGGCGGTGCCGGATCCCCGGGTTCCCGAAGCGTGCCACGAGGGCGTCGGCGTAGGCGGCCGGGTCCGGCCCGCCGGCGGGCAGGGTCGGCGCGACCTCGGTGGCGAGAGCGCGGACCAGCGGCGCGCCCCAGTGCGTGGCCATCGTGTCGGCGACCGTCTCCACCCCGGCGGCGAGGCCGAGGTAGGCGAGCGCCGAGTGCGCGCCGTTGAGCAGCCGCAGCTTGGTCAGCTGGAACGGCGCGACGTCGCCGACCAGCTCGGCACCGGCGAGCTCCCAGCGCGGCCGCGGCCCGGCGAAGCGGTCCTCGACCACCCACTGCAGGTAGCTCTCGCCGGTCACCGGGACGGCGTCCACGGTGCCGAGGGCCGCCGCCGCGGCGGCGCGGTCGGCGTCGGTGGTGGCGGGCACGATCCGGTCGACGACGGTCGCGGGGAACGTGACCGCGGTGTCCATCGCCGCCAGCACCCGGTCCCGGTCCGGCCACGCCGACGCGGCGACGAAGCCCCGGACGACGGCGGCGGTCACCGCGCCGTTGTCCGCCGTGTTGTCGCAGGACACGACGCTGATCGGCGCGCCGCCGTCCCGCATCCGGCGGGCGAGTCCGGCGGCGAGCGCCCCGATCGGGGTCCGCAGGGGCCCGGTGCCGGCGAGGTCGGCGGCGACGTCCGGGTCGGTGGTGTCCGGCCCGCCGCCGGGGCCCCGGCGGTAGCCCTTCTCGGTCAGCGTCAGGGTCACGACGGTGACGTCCGGGTCGGCGAGCAGGCCGGACACCCGTCCGGCGTCCGGGCCCAGCCGCAGCGCCTCCACCACCGCCCCGACGACCGCGGTGCGCGGACCGGCCGGGCCGTGCTCGGTCAGCGAGTAGAGGTGGTCCTGCGCCCGCAGCCCGTCGACGACGTCCGCCGAGCGCGGCGCGACTCCGGCGACGCCCCACGGCTCGCCGGTGGCCGCGGCGGCGCGCTCGGTGCACGGCGCCTGGTGGGCCCGGTGGAACGCGCCGAGCCCCAGGTGCAGCACGCGCGGCCGCAGGTCACCGGGATCGACGGCCGGGCGGGCGTCGGCGGGGACGCGGGCGAGCGTCGCGCGCCCCAGCGCGGGACGGGTCGTGGGCGCGCTCACCAGTCGTGCACCGAGCCGTCGAGCCGGCGCGCGACCGGCAGGTACCGCTGCCGGTACGGGAACCGCTCGGCCGCCGTCTCGTCGTAGGTCACGCCCAGCCCCGGCTCGTCGGACGGGTGCAGCATGCCGTCGGCGAGCGTCGGCCCGCCGTGGAACACCTCCGCGGCCTCCGGCGGGTGGCCCATGTACTCCTGGATGCCGAAGTTCGGCACCGCGAGATCGAGGTGGACGGCCGCGGCCATGCTGACCGGGGAGAGGTCGGTGGCGCCGTGCGAGCCGGTGCGCACCTGGTACAGCGCGGCCAGGTCGAAGATCCGCCGCAGGTGGGTGATGCCCCCGGCGTGCACGACGGTGGTGCGCACGTAGTCGATCAGCTGCCCGGTGATGAGCTGCTGGACGTCCCAGATCGAGCTGAGGATCTCGCCGGTCGCGATCGGCGTCGTCGTGTGCTGCCGGATCAGGCGGAACGCCTCCTGGTCCTCGGCCGGGGTCGGGTCCTCCATCCAGAACAGGCGCGCGGGCTCGACGTCCTTCCCGAACCGGGCCGCCTCGATCGGGGACAGCCGGTGGTGGACGTCGTGCAGCAGGTGGAAGCCGAACCCGAAGCGCTCCCGCACCGCCTCCAGGTACCCGGGGGCGAAGGCCAGGTAGGCCTCGGTGTCCCAGGGCTGCTCGTCGGGCAGCTCGGTGTCGGCGGGCTCGTAGAGCGCGCCCTTGCGGACGCCGTAGGTGCCCCCGACGCCGGGCACGGCCGCCTGGGCGCGGACGGCCCTGAAGCCCTGCTCCAGGAACCGCTCGACGTCGTCGAGCAGCTCCGGGACGTCCCGTCCGCTGGCATGCGAGTAGACCAGCACGCCGTCCCGGGAGCGGCCGCCGAGCAGCTCGTAGACGGGCAGGCCGGCGACCCGGCCCTTGATGTCCCACAGCGCGGTGTCGACGGCCGAGATCGCGGTCATCGTGACCGGGCCGCGCCGCCAGTAGGCGCCCTTGTACAGGTACTGCCAGGTGTCCTCGATGCGCGCCGGGTCGCGGCCGATCAGCAGCGGCACCAGGTGGTCGCGCAGGTAGCTCGCGACGGCGAGCTCGCGGCCGTTGAGCGTGGCGTCGCCGAGCCCGACGACCCCGTCGGACGTGGTGATGCGCAGGGTGACGAAGGTGCGCCCGGGCGAGGCGACGAACACCTCGGCCCGCTCGATCGTGCTCATCGCTGAACTCCCGTTCCGAGATCCGTGCCGTCGCCGTCCTCCGCCCCTGCTGTCGCGAAGTACTTGCATACAAGCATCCGTCGGGATGATGGCGCAAGTGCCGGTGACGGTGTCGCTGCGGATATCGTGGGGCCGTGCCACCGAACGGGACGCGGCGGACGAGCCGCCGGGAGGTCTACGAGACCCTGCGCCGTGAGGTGCTGACCCTCGGGCTCGCGCCCGGCGCCGCGCTGTCCGAGAACGAGCTCGCCGCCCGGCTCGGCGTGAGCCGCACCCCGATCCGCGAGAGCCTCGTCCTGCTCGTCGAGGAGGGCCTGGTGCAGGTCTTCCCGAAGATCGGGTCGTTCGTGTCCCGGGTCGACCCGGCGCGCGTCGCCGACGCGCAGTTCGTCCGTGAGGCGATCGAGCTGGCCGCGCTGCAGGACCTGCCCGGCGAGCCGGATCCCGCGGTCGTCGCCGAGCTGCGGGAGAACCTGGCCGCCCAGCAGCGGCCGGGACTGGACCAGGACGCGTTCTTCGAGCTGGACGAGGCGTTCCACCAGGGCCTGCTCCGGCTCAGCGGGCACGGCAGCGCCTGGACGACGGTGGTCTCCGCGAAGGGGCACCTGGACCGGGCCCGCCGGCTCGGGCTGTCGGAGAGCCCGCCGACCGAGTACGCCGCGCAGCACGTGCGGATCCTCGACGCCGTGCTGTCCGGTGACACCGGATCCGCCCACGCCGCGATGCGCGGCCACCTGCGGGCCGTGTTCGACGACATCGAGCGGATCCGCGAGCGCTCACCCGAGCTGTTCTCGGCCGACCCGGCCTCGGTGCCGGTGCGGCGCAGCGTCGTCGTCTGGGAGTGACGCCCGGGGTCAGCCGTGCTCGGCCCGCACCACCGCGACGACCCGGCGCAGCTGCTCCAGCAGCAGGTCGGCGTCGCGCCCGTCGGGTTCGAGGGTGCCCTCGACCCGGCCGACCTCGCCGGAGAGATCGACCCACAGGTCGCGCACGGCGTACCGGCGCGAACGCAGTGTCGTGAGGACCTTCATCAGGCCCTCGGTCCCGCCGGTGACGAGCAACGTGAAGCGGTGGCCGGCCGGCGTCGTGGTGGTCGCCGGTTCGGCGGAGGTGAGCGTGTCCATCGGATCTCCGTGGGTCGCGGTCGCGAGGGGATCCGGCCAGGTCCGGGTGGCGGCACGACGTCGCGCGCGCCGGCGACCTGGGTTCAGCCGGCGCGCCGGGTAATCACCAGTCCGCGCACCGGACAAGGGTAACAGCCGTCACCACCCCACCCGGCCGCCACGACCGTTGCGGGGCGGATCATGGACCGCGTGCGGTACGTGGCGATCGGGGACAGCTTCACCGAGGGCGTGGGTGACGAGGACGCCGCGGGCACCCCGCGCGGCTGGGCGGACCGGGTCGCGGCCGGGCTGGCCGGGGCGTCGGGCGGGCCGGTGTCGTACGCGAACCTGGCCGTGCGCGGGCGGCTGCTCGACGACGTCGTCGGCCGCCAGCTGGACGCCGCGCTCGCGCTCGACCCGCTCCCCACGATGGTCACGCTCAACGGCGGCGGGAACGACATGCTGCGCCCGCGCAGCGACCTGGCGCGGCTGCGCGCCCTCACCGCGTCCGCGGTCCGCCGGTGCGCCGACGCGGGGGTCCGGCTGGTGCTGCTCAGCGGCGCGGACCCGTCGGCCGGGCTGCCGATGGGCCGGGTCGTGCACCGGCGGGCGGCGGCGCTGACCGGCGCCGTCGCGGACCTCGCGGGCGAGCACGGCCTGACCCTCGTCGACGCCTTCTCCGACACCGAGATCCGCGGGCCGGGCTACTGGTCGCCGGACCGGCTGCACCTCGGCCCGGCCGGGCACGTGCGCGTCGCCGGGCTGGTGCTGGACGCGCTCGGGGTCCGCGGCTCGCTCCCGGCGGCGGGCACCGCCCCGGACGCCCCGCCGCGCGCCGGGACGCAGCTCGCGTACTACCGCGAGCACGTCCTGCCGTGGATCGGCAGGCGGTTGCGCGGCCGTTCCTCCGGCGACGGCCGCCCCGCGAAGTACCCGGACTGGACGACGGTGCCGCCCGCCGGCTGAGCCGTCACGAACGGCGGTCCTGGAGCCGCTGCAGCTTCCCGACCGACCGCTCCAGCGTGTCCGGGTCGACGACCTCGCAGGTCACGGTCACGCCGACGGTCTCCTTCACCGCGCGCACGAGCTCGGCCGCGGCCGGTTCGCGCCGGTCGGCGGGGGTGTCGTGGCGGGCCTCGACGCGGACGCCCAGCGCGTCCATCCGGCCCTCGGTCGTCAGCACCAGCTGGAAGTGCGGCGCGAACCCCGGGGTGCGCAGGACGATCTCCTCGATCTGGGTCGGGAAGACGTTCACCCCGCGCAGGATGATCATGTCGTCGGACCGGCCGGTGATCTTGGCCATCCGGCGCATCTGCGGCCGCGCGGTGCCGGGCAGCAGCGTCGTGAGGTCCCGGGTGCGGTAGCGGATGATCGGCAGCCCCTCCTTGGTGAGGCTGGTGAACAGCAGCTCCCCCTCCTCGCCGTCGGGGAGCGGGGTGCCCTCGAGCGGGTCGACGACCTCGGGCAGGAAGTGGTCCTCCCAGATGTGCAGGCCGTCCTTGGTCTCCACGCACTCCTGCGAGACGCCGGGGCCCATCACCTCGGAGAGCCCGTAGATGTCGACGGCGTGGATGCCGGCGCGCGCCTCGATCTCCGCGCGCATCTGCTCGGTCCACGGCTCGGCGCCGAAGATCCCGACCCGCAGGCTGGAGCTGCGCGGGTCGATGCCCTGGCGCTCGAACTCGTCGAGCAGGGTGAGCATGTAGCTCGGGGTCAGCATGATGACCTCGGGCTCGAAGTCGGTGATCAGCTGCACCTGGCGCGGGGTCATGCCGCCGGAGACCGGGATCGCGGTGGCGCCGAGCTTCTCGACGCCGTAGTGCGCGCCGAGCCCGCCGGTGAACAGGCCGTACCCGTAGGCGACGTGCACCCGGTGCCCGGGTCGCCCGCCGGCCGCCCGGATCGAGCGGGCCACGAGCGTCGCCCACCGGTCGATGTCCCCGGCGGTGTAGCCGACGACGGTCGGACGGCCGGTCGTCCCGGACGACGCGTGGATCCGCGCGATCCGCTCCCGCGGCACGGCGAACATGCCGAACGGGTAGGTCTCCCGCAGGTCGGCCTTGGTGGTCGTCGGGAACCTCGCGATGTCGGCGAGCTCGCGGCAGTCCTCGGGCCGGACGCCGTGCGCGTCGAACTTCTCGCGGTAGTGCGGCACGTTCTCGTAGGCGTGCCGCAGCGTCCACTGCAGACGCTCGAGCTGCAGCGCACGGAGCTCGTCGACCGACATGCGCTCGGCCGGGTCGAGCAGCCCGGCCGGGGGCGCGTCCCCGAACCGCTTCGTGGCGGTGGTCATGAGTCCTTCTTCGCGACGAGGGTGAGGACGTCGTAGCGGGCGACGGACTCGCCGTCCTGGCGGGTGACGTCGGCGTCCCACCGGACCTCGCCGTACCCGGCGGACTCGCGCGGGGTGAGCTGCTTGCAGGTCAGGGTCACGGTGAGCTCGTCGTCGAAGCGGACGGGCGTGAGGAAACGCAGCCCGTCGACGCCGAAGTTGGCCAGCACCGGGCCGGGGTCCGGATCGACGAACAGGCCGGCGGCCAGCGAGACGACGAGGTAGCCGTGCGCGACACGCTGCCCGAACAGCGGGTTCGCCGCGGCGGCCGCCTCGTCCATGTGGGCGTAGAACGTGTCGCCGGTGAACTCGGCGAAGTGCTCGACGTCCTCGCGGGTGACCCGGCGCGGGCCCGCGACCAGGCAGTCGCCGGGACGGAGCTCCTCGAGGTGCCTGCGGAAGGGGTGCACGTCGGACTCGTGGCGCTGCGCGCCGGTGACCCAGCGGCCGGTGATCGCGGCGAGCGAGTCCGGGTCGGCCTGGACCGCGGTGCGCTGCATGTGGTGCAGGACCCCGCGGATCCCGCCCATCTCCTCGCCGCCGCCGGCCCGGCCGGGACCGCCGTGGACCAGCTGCGGCGGCGGGGACCCGTGGCCGGTGGACTCGCCGGCGTCGCGGGCGTTGAGCACGTGCACGCGGCCGTGGAACGGCGCGATGCCGAGCACGACCTCGCGGACGAACGCCGGGTCGGCGGAGACGACCGAGCCGGCCAGCGAGCCCTGCCCGCGCGCGGCGTACTCGACGAGCCGGTCGGTGGTGTCGTAGGGCAGGACGGTCGCGACCGGGCCGAACGCCTCCACCTCGTGCGGCTCGGCGCGGTCGGGGTCGCCGACGAGCAGCAGCGGGGACACGAATGCGCCGCGGTCGGCGTCGGCGCCGGTCACCTCGACGTGGTCGGGGTCGCCGGACACGATCCGGCCGGCGTCGCGCAGGGCCTTCACGCTGCGCCGGACCTCCTCGCGCTGGTCGAGGCTCGCGAGCGCGCCCATCCGGACACCCTCGGCGCCGGGCGCGCCGACGACGACCGTCGCGAGCCGCGCCGATGCGGCCTCGACGACGGCGTCGAGGTGGGCGCTGGGGACGAACGCGCGCCGGATCGCGGTGCACTTCTGCCCGGCCTTGACCGTCATCTCGGTGGTCAGGGCCTTCACGAACAGGTCGAACTCGTCGGTGCCCGGGCCCGCGTCGGGGCCGAGCGCGGCGAGGTTCAGGGAGTCGGCCTCGGCGGAGAACCGGACGGCGTTGCGGACGATCGCCGGGTGCGACCGCAGGGTCTGCGCGGTCGAGGCCGAGCCGGTGAAGGACACGACGTCCTGCCCGGTCAGGTGCTCGAAGCAGTCCCCCAGCCCGCCCGCGACGAACTGGACGGCGCCGGTGGGCAGCAGGCCCGAGTCCACGACCAGCTCGACGAGCTTCGCGGTGAGGAACGCCGTGGGCGACGCCGGCTTGATCAGCGTGGGGACCCCGGCCAGGAAGGCGGGGGCGAGCTTCTCCAGCGGGCCCCATACGGGGAAGTTGAACGCGTTGACCTGCACCGTCACGCCACGGAGCGGGGTGAGGACGTGCTGGCCGAGGAACGTGCCGCCGCGCCCCAGGGGCTCGACGTCGCCCTCGACGACCACGGTGTCGTTGGGCAGTTCGCGCTTGGCCTTCGAGGCGTAGGCGAGCAGCACGCCGATGCCGCCGTCGACGTCGAACTTCGAGTCGCCGAGCGTCGCACCGGTCTGCGCCGAGACCGCATAGAGCTCCTCGCGGTGCTCGCGCAGGTGCTGCCCGAGCGCCTTGAGCAACGCGGCGCGCTGGTGGAACGTGAGTTCCCGCAGCGCCGGGCCGCCGGTCCGGCGGCCGAAGTCGAGTGCGGCGCCGAGATCGAGGCCGTCGGCGGAGATCCGCGCGACCTCCTCGCCGGTCACCGCGTCGTGCAGCGGGCGCCCCTCACCGGTCCCGGTCTGCCAGGTACCCGCGAGATGGCTGCGGAGCAGGGTCATCGGCGACGCCTCCGTCGTAGCTCGTCGTTGAACCGACCGTTCGTTCGGCTGCGAACCTAGCACTGCCGGACACCCGGCGGCCAGAGCTGCCCGGCAGCTGCCCGGCGCGGATGAGGGACCGATCGTTCGGTCGGCCGCTAGGGTGGCCGGATGGCCGACTCCGAACCCGCCGTCCTCGTCACCCGCGACGACACCGACCCCGCCGTCGCGGTGATCACGCTGAACCGGCCGGCGAAGTACAACGCGCTCACCGTCGAGCTCAAGGAGGCCCTGCTCCCCGCGATCACCGGCGTGTCCGCGGACGACTCGGTCCGCGCCGTCGTCATCACCGGGGCCGGGAAGGCGTTCTGTGTCGGGCAGGACCTCGGCGAGCACGCCGCCGCGCTCGAGAAGGACCCGACGACCGCGCTCGACACCGTCCGCGACCACTACAACCCGCTCGTCCTCGCGATCACCGGGACGCCGAAGCCGGTCGTCGCGGCGATCAACGGGCCGTGCGTGGGCGCAGGGCTCGGCCTCGCGCTGGCCGCCGACCTGCGGGTGGGCGCCGCGGGGCTGAAGTTCGGCACCGCGTTCACCGGGATCGGCCTGGGCGCCGACAGCGGCCTGTCGGCGAGCCTGGCGCACGCCGTCGGCGTCTCGCGCGCGACCGAGCTGCTGCTCCTGAACGAGCAGTTCACCGCCGAGGACGCCCGGAACTGGGGCCTGCTGCGCGACGTCGTCCCGGCCGAGGAGGTGCTGGACTCGGCGCTGGAGCTGGCCCGGAAGCTGGCTGCCGGCCCGACCCGCGCCTACGCCGAGGTGAAGGGCGCCATCCGGTTCGGCGCCGTCAACGAGATGCCGGCCGTGCTGGAGTACGAGGCCGACGCCCAGGTCCGGCTGGCGACGACGACGGATCACCAGGGAGCCGTCAGCGCGTTCCTGGCGAAGAAGGCCCCCACGTTCGAGGGCCGATGAGCGCCGCGCCGGCGAAGCGGGCCCGCCGACCCTCCGGCGGGCGGGACCAGCTGCTCGAGACCGCGGTCGGCGAGTTCATCGCCCGCGGCTACGACGCGACGTCGATGGAGGACCTGTCCCGCGCCGCGGGGATCACCAAGTCGTCCTTCTACCACCACTTCGCCGGCAAGGAGGCGCTGCTGCGCGCCGCCCTCGAACGGGCCGTGGACGGCCTGTTCGGCGTCCTCGACCTGCCCGCCGCCCAGGAGGGCACCCCCGCCGGACGGCTCCGGGTGATCGTCGCCGAGCAGGTCCGGGTGCTCATGACCGAGCTCCCCTACGTGACGCTGCTGCTGCGGGTGCGCGGCAACACCGAGACCGAGCGCTGGGCGCTGGAGCGGCGGCGCGCGTTCGACACGGCGATCACGACCCTCGTCCGCGACGCCGTCGACGCCGGCGAGGTCCGCTCCGACGTGGACCCCGCACTGGCCGCCCGGCTGCTCTCGGGCGTCGTGAACTCGATCGTCGAGTGGTACCGCCCGGACCGCCCCGCCACGGCAACCCTCCCGGAAGACGCGGTGAGAGCAACCTTCGAGGGCATAGTCCCCACCCCCTGACCGGCTCAGGCCGTCGAGTCGCACGGTGCGGCCCCGGCGAGGGCCGAACCGTGCACCCCGATCGCGACGCCGGCGCCCCGAGCTCAGCCGGCGAGCCGGAGCAGGTGGTGCCGGACCGTGCCGGCGACGCGATCGGGGTAGCGGATCACCTCGCTCGCGTCGGGCCGGAGGACGGTCCAGCCCTGCGCGGTCAGGAACGCCTGCCGTGCCAGGTCCTCACGCGCCTGCCACGGGTCGAGGTGGTGACCGCCGTCGTACTCGATGCCGAGGAGGAGATCCGGGTACGCGAGGTCGATCCGGTACGTCCCGACCGGATGTTGCAGCACCGGAGGACGGACGCCGTGGTCGTGCAGGGCGAGCCGGACCCGTGTCTCCATCGGGGACTCCGCGAGCGGGCTCGCCAGGGCGACGAGCCCGGCGAGGCGCGCGACACCCCGGCTCCCGGGATGCCGAGCGTGCACGCCGAGCACCTCCTGCGGTGCGAAGCCACCGACCCGGGAGAGCGCGTCGAGCGCGATCACCGCGTCGAGCCGTGGCTCGCGCCGCGCGAGGTCGAACGCGGTGCGCAGCGCCGACGTCGTGACCACCGTCCGGCCGGGAACGAACCGGCGCCGCCGCCCCGGCAGCGGGATCGGAACCCCGTACACGATCTCGTCCGGCAGCACCGCGGCATGCATCGGGCGCAGGCCCTCCCGGTTGCGGCGGTGCCCCTTCGGCACCATCACCTCGACCGGTACGGAGCGGGGCGCGCAGTCGGCGCCCAGCATCTCGGCGGCCGACCAGGCCGCGAGGGCGGTCGCACCGCCGGTGTGCACCCGTGCCCGGCGGTCCTCCAGGGCACCCACGGCGAGCGCCGCAGCCTCACAGCGCACCAGGTACGTGAGTGCGACGTCCGCGGACAGGAAGACGTCCCGGAACAGCGCCCGGAAACGCGGCCCGCGGAGTTGCTTACGGGTCACGAGGCCCGCAGCGACGGCCGCCGCCCCGAAGAAGGGTCGTGTCACATCCATGCGACTCCGACGACACCGCCCCCACCCCGGTTCCCCCCATCCCGCCGCAGGGCACCCACAACCGCGCAGACGAGGATCGATCATCACGTTCCGGCCCCGCCCGGGGCATCGGCGTGCTGATCGACCGGCACCGCCTCGTGGAAGGGGGTGGGGTTGCGCTCTTGGGGAGTGGTGGGTCAGACTAGTAGCCGAACGAACATTCGGTACGGAGGTGTCCAGTGACGAGCACCGCGCCATCCGAGGCGGATCTGCAGGAACGCTTCGACGCCACGATCGCGGCGGACCAGCGGATCGAGCCGCGGGACTGGATGCCCGAGGCGTATCGGAGGACGTTGATCCGCCAGATCGCCCAGCACGCGCACTCGGAGATCATCGGGATGCAGCCCGAGGGCAACTGGCTGCTGCGGGCACCGTCGTTGCGGCGCAAGGCGATCCTGCTGGCCAAGGTGCAGGACGAGGCCGGTCACGGCATGTACCTGTACGCCGCCGCGGAGACCCTCGGGGTGGACCGCGAGGAGCTGACCGAGAAGCTGATCGACGCGAAGCAGAAGTACAGCTCGATCTTCAACTACCCGACGCTGTCCTGGGCGGACATCGGGGTGATCGGCTGGCTCGTCGACGGTGCGGCGATCTGCAACCAGGTGCCGCTGTGCCGGTGCTCCTACGGGCCCTACGCGCGGGCGATGATCCGGATCTGCAAGGAGGAGTCGTTCCACCAGCGGCAGGGCTACGAGTCCCTGCTCGCGCTGGCGAACGGCACCGAGGCCCAGCGGGCGATGGTGCAGGAGGCCACGGACCGGTGGTGGTGGCCGTCGCTGATGATGTTCGGCCCGGCCGACGGCGACTCCCCCAACACGCAGCAGTCGATGGCGTGGGGGATCAAGCGCCACACCAACGACGAACTGCGGCAGCGGTTCGTGGACATGAGCGTCCCGCAGGCGGAGGCGCTGGGCGTGACGCTGCCCGATCCCGAGCTGCGGTGGAACGAGCAGCGCCAGGCGCACGACTTCGGTGAGCCGGACTGGTCGGAGTTCACGGCGGTGATCTCCGGGGCGGGGCCGGCGAACCGGCAGCGGCTGGACCACCGGCGCCGTGCCCACGAGGGCGGCGAGTGGGTCCGCGAGGCGGCCCGCGCCTACGCCGACAAGCAGGCTGCCCGGGCGAGCACCGGGCCGGGCACGGGAGCGGGCGCAGGCACGAGCACCGAGGGGGACCGGGCGTGATCCCGAGCGACGACAGCACCGGCAGCACAGACAGCACCGAGGTGACCGCGGAGGGCGGGCACGGCGCCGTCCCCACCACCGGGGTCGAGACGGGCGCCGGGGTGGCGCCGTCGCGGCGGGCCTGGCCGCTCTACGAGGTGTTCGTGCGCGGCAAGCGCGGCCTCAACCACGTCCACGTCGGTTCCCTGCACGCCGCCGACGACGAGATGGCGCTGCACAACGCGCGCGACGTCTACACGCGTCGCAACGAGGGCGTCAGCATCTGGGTGGTGCGCGCCGACGCGATCGCCGCGTCCAGCCCGGACGAGAAGGACCCGTTCTTCGCGCCCAGCGCCGACAAGGTCTACCGGCACCCGACGTTCTACGCGATCCCGGAGGAGGTGCCGCACCTGTGAGCGGGACCGCGCACGAGGAGAACGTCTACGACGCGCTGACGGAGTCCGACGACCCGCGCTGGGCGTTCGGGTCCGGGTTCGAGGACGCCGAGGCCGACATCGTCGCCCCGGTGCCCGGGGGCACCGATCCCGCCGACCTGGCCGCGTACTGCCTGATGCTCGGCGACGACGCGCTGATCTACAGCCACCGGCTCACCGAGTGGGTCTCGAACGCCCCCGAGCTCGAGGAGGAGGTCGCGCTCGCCAACACCGCGCTCGACCTGCTCGGCCAGGCCCGGGTGCTGCTGTCCCGCGCCGGGCACGTCGAGGGCCTCGCCGAGGGCGGCACCGGCCGCGACGAGGACGCGCTCGCCCACGGGCGCGAGGTGCACGAGTTCCGCAACGTCGCGCTGGCCGAGCCCTCCGACGACCTCGACTTCGCCCGCGCGATCGCCCGGCTGCTGGTCTTCTCCACCTGGCGTCTGGCCCTGCTGCACCGCCTGCAGGGCTCGGCCGACCCGGTGGTGGCCGCCGTCGCCGCGAAGGGCGTCAAGGAGGTCACCTACCACCGCGACCACGCGGCCCGCTGGACGCTGCGCCTGGGTGACGGCACCGCCGAGTCGCACCGGCGGATGCAGGACGCGCTGGTGTGGGTCTGGCCGTTCCTGGGCGAGCTGTTCCGCACGTCCGACGTCGAACGGCGGCTGGTCGCCGCGGGCGTCGCCGTCGACCCGGCGGACACCCACGACGAGGTCCACGGGGTCCTCGACGAGGTGATCGCCCGGGCGACGCTGACCCGCCCCGACGTGCCCGGGATCGGCACCATCGCCGGCCGCGGCGGCCGCCAGGGCGTGCACACCGAGAAGCTGGAACAGGCACTCGTCGTCATGCAGAGCCTGGCCCGCAGGCACCCGGGGGCGACGTGGTGACCGCACCCGCGCTGGGCGCCCGCGACGTCGTCGCCGACGTCGTCGACCCCGAGATGCCGATGCTCACTCTCGACGACCTCGGCGTGATCAGGTCGGTGGACGAGACCCGCGACGGCGTCACGGTGACGATCACCCCGACCTACTCGGGCTGCCCGGCGATCGAGGAGATGCGCGCCGACATCGCCCGCGCGCTCGACGGCGCCGGGTACCGGGTCGCCGGCGTCCGGACCGTGCTGTCCCCGCCGTGGAGCACCGACTGGATCAGCGAGACCGGCAGGCGCAAGCTCGCCGAGGCCGGCGTCGCACCGCCCGGCCGGGCCACGCCGCACGCACCGGGGCCGGTCCCCCTGACGCTGGACCCGCCGTCGGCCGTCGTGCGCTGCCCGCAGTGCGGATCACCGGCCACCGAGGAGTTCTCCCGTTTCGGCCCGACCGCGTGCACCGCACTGCGCCGGTGCACCGCCTGCCGGGAGCCGTTCGAGCACATGAAGGAGCTCTAGACGATGAGCGAGCAGCGCCGCACCGCCGCCTGGCAGGCACGGGCGAACCGGGCGTCCGGCCGCACCACGCTCGCACTCGACGACGAGATCGAGGCGCTGCTGGCCGGTACCGGCGAGCCCGGTGCGGACGCCCTCCCGGCCGGGTTCCACCGGCTCGTCGTGTCCGGTGTGGACCGCCTGTGCGACGACGCCGTCGCCGTCACCTTCGACGTGCCCGGCGACCTGCGCGCGCACTACGCCTTCCGGCCCGGCCAGTACCTCACCCTGCGCCGCCGCACCGACGACGGCGAGGAGCGCCGCTCGTACTCGATCTGCTCCCCCGCGGGCTCCGCGCCGCGGGTCGGCGTGCGCCGGGTCGACGGCGGGCTGTTCTCCGAGTGGCTGGTCGACCGGGTCGAGCCCGGCGACGTCGTCGAGGTCGGCCCGCCCGGCGGCTCCTTCACCCCCGACCTGGACGCCGGCACCCACCACGGGCTGATCGCCGCCGGTTCGGGCATCACACCGGTGCTGTCGATCGCCGCGTCGCTGCTGGCCGCGCACCCCGACACCCGGGTCACGCTGCTCTACGGCAACCGCCGGACCGACACGGTCATGTTCACCGAGGAGATCGCCGACCTCAAGAACGCCCACGGCCCGCGGCTGCACCTGCTGCACGTGCTGTCCCGCGAACCCACCGAGGCCGAGATCGTCAACGGCCGCCTCGACGCGGGACGGATCCGGACGCTGCTCACCGCACTCGTCGACACCGCCGACGTCGACGAGTGGTGGCTGTGCGGACCGCTCGGCATGACCGAGGACGCCGTCGCGGTCCTGGGTGAGCTCGGCACCGACCGCCGGCGGGTGCACCGCGAGCTGTTCTACGTCGACGAGCCGCCGCCCGAGGTGCACCGCGCCGAGGACGACGCGGCAGCCGGGGACGGGACCGGCAGCGAGGTCACCGTCGTCCTCAACGGACGGTCGACCACGCTGGCGCTGCCGCGCGGCGAGACCGTGCTGGACGCGGCCCAGAAGGTGCGGGGCGACCTGCCCTTCGCCTGCAAGGGCGGGGTCTGCGGCACGTGCCGGGCGAAGGTCACCGACGGCGAGGTCGACATGCGACGCAACTTCGCCCTGGAGGACGACGAGGTCGCGGCCGGGTTCGTCCTGACGTGCCAGAGCCGGCCGGTGTCCGGACGGGCCACGATCGACTACGACGTCTGAGCCCGCGAGAATGGCGCCATGGGATTCCTCGACGGTGTCATGGGCAACGCGTCCCGGGTCGATCCGCAGGCGGCGGCGCACGAGTTCGGGCGGCTGCTCGCGCAGGGCGAGCAGATCCACGCCGCGTACCAGCTGCTGCGGGACTCGTTCCTCTTCACCGACCGGCGACTGATCATGGTCGACAAGCAGGGCATGACCGGTCGCAAGGTCGAGTACCACTCGATCCCCTACAGGGCGATCACGCACTTCTCCGTGGAGACGGCGGGGACGTTCGACCTGGACGCGGAGCTGAAGATCTGGCTGTCCGGGAGCCCGGCGCCGATCCAGAAGCAGTTCGGCAAGGGTGTCGACGTCTACGAGGTGCAGGCGCTGCTGAGCAGCTTCGTCGCGCGCTGAGGAGCACGGCCGGGGACCACGTAGGGTCGTGCCGTGTTCGTGAAGGTGTGCGGCCTGCGTACCGCCGAGGACGTCCGGGTCGCGGTCGGGGCCGGGGCCGACGCGATCGGGTTCGTGCTGCACCCGCCGAGCCCGCGCTACGTCGATCCCGGGACCGCGCGCGACCTCGTCGGCCAGGTGCCGCCGGGGGTGCTGTCGGTGGTCGTCGTGGCCGACTACACCGCCGCCGACGCCGCCCGCGCCACCCGGGAGATCGGCGCCGACGTGCTCCAGCTGCACGGCCGCTACACCGCCGGGGACTTCGCCGTCGCCGCCGCGGAGCCGGTCCGGCTCTGGCGGGCAACCTCCCTGGACCAGCGTCCCGACCTGCGGGTCGGCGCCTTCGGCGAGGAGGTCCTGCTGCTGGACTCGCCGGTCGCCGGTTCCGGCGAGACCTGGGCGGCCGAGGCGATGGAGCACCGTCCGGACGGGCCGTGGCTGCTCGCGGGCGGTCTCGACCCGGACAACGTCGGCGACGCCGTCCGGCGGGTCCGGCCCTGGGGCGTCGACGTCTCCAGCGGCGTCGAGGCGACCCGCGGGGTGAAGGACCACGGCCGGATCGCGGCGTTCGTCGCCGCGGCACGGGCCGCGGACCGGCCCGCCGGCCGGGTCTGAGCGGCGCCGGCGCCCGGTCGGCCGCAGGACACTGAGCCGTCCGGCCGAGCCGCTCCCCGTTCACAGCGCGGCGGCGCCCGGTCACCGCCGGTCGCCCTCAGGGAGGCCACCCGCCCCGGAACCGGGCATACCGTCGGTCTCGGAACGGTAACGACGTCGATCCCCAGCGGCGTCACGCGCCCCGCTCCCCCATCCGGGCGCGACCGCTTCCGACGAGGAAGGACGAACCAGCTGTGCCGAGGCATACCCCCGGCGGCACGGCACGTGTCCGGCGCTCCCCGAGCCGGCCCGTGCCGTCCCGCACCGTCGTGACCCGCGACGTCCACCGACCCGTCCGCCGCCCGGTGGGCGCGGTCGGGATGCTCAGCTCCGCGCTCGCCGGTGGCGGCCTCGTCGCCGGGCACGTCGCGACCGGCGGGCTCGCACCGCAGACCGAGGACCTGGCGCTGCAGTCGTTCAGCCTCCCCTCCGCCGAGGCGGCACAGGCCGATCCCGCCGCACCCGCCGCGTCGGCGGGCGCGGCCCGGGCCCTCGCCGAGCCGCCGCCCCCGGTGGACGTCGACGAGATCGTCGGCGCCGCGACCGGCGCGGTCGACGACGCCGTCGCGGCCCGCGAGGAGCAGCGCCGGGCCGCGGAGGCCGCCGCGAAGGCGGCCGCCGCCGCGGCGGCCGAGCCCGACGAGCCGGAGCCGTCGTCCGGCGGTGGCGGTACCGGGCCGAGCACCTGCGCGGCCGGCACCGAGGGCATGGAGGGTGTCGCCGGCAACGTCGCCGACGCCGGCGAGACGCTGCGCTGCATGTTCGGCGTCGACACCGTGCTCGGCATCGGCAGCCGCGGTGGCACGTCCGACCACCCGAGCGGCAAGGCGCTCGACTTCATGGTCGACCGCGCCACCGGCGACCGGCTGGCCGAGTACGCGCTGGCCAACCGCGACGAGCTCGGCATCACCTACGTGATCTGGCGTCAGCGCATCGACACCGGCAGCGGCTGGGAGATGCAGGAGGACCGGGGCGGCGACACCGCCAACCACATGGACCACGTGCACATCTCCTTCAGCTGAGCTCCCTGAGCTCCCCCAGCTCGGTCAGGTCGCCGACGTGCAGGTCCGGCGCGACCGCCGAGGGCGGCGCGGGCGTGGCGCCGGTACCGGCCCGCCCGCGCCGCCGTTCCACCCAGCACGTCCTGATGCCGAGCCGCTGCGCGGTGCCGACGTCGTGGTAGCGGCTCTGCGCGACGTGCAGCAGCTCGCCGCGGGAGATCCCGGCGAGATCGAGACGGCCCAGCATCCAGGCGAACATCTGCGGGTCCGGCTTGTTCACGCCCACGTCGGAGACGGTCACGACGTCGTCGAACGGGTCGCCGAGCGTCCGCGCCATCGCCAGGGTCCCGGCCCGGTCGGCGTTGGTCAGCGCGACCAGCCGGAACCGGTGACCGAGCCGGGCGAGCGTCCCGGCGGCGTCCGGGAAGGCCGGCCACCCCGGCAACGACGCCCGCAGGGCCGCCGGGTCGGGCAGCCCCAGTCGCTCCGAGATCGGGTCCAGCATCTGCGTGAACGGCATCTCCGGTGTGCGGTGCTGCTGCACGTCCTCGGCGGCGGCGAACTCCGCCAGGACCTGCTCGTCCGGTGCGGTCACGCCCTGCCGCCGTACGCAGTCGAGAATGCCGGTCTCGAAGTCGATCAGCGTGCCGACGACGTCGAAGCTCAGCGCCCGCACCCGCGTCACGGCTCCACCACCAGCTTCCCCACGAAGCCCTTGCCGGCGAACCGCTCCTGGGCGGCGGCCAGGTCGGCGAGCGGGAACCGGGCGGCGACCGGCAGCCGCAGGGCCCCGCGCCCGGCGAGCTCGACGACCTCGGCGAAGTCGTCGTGGGTGCCGAACGACGACCCGACCAGCGTGAGCTGGCGCAGGTAGACGGTCCGCAGATCCGCCTCGACGAGCGGACCGGCGATCGCGCCCGCGACCACGTAGCGGCCGAGCGGGGCGAGCGCGCCGAGCAGCGCCGGGAACGACGGCCCGGCGACGACGTCGGCGACCACGTCCACCTCACCGGCCTCGGCGACGGCGTCGCGGTCGAGCACGACGTCGGCGCCCATCGCGCGGACCGCCTCGTGCTTGGCCGCACCGGCGACGGCGACCACGCGGGCGCCGCGGTCCTTCGCGATCTGCACCAGCGCCGCGCCGACACCGCCGGAGGCCCCGGTGACCAGCACCGACTCCCCGGCCCGCAGGCCGGCCCGGCCGAGCATCCGCATCGCGGTCGTCGCCGCCGTCGGCAGCGCCGCGAGCTCGGCGGGCGACAGCGCACCGCCGACCGGGTGCGCGTTCCCCGCCGGCACGGTGACCAGCTCGGCGAACCCGCCGTCGCGCTCGCTGCCCAGGTAGTCGGTCGTGACCAGGGCGCGCTCGCCGCCGTCGTAGATCATGGGGTCGACCAGCACCCGCTCCCCGATCCGGCTCGTGGGCACCCCGTCGCCGACGGCGTCGATCTCACCGGTGACGTCGGCACCCTGGATGCGCGGGAACGCGAACGCCGAGCGCCGCCACCCGGTCCGCGCGCCGGGGTCGTCGCCGGTGCCGTAGGCGCCCTCGCGCGTCCAGACGTCGGTGTTGTTCAGCGCCGCCGCGCGCACCCGGATCCGCACCTCGCCCGGTGCGGGCACCGGGTCCGGCACGTCGTCGCGGTACTCCAGCGCGTCCGGGCCGCCGTGGCGGGTCAGCAGGACCGCCCTCATGTCTCCTCCTCAGGTAAACCGATCGGTATACCCACGAAGGAGAACAGCGCGACCCGTGTCATGTCAACCCACCGGTCGGTATAGTCGGCGTCGTGCCGGACACCCTCACCCCCACCACCGACGCCGGACGCCGGCTGCTCGCCGCCGCGTCCGAGCTCTTCTACCGCCGGGGCATCACCGCGGTCGGCGTCGCCGGGATCGCCGAGGCGGCAGGCGTCACCAAGAAGACGCTCTACGACTGCTACGGCTCGAAGTCCACGCTGGTCGCGGCCTACCTGGCGCACCGGCACCGCACGTGGTGGGAGCACCTGCAGCGCCGGATCGAGGCGGCACCGGCCCCGCGGGTGCTCGCCGTGTTCGAGGCCTACCGCGAGCACCCGGCCCTGGACAGCGACGTGGGCTGCGCGTTCCAGCGCGGGGCCGCGGAGCTCGACGAGGGCCACCCGGGCCGGGCCGTCATCACCGAGCACAAGACGGCGGTGCGCGCCGAGATCGCGCGGCTGCTCGCCGAGGACGTCCCGGGCGACGCCACGGAGCTCGCCGACCTGCTGGCCCTGCTGCTGGAGGGCGCGGCCTTCCAGCGCGGGCTCGACGGCACCCCCGACGCGCTCGACCGGGCGGCCGCGCACGCACGAGCACTGCTCGCCGCACGCTGACCGCCCGGCCGGGCGGGATCAGGCCCGGTCGAGCATGCCGCGCATCGCGTCGATCTCGGACCGCTGGGCGTCGACGATCCGCTGCGCCAGCTCACGTGCCTGCGGGTTCTCCCCGTCGGCGAGCTCCGCGCCTGCCATGGCGACCGCTCCCTCGTGGTGGACGATCATCAGCTCGAGGAAGCGGCGGTCGAACGCGGGCCCGGTGGCCCGTTCCAGCTCCGCCATGTCGTCGGCGGTCATCATCCCGGACATGTCACCGTGCCCGCCGTGGGCGCCGTGCTCCATGGCCGCGCCTGCGGACTCCGGTGCACCCCAGGCCGCGAGGAACCCGCGCAGCTGCTCGATTTCCGGGCCCTGCGCCGCCTCGATCGCGGCGGCCAGGCGGCGCACCCCGTCGTCGGACGCCCGCCCCTCGGCCAGGCGCGCCATCTCCACGGCCTGCCGGTGGTGCGGGATCATGCCCTGCGCGAAGGCGATGTCGGCGTCGCCGTGCCGGGCGTCGGCGCCGGGGGCGGCGGTCGCCGCCGGAGGCGCGGCCGCCGGGGCAGCGGGTTCCGCCGCGGTCCCGCCGGAACAGCCGGTGAGGACGAGGGCAGCGGTGATCGTCGCGGCGGCGAGTGCCGCCGCGTGGGTGGTCGTCATGTGGACTCCCGTGTCGGAACGGTGTGATCGGCCGGACTCCGGCGCTCTCCCGCGCCGGGGGCCGATCAGGTCCGCGACACGCAGAGCAGGGCCAGCCGCCGCCCGACCGGGGGCGGCCGTCCGGCCGCGGGACCGGGGACGTCGCGTCGCGACGTCGTGACCGTCGCCGGGAGCGGGACACGGCCGAGGAACAGCAGGGCCGCGAGCAGCGCGACGCCGACGGCGGCGAGCACGGCGAGGCACAGATGGAGGAGGTGCGCGGCGCCGCCGTGGTCCCCGTGACCGCCGTGGTCCCCGTGCGCGGGTGCCCCGGCCACCGCGGGCGGCAGGACGCCCGGCGCACCGTCGGCCCCATCGGCGGCGACGGGGCCCGGGACGGGCGCGGCCGGTGCGACCATCGCGGGCGGCCCCGCGGGCGCGGCGGCCGCGGGCAGTACGAGGGCGTGCATGCCCACCAGCCCGAGCAGGACCGGCAGCACGACGAGCACCAGCCGTCGTCCGGGACCTCCGCTCGTCATACCGCGCAGGTTACCCACCCCACATCGTTTGATGCCCCTACCCCCTAGGGGTATCGTCGGATCCGGACCGAGGAGGTGCGCGATGCACGGCTACGCCGACAACAAGGACGCCCACGTCAACCGGATGCGCCGGATCGAGGGCCAGGTCCGCGGCATCAGCAGGATGATCGAGTCGGACAAGTACTGCATCGACGTCCTGACCCAGGTCGCCGCGGTCAACAAGGCACTCGAGGCGGTCGCGCTCGGTCTGCTCGACGAACACCTCAAGCACTGTGTCGCCGACGCCGCCGCCGAGGGCGGCCCCGTCGCCGAGCAGAAGCTCGAGGAGGCCAGCGCCGCCATCGCCCGTCTCGTCCGGTCCTAGCTCCCCCACCCACCCTGCCCGCACCCCGCGGACACCACGAGGAGGTACGCACGCCATGAGCACCGCCACCTACACCGTCACCGGCATGACCTGCGAGCACTGCGTCGCCTCGGTCACCGAGGAGGTCGGCGAGATCTCCGGGGTGACCGGCGTCGACGTGGACCTGTCCACCGGCGCCGTCAGCGTCACCAGCGACGGCCCCGTCTCCGACGACGCCGTCCGCGCCGCCGTGTCGGAGGCCGGGTACGAGGTCACCGGCTCCTGATCCCGCGGGCGGGCCCGTCCCGCGGCCCGTCCGTCCCCCACCCACGCACCCGGCAGGGGTCGCCGCGCACGCGGCCCACCCCGGCAGGGTCCGATCGAAGGGTCCAGCCATGACAACCCTCGTCCCCGAGGGAGACCTCCGGTGACCACCACCGCCCCGCGGTCCGGTCGTGACCGGAGCGACGACGTCCAGGAGATCGAGCTCGCCATCGGCGGGATGACCTGTGCGTCCTGCGCCAACCGGGTCGAGCGCAAGCTCAACAAGCTCGACGGCGTCACCGCCAGCGTCAACTACGCCACCGAGAAGGCCAGGGTCACCGCACCCGACGGCGTCGCCGCCGCGACGCTGATCGAGACCGTCGAGTCCGCCGGCTACACCGCGACCCCGCCCGCCCCGGCGTCCGAGGAGGACGACGACGGCGACGCCGCGGCCCTGCTGCTGCGCGACCGGCTGGTCATCGCCGCCGTCCTCGCGGTGCCCGTGGTCGTGCTGTCGATGGTCCCGGCCTGGCAGTTCGTGAACTGGCAGTGGGCGGCGTTCGTGCTGACCGTCCCGATCTGGTCGTGGTCCGGGGCGCCGTTCCACAAGGCCGCCTGGACCAACCTGCGGCACGGCGCGGCCACGATGGACACCCTCATCTCGATGGGGACGACCGCGGCGCTGGCCTGGTCGGTGTACGCGCTGTTCTGGGGCACCGCGGGCATCCCCGGCCTGGTGCACCCCTTCGAGCTGTCGATCTCGGCGTCGCACGGTGCGAGCAACATCTACCTCGAGGTCGTCGCGGGCGTCATCACGTTCGTGCTGGCCGGGCGCTGGTTCGAGCTGCGCTCCAAGCGCCGGGCCGGTGCCGCGCTGCGGGCGCTGCTGGAGCTGGGGGCCAAGGAGGTCACCGTCCTGCGCGGGGGTGTCGAGCACCGGATCCCGGTGGGCGACCTCGCGGTCGGCGACCGGTTCGTCGTCCACCCCGGGGAAAAGGTCGCCACCGACGGCGAGGTCGTCGAGGGCCGGTCCGCGGTGGACGCGTCGATGCTGACCGGCGAGTCCGTCCCGGTGGAGGTCCGCACGGGCGACACCGTCGTCGGGGCGACCGTCAACTCCGGTGGCCGGCTGGTCGTGCGGGCGACCCGGATCGGCTCCGACACGCAGCTCGCGCAGATGGCGCGGCTGGTCGAGGAGGCGCAGTCCGGCAAGGCCGCGGTGCAGCGGCTCGCCGACCGGATCTCCGGCGTGTTCGTGCCGATCGTGATCGTCGTGGCGCTCGTGACGCTGGGCTTCTGGCTGGGCAGCGGCGCCGGGGTGTCGGCGGCCTTCACCGCCGCCGTCGCCGTCCTGATCATCGCCTGCCCGTGCGCGCTCGGCCTCGCGACGCCGACTGCACTGCTGGTCGGCACCGGTCGCGGCGCCCAGATGGGCATCCTGATCAAGGGCCCGGAGGTGCTGGAGTCGACCCGCACGGTCGACACCGTCGTCCTGGACAAGACCGGCACCGTCACCACGGGCCGGATGACGCTGGTCGCCGTGCACACCGCCGACGGCGTCGACGAGGACGAGGCGCTGCGCCTGGCCGGTGCGCTGGAGCGGGCCTCCCAGCACCCGATCGCCGCCGCCGTGACCGCGGGGGCGGCCGAGCGGGTCGGCGAGCTCCCCGCCGTCGAGGACTTCACCGACCACGAGGGCCTCGGGGTGCAGGGCGTCGTCGGGTCCCGTGCCGTGCTGGTCGGCAGGCCGCGGCTGCTCGAGGAGTGGTCGGTCCCGCTGACCGGCACGCTCGCCGGCGCGGTGGCCGACGAGGCCGCCCGCGGCCGCACCGCGGTCGCGGTGGCGTGGGACGGCGAGGCCCGGGCGGTGCTCGTCGTCGCGGACTCGGTGAAGGAGACCTCGGCCGAGGCGATCGCCGAGTTCGTCCGGCTCGGGTTGCGCCCGGTCCTGCTGACCGGTGACAACCGGGCCGTCGCCGAGTCGGTCGCCGCCGAGGTCGGCATCGGGACCGGGCCGGACAGCGTGATCGCCGACGTGATGCCGGCCGACAAGCTGGCCGTGATCGAGCGGCTGCAGCGCGAGGGCCGGGTCGTGGCCATGGTCGGCGACGGCGTCAACGACGCCGCGGCGCTCGCGAAGGCCGATCTCGGCCTGGCCATGGGCACCGGCACCGACGTGGCGATCGAGGCGTCCGACATCACCCTGGTGCGGGGCGACCTGCGGGCGGCCGCGGACGCCGTGCGGCTGTCCCGCCGGACCCTGCGGACGATCCGGGGGAACCTCTTCTGGGCGTTCGCCTACAACACCGCGGCCATCCCGCTGGCCGCGTTCGGGCTGCTGAACCCGATGATCGCCGGCGCCGCGATGGCGTTCAGCTCGGTGTGCGTGGTGTCGAACAGCCTGCGCCTGCGCAGCTTCCGCGGGCACGCCGTCTGATCGGGCGGCTCACCCGGCGTCGCGCTCCTCCGGCTCGCGGGAGAGGTGCTCGGCGATCGAGCGCAGCTTGACGTTGAGGTGCTGCGACGCACGGGTGAGCCGTTCGAAGGCGGTGTCCGAGGAGATCGAGTACCGCTCCTTGAGGATGCCGATGGCCTCACCGATCACCTGCCGGCTGCGGACCGCCTCCTGCAGGCCGGACCGGGTGCGGGCGGCGTCGATCGCGACGGCGGCGTGCGCGGCGAGCACGACGATGCGGTCCTGGTCGCTCTCGTCGAAGGCGTCGACGACCGGCCCGAACACGTTGAGTGCCCCGATCGTGCGCGAGTCGATGAACAAGCGGCAGGCCACCATCGACCGGACGCCGCGGCGGGCCGCCTCCGGGCCGTACCGCGGCCAGCGCGGGTCCCCGGCCAGGTCCGGGACGGAGAAATTGCGGTCGTCACGGATCGCCTGCAGGCACGGGCCCTCGTCCATCTCGTGCTGCAGCTCGTCGAGCTGCTCGGCCGTGCGGTCGCTGGCGGCGGGGGTCGTGACCCGTCCCTTGGAGGTCAGCGACACCGCGGCGTGGCTGCACCCTTCCACGATCTCGGTGCACGCCTCGAGCACGCGGTCACACGCGTCGGAGGCGTCCTCCGCGAGGTAGAGGTACCGGGACACCTCGGCCATCACCGATGCGAGGGTCTCCGGCGCGGCGGCGGCATCGGCGTCGGCGCGCGTCTCACCGAAGGCCCCCTGCTCGAGGGTCTGGATCCAGGAACGCTCGTCGGTCACGCGCTGCCGTTCCGCTCGTCGATGTCGTCGTCCAGGGTAGGGGGCGGCCCCGCCGGCTGCAGAGCTGAACCGACAGGACCTGAGCCGGCGACGCGCCCGGGCCCGACGGCGGCATGAGAGGGAGGTACCCGCACACGCGGGTCCCACACGCATCCGGCGCGATCGTCCGGGGATCAGCCCGCCGCCGGGTGCAGATCCGGGGACCGGTCGGACGGTCCGGCCTGCACGTGGTCCAGGCAGCGGCGCAGGTGCAGCACGATCCCGGACGCGGCGAGGCTGTCCTCCCAGCCGGCCGCCGCCCCGTCGAGCCGCTCCGTCACCCGGTCCAGCGAGTCGCGCGCGGCGGCCAGGTTCCTGGTGTGGGTGTCGCCGTCCGGCGACTCCGGGCCGCGGGCGAGGTGGAGGAGGTCGGCCGACCCGACCGCCGTCGCGAGACCGGACATGGCGTCGGCGACCGGGCGGCGCAGGTCCGGGTCCAGTACCAGGACGGTGCGTTCGGCCCACGCCGTCTGGGCGAGGACGGTGCTGATGTCCCGTACCAGGACGGCGAGCTGCTCCAGGGTCTGCGCGGCCTCGTAGAGCTGCTGGCCGCGGATCCGGTACGAGCGTGCACGCAGGTTCGCGCGCCGCCCGGAGTCGGCGGCCACGACGGCCTCCCGGGTCGCGTCGATCAGCGGCTCGAAGTCGTGCCGGTGCCGGATCCACTCCTCCCGCTCGGGCGGCCACTGTTCGGCCAGCACGGCCGCCATCTCGTGCAGGTGGTCGGCGATCCCGTCGCGGAGCCGGGTCACCCGGCGGGAGGCGCGCCCGTTCTGCGGGGGCGGCGGCAGCACCACGGTGACCAGGATCCCGACGGCGACGCCGAGCAGCGTCTGCCCGAGGTAGCCGGCCATGAAGCCGGTGGGGTCCACGGCCCCGACGAGGATCGTGAACAGGGCGGCGAGCGGGACGGTGTCGCGCTGCGGTGCGAGGTACGGCAGCGCGCCGAGCGCCATGCCGAGGACGACGGCGAGCGCGACACCCCACCACGTGGCACCGGCGGCGTGCACCGCCGCCGCGCCGAGGCCGACCCCGACGGCGGTGGCGGTGAGCGCGCGCAGGCTCTGCCGCAGCGAGTCGACGACGGTCGGGTAGCAGACGAGCAGGGCACCCATCGGGGCGTAGTAGGGGTAGTCGCCGACGACGCCGGGGACCAGCGTCGCGAGGTACCAGGCGGCGGCGGTCGCGGCGCCGGCGCGCCAGGCCAGGCGCATGCGGTGGCGCAGGTCGTCGGGGAACGACCCGGCCGTGGACAGGGGGAGACGCGATCTCAACAAGGCTCCGTCGCGGTCGTGCGTGTCTCGGGGACGGGCCGTGGTCTCGACCGCAGAGGGGGCCACCGGAGCCAGTCGCGGGAAGGCGGACCGGCCGGCGCACCGGACCCGGTGCGCAGCAGCCGCCGGGACGGTACCCACCATGGCGGGGAGCCACACACCCGGCACCGGACGCGGTGCGGGCCCGATCCGGGCGGGCGCGAACAGAGCAGTGCGGCGGGTGGTCTTGTGGGGACCAGGTGATGTTCGTACCGTCGGCACGTCCGATGTCGAGACGACAGCCGTTCAATCACGCAGCGGAGTCGACGCCCCGAAGAACCGGGAGTCCCCGTGCGTACCACCGCATCCCACTCGTCCGAGTCGCGCCCCGGCACCACCGGTGCCCGCCGCGACGGCCCGAACGCCTACGACGACGTCGAGCCCGACCTACGGCGCCTCGCCGGCATGGATCCCGCCGATCCCGCCCGCGGCCCGCTGCGGGACCGGGTCATCTGCGCCTTCCTCCCGCTGGCACGCAACCTGTCGCGTCGCTACGTCACCGGCGTGCACTCGGCCGACGACGTCGAGCAGGCCGCGACGCTCGGCCTGATCAAGGCGGTCGACCGCTACGACCCGGACGTCGCCACCGGCGGCCCGCTCGGGTACCTGGTGCCCTGCGTCCGCGGCGAGCTCATGCGCTACCTCCGCGACCACAGCTGGGCCCTGCGCGTCCCCCGCGACCTCAAGGAGCGCAGCGTCGGCCTCAACCGGGCCGCCGTGACACTGACCCAGAGGCTGGGCCGTGCCCCGCGCCCCAGCGAGCTCGCGTCCGAACTGGACGTCGACACCTCCGAGGTCGTCGAGGCGCTCGGCGCGATGGAGTCCTACAACGCGGTCTCGCTCGACGAGCCGGGACCCGACGGCGAGACGACGCTCGGGGAACGCCTCGGCGAGGACGACGGCGCCCTGGAGGGCGCACCGGTCCGGACCGAGCTCCGGGAACGGATCGGCGAGCTCCCGGAACGGGAGCGCCGGATCCTGCTGCTGCGGTTCTACGGCAACCGCACCCAGTCCGAGATCGCCGAGGACATCGGTGTGTCGCAGATGCACGTCTCGCGGTTGCTGACCCGCACCGTGGCCACCCTGCGGCACGACCTCGACGGCTGATCCGGCGTCCGGCGCCGTGTCGGGTTTGGACCGCTCGGCAACGGTGATACGTCGCCGGTGACCGATCCCGAACACCTCCACTCCCGGACGGGTGCCGGAACCGGGACCGTCCCGGGGCCCTCCGGGATCCTCGGCCGGGTCCCCGACCCCGCCGGGGCACCCACTCCCTTCCCCGCCGCCGCGGCCCTGGCCGGCGCCGTCGCCGCGGGCGACCTCGACCTCCCGCTGCCCGGCTCCGGGGCGACCGCGGAGCGCTGGGCACGCCTGGCCGCCGTCGGCCGCCGTGACCTGCCGGTCGCGCGACTGGCCGAGGGGCACACCGACGCGGTCGCGATCCTGGCCGAGCACGGCCGGGGTGCCGCCCCCGGCGTCACCTACGGGGTGTGGGCGTCGCGGGCCGGCGGTGGGGCACGTCTGGGGTCCGGCCCGGGCGGGCCACGGCTCGGCGGGACGGTCCGGTTCTGTTCCGGCACGCACCTGCTGGACCGGGCGCTCGTCGTCGCGGGTGCCGGCGACGACGCCACCCGGATCGTCGATGTCGATCTCCGCGATCCGCGGGTCGAACGCCGGACCGGGGCGTGGCGGGCAGCCGGGATGGCTGCCGCCGACACCGACGACGTCGTCCTGCACGACGTACCGGTCCCGCCCGAGGCCTTCGTCGGCGGACCCGACGCCTACACCGGACGGCCCGGGTTCCGGCACGGGGGCGCCGGGGTCGCCGCCGTCTGGCTCGGCGGCGCCGCCGGGATCGTCGACGAGATCGCCGCCGGCCTGCGCGGCACCGGCGGGGACCCGCACCGGCTCGCCGGTCTCGGCACGCTGCACGCCGCGGTCGCCGCGGCGGACGCGCTGCTCGGTGCCACGGCCGCCGCGATCGACGCCGACCCGGCCGACCCGCACCGCATCGCGGTGGCGGCCGCCCGGGCCGCCGTGGAACGGGCCTGCCGCACGGAGCTCGACGCCGGGCCCGAGACCGCCGGGGTCACCGTGCTGGCCGGCTCCGACCGGCTCGCGGCGCGGCTCGCCGACCTCCAGGTCTACCTGCGTCAGCACCACGGTGCGCGGGACCTGGCCGACCTGGGCCGGGCCGTGCTCGGCGAGGAGGACTGATGGAGCCGATCCAGCCCGCCGACGTGTGGGAGGACGCCGTCGCGACGCGCGCCGTCCACGAGCTGGAACCGTCGGGGTTCCGCCGTCTCGTCGTGGTCTGCGCCCATCCCGACGACGAGACACTCGGTGCGGCCGGGCTGCTCCGCGGCGTCGCCGCGGCGGGTGGCACCGTCGAGCTCGTCCTGGCGAGCGACGGCGAGGCGGCGCTGCCCGAGATCGGCGGGCTCGACCGCGCCGCGCTGGCCCGCACCCGCCGGGCCGAACTCGACGCGGCACTGGCCGAGCTGGGCGTCTCCGCGACGGTGCACCGGCTCGGGATGCCCGACTCCGCGCTCCGGACGGAGGACCTCGTCCCGGCGCTGATGCCGTACCTGGGAGGTGCCGACGCGTGGGCGAGCCCGTGGCGGGCGGACCCGCACCCCGACCACGCGGCCGTCGCGGAGGCGTGCCGGGCGGCCGCACCGGTGACCGTGCACGGCTTCGGCTTCCCGGTCTGGGCGCGGACGCGGTGCGACCCGCACGGCCCGGACGTCCCGTGGGAGCGCGGCCACCGGCTGCGGCTGTCCCCCGGCGACCGTGCCGCCAAGCGACGGGCGATCGCCGCGCACGCGTCGCAGACCGCGGTCCCGGCCGGCGGCAGCCGGGCCGTGCTGTCCGCCGCCACGCTCGAACACTTCCACGGCACCGAGGAGGTCTACTTCCGGGAGCCGCCCGCCACCGGGGCACCGCCGGAGCTGTTCGCCGCCCGCTACCGCGACGACCCGGACCCGTGGCGGGTACGGAGCTCCTGGTACGAGCGGCGCAAGCAGGCGGTCCTGCTCGCCTCGCTGCCCCGCGAGCACTACGGGCTGGTCGCCGAGCCGGGGTGCGGGATCGGTGAGCTCACCCGTGCGCTGGCGAGCCGGTGCCGGCGGCTCGTCGCCACCGACGCGGTCGACGAGGCCGTGTCCGCCACGACGGCGGCCGTCGCGGACGCACCCGGCGTCGAGGTCGCGCGGGCCGACGTCGACGACGCGCGCGCCGTGCCCGACGGCGCCGATCTCGTCGTGCTGTCGGAGTTCCTGTACTACCTGCCCGCGCAGCGGGTGACGGCCGTGCTGGACCGGGTCGCGACGGCGCTGGAGCCCGGTGGCGACCTCGCCCTCGTGCACTGGCGGCGCTGGCCGGCCGAGGCTCCCGCGGACGCCGCCACCGTGCACGGCCGGGTACGGGACGACGACCGGTTCCGCACCGTCGTCGACCACACCGACGAGGAGTTCCTGCTGCTCGTGGTGCGGCGGCGGTGACCCCGGGGCCGATCACCGCGGCAGGAGTGCTGATCCCGGCGCACGACGAGGCCGGTTCGATCGGTGCCTGCGTGGGATCCGTCCTGACGGCGCTCGACAGGACACCGGGGCTGCGGGCCCGGGCGCTGTGCGTGGTGGCGGACCGCTGCTCCGACGCCACCGCCGCGCACGCCCGGGCGGCGGCCGCCGGACACCCGGCCGCCCGGCGGGTCCGGGTCACCGTGCTCGAACGGGACCCGCAGGCGGTCCGCGACGGGCTGCCCCCGGTCGTCGGGGCGGCGCGCACCCTGGCCGGGCGGACGGTGCTGCGCTCGCTGGGCACCGATCCGGCGACGACCTGGCTGCTCAGCATCGACGCCGACGGCACCGTCGCACCCGGGTGGGTGCGCGAGCACCTCGCGATCGCCGACACGGGGGCCGGCGCCGTGGCGGGCGGCGTCGTCCTCGACCTGCCCGGTTCCCCGCGGCCGCCCGGGGAGCCGCCGGCCCCGGACCATCCCGTCTACGCGGCGAACCTCGGTCTGCGCGCGGACGCCTTCCTCGCGGTCGCCGGTTTCCCGGCGGTGGGCAGCGGGGAGGACCACGGGATCGTCGCCCGGCTGCGGGCACACGGGTTCCGGGTCGTCCCCGGTGCCCCGGGGACGGTCCGCACCAGCGCCCGCGAGCGGGGCCGGGCCCGCGGCGGGCTCGCCGACCTGCTGCGGGACACGGGCTCGGAGAGCCCGGGGGCGGGGCGACCGGTGGCGTGAACGAAATGATCTTCGACTGCACAACAGAGCCAGCCATATTCGCTCCCTTTCCCACACACAGACGCCTCTTATACTTCTTCTCGCCTAGCCGAGGAAACTTTCCGCGTCTCCTCAACTCGACTGGGCGACACAGGCTCGACCTGTACAGGTTCTCGTAGACCGGAGGTCGATCGGTCTATCGTCGATACATGACTCACGCGATCAGAAAACCATCGCTTCATGAGCGACTGTTGATCGCTCTTGGATTACTTCTCGTAATCACTCTGTGCTGCTCGAGTGTGGCTCACGCCAAGGGAGCGAGATCTTCGATCTCCGGCCAATCCGCACCTCTATGCAGCGACTCGGTCAGCGCCAGTCAACTTGATGTCCGCCCCTCAGACGGACCCGTTTCTGGAACCGAGACATGGTCCTTCCGCATCAATCTCGCGGGGATCGAGAACCACCTTGGAGGCCCGCAGGCTCCGGCAGGCAGTTTTACGGCGACCTTCGAGCGGTCCGTCCGTGGACCTTTCGTGGCGTCGCCCCGCGGGGCTGCGTTCCGGTCAGCTACACGACGACGTTGCGGCCCTCGATCGATGTGCGCGTCGATGTCTTCCGCGCCAGTGGTAGCTTGGCCTGCTACGCGACGTTGACACTCCGCAATCCTGGCCTGGTCGCCCGCAGGTGAGTCGGTGAAGCTCATGGATCGAAATCAGATACGATTCCCGGCCACCTCCTGTCGGACGGTGCACGAGAAAGAAGTTCACGTGGTTCTCAGATTCAGGACGCAGGGACTGACGGCAGTCGTTCCGGACTTCCCACACAGCCCGCGCGAGACCTTTGTCGAATCCGTGACCGGTGCTCCGGATGCTGTGACAGCGATGACGACCTGTACCGCGGTCCCCACCGGTTCGCCGTCCGGTGCCTTCAGCGGCGTACGGCTGGTCTGCGTCCACACCCCGCTACCCGACCAGGGACGGCCGGACCTGATCGGGGCCGCAGCCGCTCTTCACGTGGGAGCGACCCTCCCCGGGCCGGCCGACGAGTACCCGGGGGCGGTACCGGCCGCACTGTCCCTGGCGAACGACGAGATCGGGAGTCCGAGTGGCACGGACTGCTCGGTCGTCCTGGACGGAGACGTCATCGACTGCACATCCTGGCGGTTCGCCGGGGCGGTGACGCTCCTCCCCGCCGGCCCGGCCAGGTTCTCCGTCCTGTTGGTCGGACGACCGCAGCACGGAGTCCAGTTGGCCTTCACGCGAGTCACGGATCTCGCCGAGATCGGGATCGAATCCGGTGAGTACGACCCCGGTTCGGTGACCGGCAGACGGAATGCCGCCACGATGGCATCGGGGACCGACGACGCTGCGGTAGCGGAGTACCGGAGACTGGCCACGCATCGCTGACCGAGGTTCTCAGCGAGCGGTGGCATGCAGCAGCACCCCGGTCACGGTGCCCTCGGAGATCAACCGGCCGATCCGGTCCGCCTGCTCCTCCGCCGCGCGGAACCGCGGATCGTCGCCGTGGTCGCGGGTCAGCACCTCGTCGACCCGGCCGATCCGGTCGTGCCAGCTCCTCGGGGCGTCGGCGAACCCGGTGAGCGGGGCCTCCTCGACGACCGTGAACCCGGCCTGGTCGAGCAGGTCCCGGGTCCCGGCGACGGTCGGGAAGAGGTTGCCCTCCGGCGCCCCCGCGGGCCGCGGCTCGTCGGCGGTGTACACCAGCAGGCCCAGCCCACCGCCGGGGCGCAGGATCCGGTGCAGCTCGCCGAGCAGGACGTCCTTCTCCCGCACCGTGCGCAGCACCCCGAGGCACCAGCAGGCCGGGACCGATCCGGTCGCCAGCGGTATCCGGTGCCCGTCCCCGACGACGGCGGGCAGCCCGAACATCGACGCCGCGGCCCGGCAGGCCCCCGGCATCGGGTCGACGACGACCGGGTCGGCACCGAAGTACTCGCGGGCGTAGGCGGCGGGCCCGCCGGTGCCGCCGCCGACGTCGGCGAGCCGGGTGCCGCGGCCGACCCCGCACGCCGCGACCAGCCGGTCCAGACCGTCGGGGCTGGCGCTGCCCCGGCACGCCGCCGGGATCGCGTGGTCGTCGCCGAGCTCGGCGACCGCCACGCGGGTCCACTCCGCGACGGTGTCGAACTCGAGTTCCATCCGCTCGGGGACGAGGTCGGCCATGGCGTCCGCCTACCCGCGGGTCCCGGCCCTACTCCGGATCCGGTGCCCGATCTCGGCCTTGATCGCGGCGGCGGTGTCGTCGTCGCCGGAGGAACCGCGGCCGGACAGGTTGACCCCGGCGACGCCGTCGACGGCCAGCAGCGCCACGGCCTCGTCGACGGCCGCCTCGATGCCCGCCTCGACCGGGTCGGACGCGGTCAGCACCCGCTCGACCGCGGCCGGGTCGATCTCCAGACCGGGGAACGCCTCCAGCCGCCGGGCGCCCGGCTCGTCGGTGAACACCGCGACCCCGGCGACCACCGGCAGCGTCGCGCCGTGGCCGCGGGCGGCGGTGACGAACTCCGCGACCCGCCCCGGTGACGCCGCGTGGTTCAGGACGACCGCGCCCGCGCCGGCCCGCTGCTTCTCGGCCAGCCGCGCCGGGCGCAGCCCGGTCGGCGGGGCGTCCGGCGCCTCGGGGACGACGGCGGGCAGCCCGGCCGCGGCGGCGAGCGACGCCAGCCGGGTGCCGTCGAGGTCGAACACCTGGGAGACGTCCGGCCGCACACTCGGGCCGCGGGCGTCACCGGTCACGCAGAACACGGCCTCCGCTCCGGCTGCGGCCAGCCCGGCGACGTCCTGTTCGAGAACGACGCGGTTGCGGTCCCGGCAGGTCAGCGTCACCCACGGGTGCCCGCCCGCCTCCCGGGCGAGCACGGCCAGCATCGTCGGCGGGAAGTCCGGCTCGTCGTGGTGCTGGCCGATCAGCAGCGCGTCGCACGAGCCGGCGATCGTCCGCACGATCCGGCCGAGTGCGGCGGGATCGTACGGCGGCGACGTCAGATCGGTGAGCACGACGGGCCCCTTGTGCCCGAACGCGGCCGGTGCCGCCGACCGGCCGGGCGGCCCCGTCCACGGGACGGCGGCGCCGTCGGCGAACGGGCACGGCACCGTCCCGAGCTCGCAGGTCAGGTCCGCGCGCACGCCCCCGCACGGCCCGAACTCCATCCGCTTCGGGCAGGGATCGAGTCGTACGTCACCCACGCGACCGTCCTCCCCCGTCTGCCTCATTCCAAACCTCTTCCCTGCGCGTGCGTCCGGCGCGTACGCGATCTACCGTGCCCCGCCGTGACCGATACGTCCCGTGCCACCGTCCTCACACTCGTCGCCGATCCCGGGCTGCCCACCGAGCTCGCCGAGCGGCTGGCCCGCGAGCTGCCCACCGAGCTCGACCGGCACGGGGACGGCCGGTGGGAGGTCCGGCTGTCCGGCGAGCAGATCGCGCTCGATGCGCAGGGGTCCCTGCCGATGCTGGAGATCGGGGGGCGCGCCCGCGAGAACGACGCGGCCGACGCGGTCGTGCTGATCACCGACCTGCCGCGCCGGGCCGGGCAGGACCCCGTCGCCGCCGACGCCGGCACCGGCGACCGGGTGGGCCTGGTCTCGCTGCCCGCGCTCGGGGCACTCGACCAGTACCGGCGCTGCCGGGACACGGTCGTCCGGCTCGTGACCCGGCACCTGTTCCCCGCCGAGGACCGGGCCGCGGTCGGCGAGAGCGCGCAGGCCGGGAGCGCGGGCTCGCTCACCCGACTCGACCCCGGTGACGGGAACGAGGACGACGCCGGCAGCGCGGGCGTCGAGGACGGCGTCGACGTCCGCCTGGGTCTGGTCGGTGTGCGGGGCCGGCTCCGGCTGCTCGCCGGGCTGGTCCGCGCGAACCGCCCGTGGCGGCTCGTGCCGAGCCTGTCCCCCGCGATCGCGGCGGCCGCGGGCGGGGCGGCATTCGGCATCTTCTATTCGAACATCTGGCAGCTGGCGACCGCGCTCGGCGTGACCCGGCAGATCACCGTCATGCTGCTCGCGCTCGTCGGGATGACCGCCTGGCTGATCCTGAACAACGGGCTCTGGGAGTCGCGGCGCAGCCGGTCGCTGCGCGAGGAGATGCTGCTGTCCAATGCCTCGACGGTGATCACCGTCGGGGTCGGGGTCCTGATCATGTTCGCGCTGCTGTTCGCGATGTCGCTGGTGGCCGCGGCGCTGGTCGTCCCGCCCGACTACCTCGGTTCGACGCTCATGCGCGAGTCCGGGTTCGACGACTACCTCATGATCGCCCTGCTCTCGACCTCGATGGGCACCGTCGCCGGCGCGCTCGGATCCGGCTTCGCCGACGAGTCGGCGGTCCGGCAGGCCGCGTACAGCCGTCGTGAGCAGGAGCGGCGGGCGCGGCTGGACCGGGAGGAGGAGCGCCAGGAGGGCGGGCGTCAGGGCTGAGTCGCGGCTGGTGCGCGGGCGGGAGCCGCCCGCACACCAGCCGAGTGGTCGTCAGCGGTGCCGCACCAGGTCGGTCTGCAGCAGGTCGGCGTACTCGCCGGGCAGCTGGGCGGCGAGGTGGGCGTACTCCTCGTCGGTCACCGCGACGGCGATCGTCGCCAGCGTCGCGCGGGCGTGGCGCCGGGCGTCGGCTCGCGGGACGCCCTCGTCGTCGGCCACCCGGTCGTAGAACCCGTCGACGTCGAACCGCTCGCCCCCGCCCGTCGCGGGCAGGGCCTCCCCCAGGTCACCGGGGAGCTGGGAGGCGAGGTTGCCGGGCATCCCGCCCGCGAGGCGGCTGCCGAGCACCCGCAGGGTCGACCGGACCGCGCGGTCGGCGGCGGACTGGTCGGGCAGCTCGCCGCTGTCGCGGACGGTGCTGATGAACGTGTCGTACTGCATGTCCGTCGCGTACCCGGCACGCCGGTCCCGACACGTGCGGATCGTCGTCGACCGATGAGCCGGGCCCGTCGCCACGGTCGGAACCTACGACGGCGCGGCGGCCGCGCCGCGCGGCCGCACCAGGGAGGGCGACGAACATGGGCGACGTGACTGCCGACCGGACCCCCGCCGACGAGTACCGCGAGATCGCGGGCCGGTTCACCGAGGTCGTCGAGGGCGTGCCCGGCGACGACGCCTGGGACCGGCGCTCGCCGGTGCCCGAGTGGACCGCCCGCGACGTCGTCGGTCACCTCGTGGAGTGGTTCCCTGCGTTCCTCGCGGGCGGAGCCGGCGTGACGCTGCCCGCGGGGCCCGGCGTCGACGAGGACCCGGTCGCCGCCTGGCGCACCCTGAGCGACGGCGTCCAGGCCCTGCTCGACGACCCGGCGTCGGCAGGCCGGACGCTGAGCAACCCGCACATCGGCGAGCTCGACGTCCCCACCGCCGTCTCCCGCTTCTTCACCGCCGACGTCTTCCTGCACACCTGGGACCTCGCCCGCGCCACCGGCCAGGACGCGACGCTCGATCCCGGACGGTGCGCGACGATGCTGGAGGGGATGCTGCCGCTCGACGACCTGCTGCGCGCGAGCGGCCAGTACGGCCCGCGGGTGGCGGTCCCGGACGACGCCGACGTGCAGACCCGGCTGCTCGCCTTCATCGGGCGGGACCCGCGCTGACCCGCGGCCGTCAGGCGTCGACGACCGACTCCAGCTCCCGCAGCCGCGGCAGGGCGCGCCCGGTCAGGTGCTGCTCCCGCACCTCCGCGGAGATCGACAGGCTGTCCTTCCACAGCGACCGGCCCGCCATCGCCCCGGCCGCGCCGTTGTCGACGGCGACCTTCACCTGGCCGATGAAGGTCTCGTGGTCGACGCCGGCCGACAGCACCGCCCACGGCACGCCCGCGGCCGCCTCCGTCACCGCGGCGGCCGCCTCGGCCGAACCCGGGTACTGCAGCTTCAGCACCTTCGCCCCGCAGTCGACGGCCAGCTTCGCCCCGTCGGCGACCAGCGCCGGGAACGCGGCGGCGTAGTCCGCGTCGGACTCGCCGTCGAGCTGGTAGGTGAGCAGCTCGACGATCAGGAGTACGCCCTCGTCGGCGCAGTCGCGCACGCAGTCGCGGATCTGTGCGGCGACCGTCGAGTCCGGGCCCTGGCGGTCCGGGCGGGTGTAGAAGAGCATCTTGGCGACGTCGCCACCCAGGTCACGGACCCGGCGCGCGGTCACGCCCGGCACGAACCGGGTGTGGCGCAGGCCGTCGACGGTCTCGTAGCCGGAGGCGTCCATCCCGACGACGAGTGCGGTGTCGCGCGCCAGCGTGCCGTCGTCGACGACGCCCGGCAGCGCCACCTCCGGGTCCAGCAGGATCGCCGGCGCGGAGTTGGCCAGGTGGCGGACCAGGTCGGACTTCGCCTCGGCGAGCTCCTCGGCGCTGATCGCGTCGGCGCCGTCCGGCGCGTCCGCCATGGCCTTGCGCATGCCGTTGCGCTGGTCGGCGGCGACGATCAGCATCCGCCCGCCGGGGGTGGAGATCGCGGTCAGGCCGCGGCGCTCGGGGGTGGTGAGTGCGTTCATCGGTTCCTCCTGGTGTGGTGCCTGGTCAGCGGGCCGGCGCGGAGTCGCCGGCAGGCGTCAGCCGGGCGGCGACGAGTGCCGCGCCGTACGCGGTCTCCTGCGCCCGGCCGGAGACGGTCACGCCGGGCAGCACCTGCGCGCGGGCCCGCCGGACGCTGTCCATCCCGGCCCATCCGCCGGTGAGCGTGGCCGACGTCGCGGGCGGGAGCTCCCGGTCGATCGCGGTGACAAGGCGGGCGATCTCGTCGTTGCTGTGCCGCAGCACGGCGGCGACGACCTCGGCGGGGCTCACGCCGTCGGTGCGCACCGTGATCGCGAGCTCCCCGTCGTCGTTGCGGGCCCCGGACACCTCGATGCCGCCGTCGGGCAGGGCGCCCTCGTAGGGCAGGTCCAGCACGGCGGCGTCCAGCCGGTCCCGTCCGGCGCGGTCGCCGACGCCGAAGGTCTGCAGCGCGCGGCGCAGCAGCAGGCCGGTCTTCACCCCGGCGACGAGCACGTGCTTCCCGGGGACGACGTGCCGGACCTCGTTGATCAGGTACTCGGCCAGCCGGGCCCGTGCCGCGTAGCCGAGCGGGGCGTCCACCACCCGCAGCAGGACCTCGGCGGTGCCGATGGACACGTGGTAGTGGCCGTCGCCGATCGTCCCCGCGGCCTCGGCCGCCACCAGGTGGTCGTGCCCGCCGACGGCGATCCGGGCGCCGGCGAAGGGCGCCGGGAACCGCTCGGAGACCGCGCCGAGATCGGTCCCGGCCGGTTCGAGCGGCGGTAGGAACGCGGGCGTCACGCCGAGCTCGTCGAGCATCGCGTCCCACGGCAGGCCGGTGTCCTGGTCGAGCAGCCCGGTGCGGGAGGCCAGCGAGTACTCCGCCGTCGGGCGGCCGCCGAGCACGGTGGCGACGAACTCGGGGAGGTTGAGCCAGCACCGGCCGTCGAGCCGGATCCCGCTGTCGCGCAGGTACGCGAGCTTGGCCACCGAGGTCTGCGCGCCGAGCGGCAGCCCGGTCCGGCCCGCGAACTCGGACCGGATCCGCTCCGGGAGGTTCGCCACCTGCTCCGCACCGCGCGGGTCGAACCAGGCGAAGGCCGGGGCGACGGCGTCGCCGTCCCCGTCGAGCAGGACACCGCTCTCCCCCATCCCCGCGACGGCGATCGCCCCGACCGTCCGGTCGGTGACGGTGGCGAGCCGCCCGGCCGCGGCGCCGACCAGCCGGTGCACCGCGGAGACGAGGGTCGGAACCGGGAGGTCCGCGGTCCCGCCCGGACCGGGCCGCCACGGCGTCGGGATCTCCTCGACCAGGACCTCCGTGCCGTCCTCGTCGAGAACGAGCAGCTTGATCCCGGTGCTCCCCAGGTCGATCCCCGCCACGAGCCGGTCGTCCATGGGACCGGACCCCCTCCCGCACCTCGCCGATGACTCCGGTGTCATGTCTTGCCATGACACCGGTGACTTGTATCGATATCGTCGGCAGCATGACGTCGCGTTGTCAACCCGGCCGGCCCACGGTGATCGCGGTCTCGGGAGCCGCCGGGAGCGGCAAGTCGACCCTCGGCCGCACCCTCGCCACGACCCTGCGGGCCCCGCTGCTCGACCTCGACACGCTCACGAACCCGCTGCTCGACGGTCTGCACGGCCCGGTGCTGACCGAGCACTGGCTCACCGGGGAGCACCGGTCCACGATCCGCGACGCGCGCTACGCCGCCCTCCGCGCGACGGCCGCCGAGGTCGCGGGCACGGCCGGGACCGTCGTGCTGGTCGCGCCCTTCACGGCCGAGCTCACCGGCGGGCCGGAGTGGGAGGCGCTCGCCGCTGCCGTCGCCCCCGCCGAGCTGCGGATGGTCCACCTGCGCGGGGACGCGGAGCTGTTCGCCCGGCGCCGGTCCGCCCGGGCCGAGCCGCGCGACGCGCACCGACCGGCCGATGCCGCGCCGACCGGCACCGGCCCGGCACCGCCCGCCGCGCCACATCTGGCCGTCGACGCCGAGCTGTCCCCCGCCCAGCAGGAGCTGCGCGTGCTGCGCGCGCTCGGGGTGCGGACCGCCGTCGATCCGGACGCACCGGTGTTCGCCCGGACGTTCGACGCCGTCCTGTCCGACCTGGACGGCGTGCTGGCCGACTCCACGGCGTCGGTCGTCCGTTCCTGGGACCGGTTCGCCCGGGAGCTGGGCGCCCCGCCCGCCGCCGTGCACGGCAACCACGGGCGGCCGGCCCGGATGCTGGTGGAGGCGCTCGTCGGCCCGGACGGCGTGGAGGAGGGCCTGCGCCGGATCGAGGCGATCGAGGTCGCCGACGCGACCGGCGTCGAGCCGGTCCCGGGTGCACGCGAGCTGATGGCGTCACTGCCCGGCGACCGGGTCGCGGTCGCCACCTCCGGCACCCCCGCCATCGCCGGGGCCCGCCTGCACGCGGCCGGGATCACGCCGCCGGACGTGCTCGTCACCGCCGACGACGTGCGGCACGGCAAGCCGGACCCGGAGCCCTACCTGCTGGCCGCCCGCCGGCTCGGGGTCGACCCCGCCCGGTGCCTGGTGCTGGAGGACGCCCCGGCCGGCGTCGCGGCGGCCCGTGCCGCGGGCTGCGCGGTCGTGGGCGTGCTGGGCACCGTCGGTGCCGGGGAGCTCGCGGAGGCCGATCTCGTCGTCGACGGACTGGACCGGCTCCGGGTGTCCGCGGGCGCGGACGGGCTGTCGGTCACCCCGGCCTAGCACCGGCACCTACCGGCAGGACTCGCGCTCCACCAGGCGGACGGGCAGCACCGTGCGGCGGCGGAACCGCCTGCGTGGGTGGTCGAGCCGGTCGAACACGCGCTGCGCGGCGTGCTCGCCGAGCGCGAACGGGTCCTGGTCGACCACGGTGAGGGCCGGGGAGAGCATGTCCGCCATCGGGAAGTCGCCGAACCCGACGACCGCGAGCCTCCGGTGCCGCAGCACCGGGACGAGCGCCATGCTGCTGCGCGCGTTGGACGACAGGATCGCCGTCGGCGGGCCGGGCAGCGCGTCCAGCCGCCCGACGACGGCCGCGGCGCTCGCCCGGTCGATCGCCCCGAACTCCTCGTAGCCCTCCGGCACGGTCAGGCCGGCGTCGGCGAGCGCGCCGCGGTAGCCGAGCAGCCGGTTGCGGGCGGTCGGCAGCTCGGGCAGGTCGCCGACGAACGCGATCCGCTCGTGACCGTGCCCGATCAGGTGCTCGGTGGCCGCACGGGCACCACCGGCGTCGTCCTCGATGAAGGAGTCGGCCGCCACGCCCACCGGGGCGCGGTCGACGAACACGATCGGCAGCCGCTCCCGCCACCGGGCCAGGTACGAGTGGTCGGCCTCGACGGGAGCGACGACCAGTCCGCTCAGCGACTGGCTCAGCAACCGCCCGATCGTCTCGTGCTCCGTGCGCGTGGTGTGCCCGACGCTGGTGACCACGGTGGACATGCCGCGGTCGAGCGCGAGCCGGTTCACCGACTCGGCGACGGCGGCGAAGAACGGGTCGAGCAGGTCCGGGACGACGACGCCGACCACCGGCGCGCGGCCCTTCCGGAACGTGGTGGCCACCGAGTTCGGCACGTAGTTGAGCTCGCGCAGTGCGGACTCGACGCGGGTGCGGGTCTCGGGCAGCACGTGCTCGTCGTCGTTGAAGACACGCGAGACCGTCTTCGCGCTCACACCTGCTCGGGCGGCGACGTCTCGCATCGTGGTCATGACGACGTGGCCGGACCTTTCCACAGGGGGTGCGGCGACCGGCGGCGCCGGCAGCGGGGCCGGTCCCGGTCGGGTCGGCGCAGTCTATCGGCCACCGCCCCGGAGGGACCACGGACCGATCATGTCACCGATGTCGCGGTCGCGCTTGACATCGGTGTCATGCCGTCTTCTACTGACGCCGGAGAGACACCTCGAGAACAACCGGAGACATCAGATGAACGACAACGCGGTCGTCGGCACACCACGACGGGGGACCGGGGCCACGGTGATCGCGGCCCTCGGCGGGCTGCTCTTCGGGTACGACACCGGCATCATCTCCGCCGCGCTGCTCTACCTCGGGCCCGCGTTCGGGCTCAGCGACCAGGCCAAGGAGATCGTGGTCGCGTCGCTGCTGGTCGGCGCGATCGTCGGTGTCGCGGGCGGCGGCACGGTGATGGACCGGATCGGCCGCCGGCGCACCCTGCTCGGCGTCGCGGTGCTGTTCCTCACCGGGGCGGTCGCCTCCGGCCTGGCGGGCTCGCTGACCGTCCTGCTCCTCGCCCGCATCGTGCTCGGCCTGGCGATCGGGGCCGCGTCGGTCGCGGTGCCCGCCTACATCGCCGAGATCGCGCCGGCACACCTGCGCGGCCGGCTCGTGTCGGTCAACCAGCTGATGATCTCCTCCGGGATCCTGCTCTCCTACGTCACCGGCTACGTGCTGTCGGACGCGCAGGCGTGGCGCTGGATGCTCGCGATCGCCGCGGTCCCCGCTGCGGTCATGCTGGTGGCGCTCCCCCGGCTCCCGGAGAGCCCACGGTGGCTGCTCGCGAAGGGCCGTGAGGACGAGGCGCGGGCCCTGCTCGCCGACGGCCGCAGCCCGGCCGAGGTCGACGACGAGGTCCGCGGCATCACCGAGGCGATGCACGCCGAGACCCGGTCCACCGTCCGCGACCTGCTCGGCTCCCGGTTCCGGCCGGGCATCGTCCTCGGCGTCGGCGTGGCCGCGACGAACCAGCTGGTCGGCGTCAACGCCGTCACCTACTACACCCCGACCCTGCTCACCGGCTCCGGTTTCGGGGAGTCGGCCGCGATCCTGTCGTCGGTCGGGCTCGGTGTCGCGAACGTCGCCTTCACCCTCGTCGGCCTGGTCCTCGTGGACCGGATCGGGCGCCGCCCGCTGGTGCTCGGCGGCACCGGCCTCGTCGTCGTCGCGCTCGTGGTGATCGGCGCGGTCTACGCGTTCACCGACCTGAGCGGGATCTGGGCCGCCGTCCTGCTGGCCTTCCTGATGATCTACCAGGCGTCCTTCGCGGCCAGCCTCGGCCTGGCGATGTGGCTGGTCAACAGCGAGGTCTTCCCGACGGAGGTCCGCGGCAAGGCGGGCAGCGCCGGCCTCGCCACGCACTGGATCCTGAACCTGTTGATCTCGGTCACCGTGCTGACCACGATCGACGCGATCACCCCGAGCGGGCTGTTCTGGCTGTACGCCGTCCTCGGCGGCCTCGGCCTGGTGTTCCTCTACAGGCGCCTGCCCGAGACCCGTGGCCGCACGCTGGAGGAGATCGACGCCGAGCTGAACGGCGGACGTCCGGCCCGGCAGGCACCCACCGGCTGAGGGCCGGCCGGGTCCGGGCCGCCGCGGTCACCCCTGGTCCTCGGCGAGGGCCACCGTGGTCCCGACCGTCATCACCTCCACCGGGAGGAGTCCCGGATCGGCCACGGGCGCGTCGGCCCCCTCGGCGGGCGCGGCCGCGCCGGCGTCGGCGCCGCGCCGCGGACGTCGTTCGGGAAGGCGTGCCTCGATCCACGCCATCCCCATCGTGAGCACCATGACCAGCAGTGGGACGCACAGCGGGATCCAGAGGTCCCCCACGCCGGTACCGACCGTCGACGCCATCGGAGCGCGGTCAGCGTGCGGATCCGGGACTCCTCTCCGGTCCGGTCCGTGGGCGCTCGTCGCGCCCGCCGCCCCGTGTCCTCCCGGGTGACCACCACCCGGTGGCCCCCGTCGCGGCACCGCCCCGGACCCGTCGCACCACGGCACTCCCCTTCCGCTCGCACACTCCGCAGCCGCCGGAGGGGAGCACTCGGCGGCGGCCCTACCCTGGTTGGTTGTCGCGTCCGACCGACGTCATTCGTCGGGACATTCGGCCAGGTACGCGAGATTCGCCCGGTCCCAGACGGGCGCGTTCGCCGAGGCGAGGTGCGCCCACATGATCGCGTGCTCGACCCCGCCGCCGTAGAGGCGGCCGATCTCGGACCGGCCGAAGATGGCCTCGTTCGCGGCCGACAACTCCCGGACGACGGCGGCCGGTGAGACCGGGACCGGATCGACGCACCCGGTCAACGGGGCCGCCCCGCCGTCGCGCACCCACACCAGGGCCGCGACCGCGCCCCGGTGGAAGTCGTCGACGCGGACGTCGCGCCCGGCGCTCCCGTTGCCGTCCCCGAGCCGGACACGCAACGTGGAGATCATCTCGTCGAGGACGTCCGGGGCCCTCGTCCGGCGCAGCTCAGCCATGCACACCACGCCCGCAGGCGGCCCCGCCCCGAGGCGGGACCGTCGGGTGTCCCCACCCCTCGACGGGGGCACCGGGGCAGGCACGCACCCGGGCGGGCGCACCGGCCCGATCCCGTCGCGAACCGGCCGAGACCATCACGACCATCCTCTCGCTCGCTCGCCGGTCGCCACCCGTGCGACGCTCGTGACCAGGATCGATCGCGCTCCGCCGCCGGTACCGGAACTAGCAGGGCTACTCCCCTCGATGATCACCTACAAGGCTCTTCACGACCGGCGTCGTGAACTGGCCAACGGCGACGCGGACCGGACGAACACGGGCCGGCCGGAACGCGCGGCATCGTCCGCGGGGTCGTCTTCGCCCGGAATCCGCACGGGTGGGAGCGGATGTCAGCAGCGTCCGGGGGGTTCCACCGGACGGAGTGACGTCCGCAGCGGCAGCCCGGCGACGATCCGCGCCGCGTCGCCGCCGAGCACCCGCACCTGCGCCGGGCCGGCACCGGGACCGAGCGTCAGGAGGACGTGCGGCACGAGGGCGTGGTGCACCGCGACCGTCCCGTCGCGGGCGACGCCCACGCCGACCTCGAGCCGCGACTCCGCCGCGGCGTGCCTGCCGAGCTGCTCCGCGCCGGTGTCCCCCGCTCCTCCGTCCACGGCCCCGGCCGGCGCCGTCGGGATGCCCTGCTCCTCGACGCCCGCGTACACCTCGCGCACGACGACCGCGGGGGCGGCGGCGTGGACGGCGACGAGCACCGCGGGCGGTGACGGGGCCGGACCGTCCCGGCTCACGTCGCCACCCGGTGCCCGGCCCGCCGCGTCGTCCCCGCCGCGACGCCGGCGTGGGCGTCCACCAGCCCGGCCGCGACGGCGTTGCGCGGGCCCTCGGTGCCGTGCACGTTGCCGATGCCGCAGACCACGCCGTACGGGGCGAGCGCGTCGGCGACCATCGCCGGGATCTCGAAGTCCAGCGCCGACCCGCCCAGCAGCACCACCGACCCGAGCAGCCGCAGCGACCCCTGCGGGGCGACCTGCGCGAGGGCGCGGAGCGCGTTGACGACGAACACCCGCTGCTTGGCGGCGCGCCGGACCCGGCGGACCTCCTCCAGCGAGCCGCGCACGGGCACCGCCGCGAGCCCGTCCGGGGTCACGGTGACGACCTTCGCGAACACGTGCGGCGGCAGCGGCTCACCGAAGAACTGCACCGACCCGTCCTCGTGGCGGACGTGGAAGAAGCTCTCCACCTTCGCCAGCGGATGCCGCTTCACCGACTCGGCGGCCTCGCGGTCGTCGATCCCCAGCTCGGAGCCGATGAGCCGGGTGACCAGCTCGCCCGCACCGGCGACGTGGACGGTCGAGACGGTGCCGTCGGCGTCGAGCAGGGCCGCGTCGGTCGAGCCGCCACCCATGTCGACGATCGCGATCGGGACCGACGAGCCCGGCGTGGTGAGCGCGCCGCGCACCGCGACCTCGGCCTCCACCCCACCGATGACGGTGTCGCAGCCGAGCTCGGCGGCGAGCGCGCTGGCCACCGCCTGCATCCGGCTGCGGCTGGTGCGGACCATCGCCGCGAGCGCGACGGCGTTCTCCCGGGAGACCTCGCCCGCGAGCCCGCCGCGCACGGCGGCGGGCACCACGGTGTCCACGGCGAGGACGTCCCGGATCCGGATCTCCGACGCGGGCTGCCCCGTCACGTCGGTCATCGTGTCGCGGACGTTCGCGAGCATGCCGCCGACGTGGGTGCCGGGCTCGCCGTGCACGTCGGTCAGCGGGGCGACCCGCGCGACGGCGTCCATGATGGCGTCCGCGCCGTCGTCGACGCCGACGTCGAGCGTGCGCCCGGAGCCCGACAGCGTCAGCGTCCCGACCGGGATGCGCCGGTCGGTGACGTCACCGGCCGGTGTCCGCACGACGACGGCGGACCGGTTGCCCGAGAGCGCGCGGGCCACCGGGGAGACCTGCCGGGTCTGCTCGGCGTCGAGGTCGAACGTCGACGCCAGCCCGTAGGAGTCCGACAGCGTGCGGATCGTCCTCCCCGGCGGCGCGACCTCCACCGCCGCGAGCATCCCGAGGGGGACCCGCTCCACGGCGGACACCTCGTCGACGACCGGGATCCGGTGCCGCAGCCGGTTCACCACGAGGACCGCGTCGTCGCCGTGCAGGACCGCGGCGACGACCACGACGCCGCGGTCGGACGCCCGGTTCAGCCGCTCCGCGACGTCGTCGAAGTCGGCACCGGCGGCGACCACGACGACGACCGGGCTCCCCGCCGCGGTGCCGCCGAGCCCGTCGAGGGGCACGGTCGTGCCGACCCCGATCCCCTCGCCCCCCGGGGTCTCCGGGTTGTGCCCGATCATCGTGGACTCGGTGATGACGGTCTCGGTGATCGTCTCCATCGCGAGCCCGCTGATCACCGGCGTGGCCTCGTTGAGCAGCACGGTCGCGAGGTCACCGGCCGGCCGCCCGGCGGCCTCCAGGGCCCGCCGGACGGCCGTGACCGCCCCCGCCGTGTTGGCCGGGGTGCCCTTCACCCCCGTCGTCGCGGTCAGCGAGGACGCGAGGCGTCCGACCGCACCGCCGGACACCTCGGCGACGCACGCCTCGGTGGTGGAGTTGCCGATGTCGACGCCGATGACGAGGGACACTCCCGGCCTTCCTGCTCGGTACGGCGCACGCCGCGGGGTTCGGTCAGTCGACGCGGGTGATGACCGGCTCGACCTCCACCGCGGCGCGGGAGTGGTCGATGCACTCGAACTCCTTGATGTGCAGCAGCGCCGCCTTCGCCTGCCAGCGCGGCCGCGCCATCTGGTCGTTGCGGGTCGGCACCGGGCGGGGCGACCGGCCCTGGGCGTACTGGGCCGCGTTCGCACCGATCATGCGGAACACCTCGGCGTCGAGCAACGGGGCCTGCGGGAACAGCTCCAGGTTCGACAGCCGCGGCAGGTCGCGCTGGTGGACGACGGTGGTGCCACGGGACAGCACGCCCACCGCGATCCCGGAGCCGGACAGCGAGGCCCCGAAGTGCGCGATCGCTGCCAGGTCGGCGGTCCGGAACACCTTGATCAGCCGTGCGGTGCCGCCCTGCTCCTCGATGCCGGCGAGCAGCTGCCGGACGACCTCGGCGTGCGGTACCTCGACGATCGTCTTGGTGAACGGGTCGCCGAAGGCCGGCGAGAGCGCGACGACGACCTCCTCGGGCCGGGTGCCCCGCTCCGCGGTCCCGGTCTCGCGCAGGGTCAGTGTCCGGAGCGGTTCGACTGCGGCGGTCATGAGACCTCCCTAAGGTCGTAGGTGTTCGGGGTTGGTGCCCCGGATGCCCGGGACGACGGGGTGTGGCTGATGAGGTGTTGTCGCTTCGGTGGCTCGGAAGGAATGGCCGCCCCGTCGTGCTGGACAGGCCTGGCCACTGATTCGGATCTGTGCGGACCGTCGCTGATTAGGGACCTGATGGCGGGTTGTCCACGGGCGTGACCTGCAACGACAGGAGCCTGCGCGTGGCGCAACGGCCAGTGATCTGGATCGGGATCGACGTCGGGAAGAGGACGCACCATGCGTGCGCGATCGATACCGACGGCAAGGTGGTGTTCTCCCGCAAGGTCAGCAACGACCAGGCCGCGATCGAGGCGTTGCTGGCCCGCGCTGCGGAAGCGGCCCAGGACGTGCGGTGGGCCATCGACCTGACCTGCAGCTATGCGGCGCTGCTGCAGGTGGTCCTCACCGCGGCCGACCAGCAGGTGGTCTATGTCCCCGGTCGGGTCGTCGACCGGATGAGCGGCGTGTTCCGGGGCGAGGCCAAGACCGACGCCCGTGACGCGAAGGTCATCGCCGAGACCGCCCGCATGCGCGGCGCCGACCTCACCACGGTCACCGCCACTGATGAGACCACTGCCGAACTGGCCCGGCTCGTGGCCCATCGCGAGGACCTGATGGCCGACTGGGTGCGCGGGGTCAACCGGCTGCGTGACCTGCTCGGGTCGATCTTTCCCGGTCTCGAGGCGGCATTCGACTATTCCACCCGCAGCGCTCTGGTGCTGGTCACCGGGTTCCAGACACCCCAGGCCCTCCGGGACGCCGGCGAGGCAGGGGTGATCGAGTACCTGCGTGCCCATCGGGCGTGGGCACCGGGTATTGCTGCGATGGCCGCCACCGCGGTCGAGGTCGCCCACGCCCAGACCGTGGCACTGCCCAGCGAGACGCGGACCGCGATCCTTGTTGCCGGCCTGGCCCGACGACTGCTGGAACTCGACCGGGAGATCAAGGACACCGACAAGCTGATCACCACCGTGTTCCGCTCCCACCCGGACGCGGCGATCATCGAGTCGCTGCCCGGTCTCGGACCCATCCTGGGCGCGGAGTTCCTCACCGCCACCCACGGCGGTGTCGGCCCTGAACTGGGCGGATTCACCTCTCCAGGGCGGCTGGCCTCCTACGCCGGACTCGTCCCGGTGCCCCAGGACTCCGGCCGGATCAGCGGGAACCTGCGTCGCCCACGACGCTACAACCGCCGCCTGCGGCGAGTGTTCTACATGGCCGCACTGTCCAGCCTCAAGGTCAATGGCCCGTCCCGGGCCTTCTACCAGCGCAAACGCAGCGAAAGAATGCTTCATACCCAGGCTCTGCTCGCCTTGGCCAGACGCCTGGTCGACGTCCTGTGGGCCCTGCTGCGTGACCGGAGGATGTTCACCATCACCGCACCACAACCCGCTATCGCGGCTTGACACGGTCATTCGGATTCCTCCTCGGGGTTCTCGGCGGAGGTGACGTGGCGGAGCTTCTTGAGCTCCTCCCACCGCTCGCCGGACAGGCGGTAGCCGGTGCCGGGGCCGGCGTAGTCGTTGGCGTCGTTGATCGCGGCCAGCGGCACGAAGTCGCCGGTCAGCACGGCCGCGGTCTGCAGCAGGTCCCCGGACACGCGCTGGCGGAGCACCTGCAGGTAGTTCTCCGCCACGTCCCCGAAGCCGGAACGCTCCAGGATCCGCACCAGGTCCAGCCCGGTGACGCCGCGCTCCATCACGCTGCGGGCGCCCTCGAGGTCGGCGAGCACGTCGCGGTCGGGGTAGTCGTCGCTGGAGTCGGCGTAGGTCGCCGCCTCCACCTCCTCGTCGGTGATCGCGGGGAGGTCGAGCTCGGCGAACACCGCCTGCAGCGCGCGGGCGGCCTTGTTGCGGACCTGCAGGATGACGTCGTCGCGGACGTGCCGCAGGCCGCCGTCGACCTGCATGTCGCGCTGGATGACGTTCCAGTCGTCGTAGTCCTCGGTGTCGAGGTTGGACCCGGCGAACATGTTGTCCCGGTTCGGCACCGCGGAGTAACCGGAGCACACGAAGTCGGTGCCCGGCAGCATCTGCGGCAGCAGCCGGCTGGTGCGGCGCATCGGCGAGTGCGAGAACGACTGGTCGTTGCCCGACGCGCACTCCAGGTCCATCCAGCTGGCGACGAGGTTCTCCGCGGCGACCGCCCGGATCCCGCCGGGCACCGCCCCGGGGACGCCGATGCAGGAGATCGAGCCGTTCTGCAGGCCCTGCACGCCCGCGCCGCGCGCCATGAGGATGCACCGGATCTCCAGGTACAGCATGGACCGCCCCTCGGCGTTGCCCATCTGCACCTCCGAACCGGTGCCCGAGGTGAAACGCATCTTGATCCCGCGCGAGGCGTAGGCCGAGGCCAGGAACGCCTTCGACCACGGGGTGTCGTCGCCGTCGACGAACACCGACTCGGTGCCGTAGATGGAGATCGTCTCGGCGTAGGCGGTGATCCCCCGCATGCCGAGATCGAGCTCGGTCGCCTCCTCCAGCGCGCACTGGGTGAGGACGCCACCGCGCCCGACCTGGGCGCCGACCTGCAGGCCGATCGCCACCAGCGGCGCGTAGCGGACGACGCCGAGGGTCGTCTCCAGCTCGGCGAACCCGCGCACCGCACCCTCGGCGGCGTCGGCCGCGACCTGGATCGGGTTGTCCTTCGCGCTCGTGGAGTGCGCCTGGTTGGCGGGCGTGCGCCGCGAGCGGGTCCTCTGGATGCCCATCATGATCTCGACGACGTTCATCAGCTTGACGACGTCGAGGATCTTGGCCGGGGTCATCCCACGGCCGAGCGCGACCACCTCGTCGCGGGTGGTCCGCGGGTCGCAGAGCATCCTGGCGATCTCGATCGACGGCGTTGCGAGGGCGTCCTCGCAGGTCGCGACGTCGATCGCGTGGTCGGCGATGAAGGTGTCCATGAAGTCGAACTCGTCGCGGGTGCGGCCGTCGAGCTCGACGATCCGGCCGTCCTCGACGCGCACGCCCGGCTTCGGGTCGAAGTCGGACTCCATCGCGACGAGACCCTTCTCGGGCCACTCCTCGACGAAGCCGTCCAGGTTGACCGGGCGGTCCTCGAGAATCCCGGTGCGCGTGGACGTCCGCACCGTCGAGTCGGGACGCGGGGCTACGGCGGTCATGTCAGTCCTCCTCGGCGAGCAGGTTGCGGGCCGCGTAGACCTGCGCGGCCTCGCGGACGAGCGCGGCGCACAGGGGGGCGGAGTAGGTGGCCTCCAGCCGGGCGGCGATCGACTCGAGCCGGTCCGCGCTCGACGCGTTGGGGCGCAGCGCGTTGTACATGGCGAGGACCTCGTCGTCGGGGATGGCGGTCATCTCCGCGGCACGGCGGCAGTTCTCGCCCAGCTGACGGCGGCCCATCGACTCGGCGATGCTGCCCTGCATGACCAGCGTCGCGGGCGTCACGCGCAGGTCCTCGGCGGTGACGTCACCGGCGACGACGGCGGCCATCGTGATGTCGGACAGCGCCTTGCCGGTGGGCGTGCGGAGCAGCTCGGGCCGGTTGACCGAGAGCGGGTAGTCGGCGGGGGTCAGGTCGACGGTCATCGGGACGCCTCCTTCGGGGGCGGGGACGGCTGGGACGGCAGGTCGCCGGGGACGACCTCGACCGCGGTGATCGGGTGGCGCGGGTCGGCGACGGCCCCGGCCTCGGCGGACTCCGGGGTCGGTGCGGGCGCCGGTGCGGCGAGGGCCGCGGGCACCTCGAGACGCTCGATGAGCAGGACGTACAGGCCACCGCCGATCAGCGCACCGATCACCGGCGCGACGATCGGCAGCCACCAGTACGGCGTGCCGTCGGCGGTGCCCCAGGCGCCGTCGTAGCCGGTGAGCCACTGTGCGAGCCGGGGCCCGAAGTCACGGGCCGGGTTGATCGCGTAGCCGGCGTTGGTGCCCCACGCGAAGCCGATCCCGAGCAGCAGGAACCCGACCATCAGCGGGAGCAGCTGGCCCGCGGCGCCCTGCAGCGTCGCGAGCAGTGCGAACAGGACGAACACCAGCAGCGCGGTGCCGACGATCTGGTCGAAGAACGCCGTCCCGATCCCGTGGTTGGGCAGCGTCGAGAAGATCGTCTGGGACGCCGTGGTCAGGCCGGGGTCGACCGACGCGATCCCCGAGGCGTACACCCCGCGGGTCACCAGCGCGGCGAGGAACGCCCCGAGGGTCTGCGCGGCGATGTAGGGCAGGACGCTGCGCCACGGCAGTCCGCGGTAGACCGCCATCGCGAGGGTGACGGCCGGGTTGAGGTGGCCGGCGCCGAGGCGCCCGGCCACGTAGATGCCCATGATCAGGCCGGCGACCCAGCCCCAGGTCAGGGTGGCCCAGTCACCGGCGTCGCCGCCGGAGACCACCATCTGCGCCACCGCGGCGGTGCCGAAGACGACGAGGACGAACGTGCCGGCGAGCTCGCCGACGCACTCACGGACGAGCGGCGACGGTGCCACGGATCGCGTCATCGCGGGCCCCTCATTCCTTGATCGCCGCGACGGCGGCCTCGGCGACGAGGGTGTCCTGCTCGACGGAGCCCGCGCTGACGCCGACGGCGCCGACCAGCTCGCCGTCGCGGTGGACGGGGATCCCGCCGCCGAAGACGACGAGCCCGCCGGCGGTCTGCTCCAGGCCGTACAGCTCGGCGCCGGGCTGGACCAGCGGGGTCAGCGCGCCCGTCGGGGCCTCCATGAGGACCGACGTCACCGCCTTGCGCTGGGAGATGTCGATGCTGGCGCGGATCGCGCCGTCCTGGCGGGCGAAGGCCAGCAGGTGCCCGCCGGCGTCGACGACGGCGACGTTCATCGGTTGGCCGATGCGGTCGGCCTCGGCCAGCCCGGCGTCGAGCATCCGGCGTGCCTCGGCAAGGGTCAGTCCCGGCATGCGGTCCTCCGCGGATCCGGTGGGCGCCCCGCTCCCGGTCGCCGTGCGACGGTCCGGCGGGGCGGCCGGGCACCGCCCGGCGACGACGGACACTAGGAGCGCCCCGACCGGCCGACCACGGGGAGAGTCCCCACCCCCGGCCCTGGGGGATCTCCCCCACGACGAGGGGTCAGCCGCCGATCGGATGACCCCCCGCGGGGCGGGTACCGGCCCGCTGGCCCCCCAGCACGGAGACGCGGGTGGCGTCGAGGTGGTCCCGCAGCCGCTCGCGGGTCCCGGCGCGGTCCCCGCGGCCCAGCGCGTCGACGATCGCCTCGTGCTGGGTGAGGATCTCGTGCGGCCGGGAGGGCCCCCGTTCCAGCGAGCCGAGGTTCATCCGCAGCTGACGGTCGCGCAGCGAGGCGTAGAGCTCCAGCAGGATCGCGTTGCGCGCGCTCTCGACGACGGTGATGTGGAAGCGGCGGTCGGCCTCGGCGAACGCCCGCTGGTCGCCCGAGGCCAGCGCGGCGCGCTGGACGTCCAGCACGTCACGCAGGGCGCGGGCCACGACGGCGCGCTCGGCCTCGGACACCGCGCAGAGCTTCTCCAGCGCGTGCCCCTCGACCAGCTCGCGGGCCTCCAGCACGTCCTCGACCTCGTGCGGCGACACCGCGACCACGAGCGCCCCGCGCTTGGGGAACAGCCGCAGCAGCCCCTCGGCCTCGAGGCGCAGGAACGCCTCCCGCACCGGGGTGCGGCTCATGGCGAGCGTCTCGGCGACCTGGCCCTCGGTGATGAGGTCCCCGCCGGGGAACGAGCCGTCGAGGATGCGTGACTTCGTGTCGCGGTAGGCGCGCTCCTTGGCCGATGTCCCCGCCGGCACACCACCGTTCCCCGCCACGTCACCGCCCTTGCCCTCGACTCGGCGCGACCCTACTCTCACTCCATCAATGCATCTTGTATGCATCATGCGTCGAGGAGGACGGCTGGTGGTCGCAGCGGCACCGTCGGGCGCGCTCGCGGCCCGTCCCGGCCCCCCGGGGTCCGTGCACCCCGGCGACGGCGACCCCCTGCTGCACCGCATCGCCGACCACCTGCGCACGCTCACCGGCGGTGCCGGTTGGGTCGTGCGCGTCGACGAGGCCCGCGGATCGTGGGCGGGGGCGGTGGACGACGGCGGCGTGCCCGGCGACGTCGTCGCCCGGCTGCTCGCGACCCGCGCGCCGGTGCACGACGAGTCCCCCGGGCGCCGCCCGGTCCTCGCCGTGCCGGTCCGGCGCGGCCCCCGCATCGTCGGCGCCTGTGTCGTCACCGGCGGGATCGACGGCTTCTCCTCCGCCGACGTCCACCTCGCAGAGCTGTTCGCCGACTACGCCGCGCTCGCGCTCGCCGACAGCGGTGCGCTCGCCGGGCGCACCCTCGAACAGGCCGTGCGCCAGGAGCTCGCCTGGGTGGAGGCGCAGGGGACCCCCCGCGCGGACCTCGTGACCGTCGGCTCCGGGACGATCCCCGCCGAGACCGCCGACGAGGTGTTCCGGACGGTGCAGGAGGCGCTGCTCAACGTCGCGGTGCACGCCGGCGCGGCCTGCGTGCGGATCGGGGTGGTGCACGGCCCCGGCACGCTCACCGTCCTGGTCGAGGACGACGGCCGCGGGTTCGACGCCTCGGCGGGCACCCGGCTGCACGTCGCGGCCGCGGGCGCGCGCCTCGGCCTGCGTTCCATGGCGGCCCGGGCCCGCCGCCTCGACGGCGAGCTCGAGATCGACAGCAGCCCCGGGTCCGGGACCCGGCTGCGCCTGACCGTGCCCTGCACGACGGTGGCCCCAGCCGCACCGGGCCGGGTCCGGACCGGGGTGCTCGTCGCCGCGGCCCGCCCGGTGGTGCGCGCCGGGATCGTCCGCCTGCTGCAGCTCGGCGAACCCGGGCTCGGCATGGTCTCGGAGGTCCCCGACGCCGCCGACGCCGACCGGATCGCCGGCGCCTGCCGGCTCCTCGGCCCGGACGTGCTCGTCGTGGACCACGAACTGCTCGGCGACGACCTCGGCGTGCTCGACCGCCTCGCGGCCCTCCCCGACCCGCCGGCCGTCGTCCTGCTCGCCGAGGACTGCCCCGACCAGCGGCTGCGCGCCGCCGTCGCCGCCGGGGTGAAGGGCTGCGTCGACCCGGACGCCGACGGGGCACGCCTGGCCGCCGTCGTCGGTGCCGCCGGACGCGGCGAGACCCTCCTCGCCGACGAGCAGCTCGGGCGGCTCGCCGCGCCGCGGCGCACCGTGGGTCTCCCGGGGATCACGCCGCGGGAGGAGGAGGTCCGGGCGCTCGTCGCCGACGGCCTCACCGACCGCCAGATCGCCCGCACGCTGGCCATCTCGGCGAAGACGGTCGAGAAGCACGTCGGCTCGCTGCTGCGCAAGACCAGGACGAGCAACCGGACGATGCTGGCCCGGCTGGCCTAGACCGCGAGTCCGGCCAGCGCCCATCCCGCGGCCGCCGACCCGACCCCCACGATCATGCTGACCAGCAGGTACGCCGTCGCCGTCAGCCGCTCGCGGACGTCGAGGAGTGCGACCACCTCGTAGCTGAAGGTGCTGTAGGTCGTCAGTGCGCCGCAGAAGCCGGTCGCGGCCAGCAGCTGGGCCCACGGCGGGAGCGCCGCCGACGCACCGGCGAGCCCGCCGAGCACGAACGACCCGATGACGTTCGCGGCGAACGTCCCCCACGGGAACGCGGTCCGGACCACCCGGCGTCCCAGCCGGTCGAGCAGGTACCGCAGCGGTGCCCCGACCGCCGCCCCGAGCGCCACCAGAAGCGCCGACGACGCGGTCACCGGCCGGTCCCCCGGCGCGCGGCCCGGCGGGTGAGCGCGACACCCGCACCGCACGCCGCGACGGCGAGCAGCGGCGTCGCCACCAGGTACCCGACGGCGGCGGCGGTGCGGCCCGCGGCGGCGAGGTGCAGCAGGTCGACCGACCACGTCGAGAACGTCGTGTACCCGCCCAGCACGCCGGTCGCGAGCAGCGGGCGGAGCAGCGGGTGCGGGGTGGTCAGCTCGACCAGGACGGTGAGCAGGACCCCGATCAACAGGCAGCCCGACAGGTTGATCACGAACGTCGTCCACGGCCAGCCGCCCGGCCCGTCGGGGAACAGCACGCCCAGGACCCAGCGGGCCTCCGCGCCGGCGACGCCGCCGGCCGCCACCGCCCCCAGCACCGCGGGCGTCCGCGGGTTCCTCGGTGACCGATGCTCGTCCACGCACACCACTCCCACACGGCCGTCTCCGGTCGGGTAGGAGCCATCAGCCCGGGCGGGCGGTTGTCGGCGGAGCCCCATCGCCGTCGAGGGGGCACCGTACCCCGGCCCGGCCGGGAGCGGCGGCTCAGCACCGGTAGTACCGGAGCGTCACCGGGCCGCCGCCGGGCGCCGTCCAGCCGGCGGTCCCGGTCCCGACGTGCGTCCAGCCGGTCCGCTCGTAGAGCTCGATCGCGGCACCACCGCCGGGCTCGGCGACCTCGAGCCCGAGCGTCAGCCCGTGCCGCCGGGCGTGCTCCCGCACGTGGTCGAGCAGCAGCCGCGCGATCCCCCGGCGCCGTCCCCGGGGGCGACGAACAGCCGGCCGACCGTCGCGACGGGCGCGATGCCGACGTCCGCGGTGAGCAACACGTGCCCGGCGACGACGTCGTCGACCGTCGCCACCCAGGCACCCAGGAGACCGTCCGGTGCGAGCCACCCTGCGGGGTCGCCGGGCCAGACCATCGGGTACCGGTCGGTCCCGTGCACCGCGGCCAGTGCGGCGACGCACCCGGGCAGGTCGTCCGGGCTGCGCCGCCGGATCCGTGGGTCCACGGTCGGCCATCATCGTCCCGGTCCGCGGACGGACCGGTCGGGGCCTCAGTCGGTCTCGACCTTGAACCCGACCTTCATGGCGACCTGGAAGTGCTGGACGGCGCCGTCGTCGAGGTGCAGCCGGATGTCGCTGACCTGTGCCCAGTCCAGGTTGCGGAGGGTCTTGGAGGCGTCGGCGATACCGGAGCGGATGGCGGCGTCCACTCCGTCCGACGAGGTCCCGACGATCTCGGTCACGCGATACGTGTCAGCCATGCCCGATGGTTCCCGTTCCGCGGCGCGGCAAACCGCGCCGCGCCGCGCGCCGTGGGCCGCCTACGCCGGTGCGGTCTCGCGACGTCGCGCCGGGGTCCGGTAGGTGAGGTGGCGCAGGAGCGCCTCGGCCGGCCCGCGCCGGCCCGTGCGGCGCAGCAGGTCCGCGATGACGACGGTGGCCGCCCACGTGGCGACCGCGACCCCCGCGGCCGCGGCGGCGCCCAGCCCGCCGCCCAGGTCCAGCAGGGACGGTTCGGTGAGGACCAGCCACACCGGCGACTGGGCGATGTAGAAGGTCATCGACCGCCGGCCGCACGCCACCAGCGCGGTCGTCACCCGGCCGCGCGTGCCCCCGATGCGGTCGGCGACGAGCGCGATGGCCGCCATGAAGGCGAGCCCCCCGGCGATGCCGGTCCCGGCGAACACCGCCACCGCGGCGGCAGCGGCACCGGGCGTGCCCGGCGTCCACACCCCGACGGCCTGCAGCGCGACCGGCTGCGCCCCCAGGACGGCGACCGGGAAACCGAGCAGGACGACGCGCCACAGCAGCGACCGGTAGCGGTCGGGCTGCTCCAGCAGGCGCATCCGGCCGACCCAGACACCGACCAGCACCGCCGGCAGCACGGTGAGCGCGGAGAGCGGAAGCAGCGGGAGCGCCACGGCGCGCTGGAGCGCACTGTCCACGAGCGTCGGCCCGACGGCGAGCGGCGTGTCGGACGCGGCCGCCGTCTGGAGGAGGGTCGAGGCGGCCACCCCGATCAGGAGGGTCACCGCGGTGACGATCCCCAGCCGGCGCCCGGACCACGAGACCACGCCCGCGAACACCACGGCGACCACACCGTAGGCACCGATGACGTCCCCGCCGTAGAGCAGGACGACGTGGGCGGCACCGAACACGACCAGCCACGCCCCGCGGCGCCGGATCAGCCGCCGCGCCTGCGCCGGGTCCCCGCCCGGACCCGAGAGGCGCCGGGTCATCTGCACGAGGCCGTATCCGAAGAGGAGCCCGAACAACGGGGCGGACCGTGCGTCCACGAAGGACGTCAGCAGCCACTGGACGGCGACGTCGAGCGGGCCGCCACCGGCCGGGGTGGTCATCGAGTTGCCTCCCCCGTGCAGCATCCGGGAGTGGGCGAGCGCGATGAGCAGCAGCATCACCCCCCGCGCCAGGTCGGGGGCCAGCAGGCGTTCCGACTCCGGGGTGGGTGTGGACGGACCGGGCACGGGCGGACGGGATCTGGGCACGGGCCCGACGCTAGGAACGCCGTCCGGTGTCGCGCATCGGTCGAGAGGCTGGGACCACCCGACCGAAGTCGGAGACGTGACGCACGTCATGCCGCGGCCCCTTGAGGATGCCGCAGCGGCACGGCCTTACCTGGACCCACTCCACCCGGACGCTGAGACCCGGCCCCACAGAGGAGAGACCCATGCCGCACCACCACCCCGTATCGCCGATCCACCCGGCGGGCACCGGTCCCGTACGCAGCTCGTGCCCGACGGTGTCGGTCGTCGTGCCGACCCGCAACGAGGCGCGCAACCTGGAGATCGTGCTGCCGGAGCTGGCGGCCCAGCCGCTGGTCTCGCAGGTCGTCGTGGTCGACGGGCACTCGGTGGACGGTACGACGGACGTGGCGCGCCGGGTGCTGCCCGCCGCGACCGTGGTCACGCAGACCCGTCGCGGCAAGGGCAACGCGATGGCCTGCGGCTTCGCCGCGGCCACGGGCGACATCGTCGTCATGTTCGACGCGGACGGGTCGGCGGACCCCGCCGAGATCCCCGCCTTCGTCGAGGCCCTCGTCGACGGCGCCGACGTGGCGAAGGGGAGCCGGTTCCGCTCCGGCGGCGGGAGCGACGACATCACCCCGCTACGGAGGTGCGGCAACGCCGGCCTCAACGCGGTCGCCAACCTGCTGTTCCGGACGTCCTACACGGACCTCTGCTACGGCTACAACGCGTTCTGGGCGGACGTCCTGCCGGTCCTCGAGCTGCCGGCCGTCGAGACGCCGGACGCGGGCGGGCCGCTGGCCTGGGGCGACGGGTTCGAGATCGAGACGATCCTGAACTGCCGGATCGCCGCCGCCGGGCTGAGGATCGCCGAGGTCGCCTCGGTCGAGCGTGCCCGCGTCCACGGCGAGACGAACCTGCGGACCTTCGCCGACGGCACCCGGGTGCTGCGGACGCTGGTGGCCGAGTACCGGCGGTCCCAGCGGCCGCGCGTTCCCGTCGCCGTCCACTGAGGTCCCGTGCGTCAGCCTCCGGCCGTCTGGGACCGGCCGGCGTTGTGCACGCAGACGAACAGGACCTCCGGTACAGCGGTCATGCGGGACCCTTCCAGCGTCGGCGTGCGGCGATCGAGACGGAGACCAGTGCGACCAGGACCGGGACCTCGATCAGCGGTCCGACGACCCCGGCCAGTGCCTGGCCGGAGGTGACACCGAACGTGGCGACGGCGACGGCGATGGCCAGCTCGAAGTTGTTGCCGGCCGCGGTGAAGGCGAGCGTCGTGGTCCGGGCGTAGCCGAGCCCGATCGCCTTCCCGAGCGCGAAGGAACCGGCCCACATGATCGCGAAGTAGGCCAGCAGCGGCACCGCGATCCGCGCGACGTCGAGCGGCCGCGAGGTGATCGCCTCCCCCTGGAGCGCGAAGAGGACCACGATGGTGAACAGCAGCCCGTACAGCGCGAGCGGGCCGACGCGGGGCAGGAACCGTGACTCGTACCAGTCGCGCCCGCGGGTGCTCTCGCCCACGCGCCGGGACAGGTAGCCGGCCACCAGCGGCACGCCGAGGAACACCAGCACCGACCCGGCGATCTGCCACGGCGAGACGTCCAGGTCGGTGACGGGGAGCCCCAGCCATCCGGGCAGCAGGTCGAGGTAGAACCAGCCCAGCGCGGCGAACGCGATCACCTGGAACACCGAGTTGAGCGCCACCAGCACGGCCGCGGCCTCCCGGTCCCCGCAGGCCAGGTCGTTCCAGATGACGACCATGGCGATGCAGCGGGCCAGCCCGACGACGATCAGGCCGGTCCGGTACTCGGGCAGGTCCGGCAGCAGCAGCCACGCGAGCGCGAACATCAGCGCCGGACCGGCCACCCAGTTCAGCACCAGCGACGCGACGATCAGCCGCCGGTCCCCCACGACCGAGTCCATGCGGTCGTAGCGGACCTTCGCCAGCACCGGGTACATCATCACGAGCAGCCCGAGCGCGATCGGCAGGGAGACCCCCGAGACCGTCACCGCGTCCAGCGCGGGCCCCAGCCCGGGGACCAGGCGCCCGGCCAGCAGCCCGGCGGCCATCGCCACCAGGATCCAGACCGGGAGCATCCGGTCCAGGGTGGACATACGGGCGGCCACCGGCGCCGTCCCGGGACCGATCGAGGTGCCGGCGCCGGGCCCGGTGCTCACGGCGCCACCGCCGCGTCCTCCGCGGAACGGGTGGGGAGCAGGACGGCGGACAGCCGGCCGAGCACGTCCGGGTGGACGCGGTAGTAGACCCAGGTCCCCCGCCGCTCCCCCGAGATCAGGCCCGCCTCGCGGAGGACCTTCAGGTGGTGCGAGATGGTGGCCCCGGCCAGGTCGAACACGTCCGTCAGGTCGCACACGCACGCCTCACCGCCGGCGTGCGAGGCGATCAGCGAGAGCAGGCGGAGCCGCACCGGGTCGCCCATCGCCTTGAACACCCGGGCCAGCTCGGCCGACCGGTCGGCGGACAGCGGCTCGGCCACCAGCGGCGAGCAGCACCCGACCACGTCGCTCGTCCGCACGTGTTTCGACATCCATCTACCTTGACAGATGTCGAAACAGCGGCGCAAGCTCTGTATCGACAGTCATCGAATCAAGGAGTCGTCATGTCACGGGTCCAGCTCGCACTGCGCGTCGCCGACCTCGAGGGCTCGATCGCCTTCTACCGGTCCCTGTTCGGGATCGAGCCCGCCAAGCGGCGCCGCGGCTACGCGAACTTCGCCGTCACCGACCCCCCGCTGAAGCTCGTCCTGATCGAGGGCGACGCCGGCGAGCCCACCGCCATGGACCACCTCGGCGTTGAGGTCGGGACCACCGAGGAGGTCGACCGGGCCACCGGACGGCTGTCGGCACTCGGCCTGTTCACCCGGACCGAGGAGGACACCACCTGCTGCTATGCCCTGCAGGACAAGGTGTGGGTACACGGGCCGGGCGCCGAACCGTGGGAGGTCTACACCGTCAAGGCCGACGCCCCCGAGGCCACCTCCGTGCACCCGGCCGGCACACCGGGAGGGGCGGCGGGACGCTGCGAGTGCGGACGGACCGCCAGCGGGGCGGGATCCGCCGGCACCTGTTGCACCACAGCGGCACACCAGGGGGACCCGGCCGGCTGACCCTCCGCCGTCACCGGAAGGGCAGAGCCGACTCGAGGTGCTCGCGGAGCGCCACGACCGCACTCCTCCGTGCGGAGTACCGGGACTGGAAGAGGCCGTAGTAGCGGCGGAGATCGACCCCGACGACCGACACGAGACGCTCGGCCGCGATGCCGTGCCGGAGGGCCGCACGCCGGGTCATCAACGCGGTCCGTGAGGCCTCCGAGTCGATGAGGCCGAGCAGCGTCGTCAGACTCCCGATCCAGCGGACGCCCGGCCCCGGGCCGCCGGTCGCGGCGCGGGCGCCGGCGGACAGCTGATCGAAGACCGCCTGGTAGGGGCGGATCACCAGCAGCTCCAGGCCGGCGACGGCCGCGACGCCGGCCCGGTCCGCCCCGTGCAGCTCATGGGCGACGGGGACCACGAGCACCACCTCGTCGCTCCCCAGCTCGATCGCTCCCCAGCTCGATCGCTCCCGGCCGTCCGGCGGCCCGTGCCGTCAGGAGCGCCAGGTCGGCCTCACCGTCGTCGACCGCGGCGAGCACGTCGTCGTACTCGAGGTCCGAGACGACGACCTCGACGGCCGGGTACCGCGCGTGGAAGGTCTGCAGCGCAGGGTGCAGGAACGAGGTCGCCAGGTGGGGGGTCGAGGCCAGCATCACCGAGCCCGCCGGCTCCTCGCCGTCCTGGACGAACCCGCCGAGGAAGCGGTCCAGCTGGTCGAGCAGGGGATCCACCCCGGCGAGCAACCGCTCCCCCGCGGCGGTCAGCTCGACGCGGCGGGTGTTCCGCGTGAGCAGCTGGGTCCGCACGGCCGCCTCGAGGCGCTGGATGCGGCTCGTCGTGGCCGGCTGGGTGAGATGCAGCCGCTTGGCGGCGGCGGTGAAGCTGCCGAGCTCGGCCACGGCGACGAAGGCCTCGATCTCCGCGAGCTTGAAGTGCTCGAGCGCCTGCCTGCGATGTCCGTCCACGCCCCCACCCGTCAATAAATTTCATTTATGAGCGTATCACACCATTCGATTGGACTCCTTCCGTTCGTCGCGATTACCGTTCTCCCCGTACGTCGCGACAGACAATCATCACCTCATCGGGGAGGAATCGTCCGTGCGAATCATCGATGCCCACCACCACCTGTGGGACCTGGGCACGCTGCACTATCCGTGGCTGACGGACGACATCCAGCCGAAGTCGTACGGCGACTACTCCGCGATCCGCCGCAACTATCTCGTCGAGGACTTCCTCGCCGACGTCGACAGCGCCGGCGTCACGAAGTCCGTGCACCTCGCGGCGGGCACCGAACCGTTCGCGGAGACCGCCTGGCTGGAGGAGACCGCGAACGACACCGCCCGGTCGCGCGGCTTCCCGCACGCGATCGTCGCGGGTGCCGACCTCACGGTGGACGACGTCGAGGAGGGGATCGAGCGCCAGGCGGCACTCAGCGGCCGGATGCGTGGGGTCCGCCAGATCCTGAGCAAGGCCGTCACGGCGGGACATGCCGACCCCTCCCAGGACCCGGCGTGGCACACCGGCGTCGGCCTGCTGGCGAAGCACGACTTCTCGCTCGACCTGCAGGTCCACCCGACACAGCTGGACATCGCCGTGTCCGTCGCCCGCGACCATCCCGAGCTGCTGGTGGTCATGGACCACTGTGCGCTGGTCGACCAGCGGGACGCGGAGACCTTCCCGATGTGGCGGCGCGGCGTCGCCGAGCTCGCCGGGCTGCCGAACGTGCGCATGAAGATCTCCGCATTCATGCTGTACGACCTCGATTTCACCGCGGAGTCGATCCGTCCGGTCGTGCACGAACTCCTCGATCTGTTCGGAACGGATCGCGCATTCTTCGCCAGCAATTTCCCGGTGGATCGGCTCGCCTGTTCCTACGCCGATCTGTGGTCGCGCTACACGGCCTCGATCGCGGATCTCACCGACGACGAGCGCGACCAGGTCCTCTACCGCACGGCCGCCGCGACGTACCGGATCCCGGAATGACGTGGCGCGACGTCGTATCCCTGTTCGTGCCCGCGCACGTCGCGCGGCTGCGGGAGAAGGCCGAGGCGCTCGGCGTCCCGCTCGTCCTCGACCTCGAGGACGCGGTGCCTGCCGCGGAGAAGGAGACCGCCCGGCACGCCGCCGCCGAGCTCGTCGGGCGGCTGCCGGGGCGCTGCACCGTACGGATCAACCCCGTCGCCGTCTCGCGGGCCTTCGGTGTCGCCGCCGCCGCGGACGACCTCGCCGCGGTGGTGCGGCCCGGTCTCGCGGGCGTCGTCGCCCCGAAGATCGACGACGTGGAGACGCTGCACCGCGTCGACGACCACCTCACGGGCGCGGAACGGCGGGCCGGTGTCGCGGAGGGGTCCGTCCCGCTCGGTGCCGTGATCGAGACCGCGAAGGGAGTCGTGGATCTCCCGCTCGTCGCACGCGCCGGGGCAGCACTCGCCCGCCCCTTCGGGCTCTCCTTCGGGGCCGGCGACCTGACCACGGACCTCGGCATCGACTGGGGGCCCGACGAGTCGGTGTTCGACACGCCGCGTGCGTTGCTCCCCATCGCGTCCCGGGCCGCGGGGCTCGGCAGGCCGCGCGACACCGTCTTCGCCGACGTCGCCGACGTCGCGGGCCTGCGGGCCAGCGCGGCGCGGGGCAAGGCTCTCGGCTACGGGGGCAAGGCCGCGATCCACCCGGCCCAGATCGACGTGATCCGCGAGGTCTACCGCCCGACCGCCCGCCAGCTGGGCTGGGCACGGGACGTGGTGGACGCGGCAGCCCGGCACGCCTCCGACGGGGCCGGTGCCTTCCTGCTCGACGGACGCATGATCGACGACCCGGTCGTGGCGCGTGCCCGCGAACTACTCGCCTCGACGACGGAAGGACACGAGTGATGAGCTCAGCCCTCGACGGCATGGTCGTCCTGGACCTGACGAGCTACCTGGCCGGCCCCTACGGCTGCGCGCTCCTCGGCGACCAGGGCGCCGATGTGATCAAGGTGGAGTCGCCGGACGGCGACATGATGCGTCGTTACCCCTCCACGCTGAGGGGGGAGAACCGCGCCGTGCTGGGCGCGAACCGGAACAAGCGGTCGATCCGGCTCGATCTCAAGTCCGAGCAGGGCCGGGCGGCGTTCCTGCGCATGGTCGCCGCCGCGGACGTCGTCGTGCACAACTTCCGGCCGGGTGTCGCGGAGTCGCTGGGCATCGGCTACGAGGCGCTCCGTGCCGTCCGCGAGGACCTCGTCTACTGCTCGCTGACCGGCTACGGGAACGGCGACGGGCCGATGCGCCGCCACCCGGGATACGACCAGATGCTCCAGTGCTTCACCGGCATGGCCATGGCCCAGGGACTGTCGGTCGGGTCCCCCAGATCCTGCGCGGGTCCATCGTGGACTTCTACGCCTCGGCGCTGCTCGCACAGGGGGTGATCGCGGCGCTGCTGCACCGGTACCGGACCGGGGCGGGCCAGCACGTCGAGATCTCGCTGCTCCGGTCCGCGATCGCGCTGCAGGTCGGGCGGTTCGTCTGGGCGGACTCGGAACCGCGGGACGTGCAGCGGGAGCCGGATTCGAGCCAGGCGAGCGGCGCCGTCGAGACCAAGGAGGGCTACCTGTACTTCCAGGCCGGGACGGCGAAGTTCTGGACGGCGTTCTGCGAGGCCATCGGGTTGCCGGAGCTCGCGGACGATCCCCGCTACGACACCCTGGTGAAGCGCGCGCAGCACGGGGCGACCCTCATGCCGCAGATCAAGCAGGCCCTGCTCGCCAGGACGGCTGTCGAGTGGGAGCAGGAGATGGTCGGCCGCGTCCCGGTCGTCGCCCTGCGGGACATCGGGGAGATGTTCGAGCACCCGCAGGTGCTGGCGGAGGGACTGGTCACCGAGCACGACCACCCCGAGGTGGGCCGGTACCGCACCATGACCACGGCCGTGAAGATGGGCGCCGGGGACCCGGTGACCACCCGCGCGCCACTGGCGGGCGAGCACACCGACGAGATCCTCGGCCGTTTCGACTTCAGCGCTGCGGAGATCGAGCAGCTCCGGCGTGCGAGGGCGGCCTCGTGAGCACGGCCGTGAGCACCGCCGTCGACGAGGCGATCATCGGTCGGCGGGCGGTGCGGGGCTTCCTCCCGGACCCCGTCCCCGAGGAGCTCGTCCGGCAGCTGCTCGCGACCGCCTCCCGGGCACCCAGCGGCAGCAACACCCAGCCCTGGCGGGTCTCCGTCGTCACCGGCGGGACCCTGCGCGAGCTCGGTGCCGACCTGGTCGCCGAGCACGACCGCGGGACGGCACCCCGCCCGGACTACGACTACTACCCGGGGCAGTGGCGCAGCCCCTACCTCGACCGGCGACGGGAGTGCGGGTGGGGCCTCTACAGCGCCGTCGGCGTCGCCCGGGGCGACCGGGACGCGGCGCACCGGCAGCGCGCCCGCAACTACACGTTCTTCGGGGCCCCGGTCGGCGTGTTCGTCACCGTCGAGCGGGACATGGGCCGGGGCAGCCTGCTCGACGCCGGCATGTTCGTCCAGAACCTGATGCTCGCCGCGCGGGGCCACGGGCTCGACTCCTGCCCCCAGGTCGCCGTCGCGTCCTGGCCGGACATCGTGCGCCGCCGCCTCCTGATCCCCGAGACCGAGATCGTCGTGTGCGGCGTCGGGATCGGGTGGATCGACCCGGACGAGCCCGCCAACTCGCTGCGCACCTCGCGGGTCCCCGTCGAGACCTTCGCGACCTTCCACCGCTGACCGGACACGAGAAATGGGTGATCGACGATGACAGACCCGACCTCCACGAACCCGATCTTCGGGCCCAACCGGTTGAAGATGGGTGTCTTCGGGCTCAACGGGAAGGGGACGGCCAACACGCTCGTCCCCGAGGTCCACACCCCGACCTGGGGGAAGAACCTGCGCGCGGCCCAGCTCGCCGACGCCGCCGGCCTGGAGGCGATCGTCGCCTACGCACGCTGGAAGGGACACGAGGTCGGCCACCCCGACCATCCGTCGGGGGTGACCCTGGAGCCGTTCACCTGGGCGGCGGGAATCGCCCAGGCGACCCGGCACGCCGCGGTGTTCGCCACCTCGCACGCCCCCACGATCCACCCGATCGCGGCGGCCAAGATGGCGGCGACGGTGGACATCGTCTCCGGGGGCCGGTTCGGGCTGAACGTCGTCGCCGGGTGGAGCCGTCCCGAGCTCGAGATGTTCGGTGCGCCGCTCAAGGAGCACGACGAGCGCTACGCCCACCTCGCCGAGTGGCTCGGCATCATCACGCGGCTGTGGACCGAGGACGTCGAGTTCGACCACGACGGCCCGTTCTTCCAGGTCGCGAAGGCGGCCTCCCGCCCACGGCCGGTCCAGCGCCCACGCCCGGCGATCATGAGTGCGGGCAGCTCGTCCGCGGGCCGTGCGTTCGCGCTGGCCAACGCGGACATGTGCTTCATCAGCCTGACCTCGTCCGATCCGGCCGCCTGGCGGGCGCAGGTCGAGTCCTACAAGGCCGCCGCCCGCGAGGAGTACGGCCGCGAGACGCAGGTCTGGATCATGTCGACGATCGTCCAGCGGGACACGAACGCCGAGGCCGAGGCCGCGCTGAAGCGGATCGCCGTCGACAACGCCGACGAGGACTCGATCCGCGCCTGGATGCAGGAGCGCGCGATCAACTCCCAGGCGCTGTCCCGGGAGACCCGCGACGTGCTGCACCTGAGGGCCGCCGCCGGAGCGGGTGGCTCGATCTTCTGCGGCGACGCCGACCACGTCGCCGACCAGCTCCAGACGATCTCGGACGTGGGCATCGACGGCATGCTGATCGGCTACGTCGACTTCGAGGACGGCCTCGGCCGGCTGAGCAAGGACCTGCTCCCCGTCCTCGAACAGCGCGGCCTCCGCGAACCCTTCGTGCCCGGCCACGGCTGAGCCCCGACCCCGGAACCGGGTGGAGCAATGACGCTGGACCGCACTTCCGAACAGGCTCCCGGGAACGTCGAGGACGACACGCAGCGCCGTCGCGCGATGTGGTCCGCCCTGCTCGGGACACTGGTGGAGTACTACGACTTCTACCTCTACAGCCTCCTCGCCGCGGTGGCGATCGGGCCGCTGTTCTTCCCCGGGAGCGACCCCGCCGCGGCGTTGCTCGCGTCCTTCGCGACCCTCGCGGTCGGGTTCGTCGCCCGCCCGGTCGGTGCCCTGCTGATGACCGCGGTCGGCGACCGCCTGGGCAGGCGCAACGTCCTGCTCGTCACGGTGCTCGCGATGGGGATCGCGTCCCTGCTCATCGGCCTGCTCCCCACCTACGACACGATCGGCGTCTGGGCGCCGGTCCTGCTCGTCGTCCTCCGCGTCGTGCAGGGGCTCGCCGCGGGCGGGGAGTTCGGCGGCGGGCTGCTGATGTCGATGGAGTACGCCCGCGACGAACGCCGCGGCCTCGCCAGCAGCGCACCGCAGGTGGGGCTCTACGCCGGGATCATCCTGGCGAACGCGAGCCTGCTGCTCGTCTCCCTGCTCCCGCGCGAGATGTTCCTCGGATGGGGCTGGCGCCTCCCCTTCTACTTCTCCCTCGTCCTCGTCGCCGTCACCCTGTGGGTGCGCGCCGGGGTCGACGAGACCCCGGTCTTCGAGCGGGCGAAGCGCCGCAAGGAGCTCGCGCACCGCCCGTTGCGCGATCTCTTCCGCACGCAGTGGCGTGGCCTCGCCGTCGTCGTCCTCGCAGCCTTCGCCGTGACCACCGCGTCGGCGTTCAACAGCTCGTACAAACCGGCCTACGCGATCCAGCTCGGCTTCACCTCCTCCCAGGCGCTCACCATCACGCTCCTGGGCACCTCGACCGGGCTGCTGTTCGTGCCGCTCTTCGCGGGGCTGTCCGACCGGTGGGGGCGCAAGCGCCTCGCCGTCGGCGGGATCGTCCTCATCCCGTTCACGGCGTGGGTGGCGTTCGAGGCGCTCGGGACCGGCTCGTTCGGTCTCGCGATCGTCGCCGCCGTCCTCCCCGCCGTGGCCCACAGCATGGCCTTCGGTCCCGTCGGCGCCTGGATCGCGGAGATGTTCCCGACCCGCTTCCGGTACGGCGGGGCGTCGATCGGCTTCCAGCTCGCCGCGACGCTCGGCGCCGGTTTCTTCCCCCTCATCGCCACCGGACTCTCGGCGGCGGCGGGCGGCCCCCCGCACTACGGTCTCGTGCTCACCTACCTCGTCATGGCCTCGGTGATCAGCCTGGTGGGCGTCAACCTCGCCCGGGAGACCGCGAGAGTGACCTTCGACGAGATCGACGCCACCGGAAAGGACACACCGTGAGCTCCCCCCTGATGCGCACCGCCGAGGGCAGGCCGACCGAGTTCGGCCGCATCTACCCACCGGACCCCGGCTGGCTCCGCAAGGCGCCTGCCGAGGACGTGCTGTTCCCCGACCTGCCGATCGTCGACCCCACCACCACCTCTGGGACCACCCCGGCTACCCGTACCTGCTCGACGAGTTCACCGCGGACGCCACCACCGGCCACGACGTCGTCGCGACCGTGTTCACCGAGTGCCTGTCGGAGTACCGCACCGAGGGACCGGAGGCGCTGCGCCCCGTCGGCGAGACCGAGTTCGTCGCCGGTGTCGCCGGACGGGCCGCCGGCGGTGCCTCGCCGGTCCGGGTCGGCGCCGTGATCATCGGGTTCGCCGACCTCCGGCTCGGCGCCGCCGTCGAGGACGTGCTGCGCGCCCACCAGGACGCCGGCGACGGCCGCTTCAGGGGGATCCGGTTCGCCACGAGCTGGGACAGCGACCCCGACATCGAGAACAGCCACACCGGCAGCGCCCCGCACCTGCTCGGGGACCCCGACGTCCGCGCGGGCATGGCGGTCCTGAGCGACCTGGGCCTCGTGCTCGACACCTGGGTCTTCTTCCCCCAGCTGGACGACGTCGCCCGGGCCGCCGACGCCCTCCCCGACCTGTCCGTGGTGCTCGACCACTGCGGTGGCCCGCTCGGATACGGCCACTACGCCGGTCACCGGGACGAGGACTTCGCCGCCTGGCGCCGCGGCGTGCGCGCGGTCGCGGAGCGGCCCAACGTGACCTGCAAGATCGGCGGGCTCGTCGCCCGACTCGCCGCCTTCGACTACCGCACCGCCGAGCGGCCGCCGTCCTCGACGGAGCTCGCCACGCTGTGGCGGCCGTGGATCGAGACCTGCATCGAGGCCTTCGGACCGGACCGGTGCATGTTCGAGAGCAACTATCCCGTCGACAAGGTCGGCGTCCCCTACGCCACGCTGTGGAACACCTTCAAGCAGGTGACGGCGGCGATGACGGAGGCGGAGCGGCTCGATCTCTTCTCGGGCACGGCGAGCCGAGTCTACTCGCTGTGACGGGCACCTTCAAGCAGGCCCTCGCCGACGGGCGTCCCCAGCTCGGCCTGTGGCTGGGGCTGCCCTGCACCGAGTCGGCCGAGATCGTCGCCGCCGCCGGCTTCGACTGGCTCGTCCTCGACGGGGAGCACGGCCCCTTCGACCTCGCGGTGATCAAGTCCCAGCTGCTGGCCGTCGCGTCCCACCCCGGCGTCGAACCGGTCGTCCGGGTCCCGACCGGCCTCGGCGGCTACGGGGAGGCGATGCTGAAGCGCTGCCTCGACCTGGGCGCCCGCACGGTCCTCGTCCCGATGATCGAGTCGGCCGCCCAGGCGCGGGAGGTCGTCCGGCACTGCCGTTACCCCGCCGCGGGGGTGCGCGGAGTCGCCGCCGCCCGTGCCGCCGCCTGGGGCCGGGACCGGGGGTACTTCGACCGGGCGAACGACGAGATCTGCATCCTGGTCCAGGTCGAGACCGTGGACGGCATCGCCGCGCTGGACGAGATCGTCGCGGTCGACGGTGTGGACGGCGTCTTCTTCGGACCGTCCGACCTGTCGGCGTCACTCGGGCTGCTCGGGCAGCCCGAGGACCCCCAGGTACGGACGACCGTGGAGGACGCCGTCGGACGGGTCCGGAAGGCGGGCCGGGCGGCGGGGGTCCTCACCCGCCGGCACGAGTCGGCCGTCCGCTACCTGGAGGCCGGGGCCACGTTCGTCGCGGTCGGCACCGACGCGGCACTGCTCGTCGAAAGCTCGGACCGGTTGCGGGCGATGTTCTGACTCGCGGACCGGATCCCCCCTTTGCTCCGCATACGCGGATCGCCAGATGGTTTTGTTCCGCGGTAGCGGATTCCGGAGAGCGATGTCACTCTCGGACGTACATCAGGGCGGTGCGTCCACGAGGCCGTCCGCCACGGAGTGACGTCGACCGACGGAGGTTCGGCATTCCATGAGCATCACCAGCGACACGAGGGCCCCTCTCACGAGGCTCGACAGGTTCTACATCGGCGGCGAGTGGGTCGCACCGTCGTCGAGCGACACCATCTCGGTGATCGAGCCCGCCACCGAGCAGGTCTACTACCAGGTCCCCGAGGCGCAGAACGCCGACGTCGACCGCGCGGTCACCGCGGCCCGGGCCGCCTTCGACGAGGGCCCGTGGCCGACGATGACGCACGGCCGGCGCGCGGAGTTCCTCCGCGCGATCGGGGCGGCGGTACGTGAGCGTTCCGACGACGTCACGCAGGTCTGGCCGCGGGAGTCCGGCATCGTGCTCGGCGCCGCGCAGGCGATGATCGGCGGGGTCCCGGACGCCTACGGCTTCTACGCCGACCTCGCCGACACGTTCGCCTTCGAGGAGCCCGCCACGCCGACCGCGGGCGGGACGTACGGAATGATCTCCCGAGAGCCGGTCGGGGTGGTCGGCGCGATCATCCCGTGGAACGCTCCGATGACGCTGATCGCCTACAAGCTGGCACCCGCGCTACTGGCCGGCTGCACCGTCGTCCTCAAGGCCTCGCCCGAGGCCCCCGGCGCCCCGTACATCATGGCCGAGATCGCCGAGAAGATCGGCCTGCCGCCCGGGGTGCTCAACGTCCTCACCGCGGACCGCGAGGTCTCCGAGAGCCTGGTCCGCGACCCGCGCGTCGACAAGATCGCCTTCACCGGCTCGACGGCGGCCGGCCGGCGGATCGCCTCCGTCCTCGGCGAGCGCATCGGCCGCTACACCCTCGAGCTCGGCGGCAAGTCCGCCGCGGTCGTCCTCGACGACATGGACCTGGGCGAGGCAGCCGCCAGCCTGTCCGGCGCGGAGTGCTTCCTCTCCGGGCAGGTGTGCTCCTCCCTGACCCGCATCGTCGTCCCGCGCCGCCGCCACGACGAGCTGGCCGACGCCCTCGCAGGGACGTTCTCCCAGGTCAAGCTGGGCGACCCCTTCGACCCGGGCGTCCAGATGGGACCGCTCGCGATGGAACGCCAGCGCGACCGGGTCGAGGGCTACATCGCCCAGGGCGTCGCCGAGGGCGCGCGGCTGGTGACCGGCGGCGGGCGTCCGAAGGACCTCGACCGCGGCTGGTTCATCGAGCCGACGGTGTTCTCCGGCGTCGACAACTCCTGGAAGATCGCCCAGGAGGAGATCTTCGGCCCGGTGCTCTCGGTCATCCCGGCCGAGGACGAGGAGGACGCGATCCGGATCGCCAACGACACGATCTACGGGCTCAACGCCGCGGTCTTCACCCACGACGCCGACCGGGCGCGCGAGGTGGCCGGACGGCTGCGGGCCGGGACGGTCGGGCACAACAACTTCCGCACCGACTTCGGCATCGGCTTCGGCGGGTTCAAGCAGTCCGGGACCGGCCGCGAGGGCGGCGTGGACGGTCTGCTCCCGTACCTGGAGAACAAGACCATGATCTTCGAGGAGAAGCCGCGCGACTTCCCGGGCTGATCACGGCACGGGCCGCGGGGTCACCCGTCCCGACGACCGGCCGTGACCGAGCGGTGGAGGCCCGCCGTCAGCGGCGGCCGCTGCAGGAGACGGCGGCGAAATCACCGTCCGCCGACTCCTCCGCGACGACGGCATCGTCGACGATGATCCGGCAGGCGATCTCGCCGGAACCACCGGCCGCGGAGATCGTGTACTCGGCGGGCTCACCGGCCGCGTCCACGGTCCGCGTCCAGGGCAGCTCCGCGTCGAGGACCTGTGACACCGACGTGCCCCGGCCGTAGGTCAGGGTGCTCGCCGTCCCGGAACCGGACACCTCGAAGGTGACCTGGGCCGCAGCGGGGCCGGGAGCGGCTGCCGGGGCCGAACCGGACGGCGGGGGTGCTGCGGCGGGCGCATCGGGAGGGGCCCCGACGGCCGAGGTGTCGGCCTGCGGGGACGGCGGCCGATCGTCCGCACCGCCCCCCAGGACGGCGACCCCGACCGATACGGCCGCGGCGATCCCCGCGACCGCGACGACGCCCCCGACCAGCCACGGCCACCACCGCCGGGCCGGTCGCCTGCCGCCCGGGGACGGGTCCGCCCGGTACCGGCCGGGCTCCCGCTCCTCCCGGGGGCCCTCGTCGTACCCGGTGTCACCGTCGTACTCCGTGTACTCGGAGTACTCCGTGTAATCGGTGTACTCGGTGTACTCGTCGTGCGGTGGGCGGTCGGCGAGCACCGGGCGTTCGACGCGCACGGTGCGGCCGTCGTGCATCCCGTACCCGCCGTGCACCGGACGTCCACCGGGGTCGCGGTCGTCGTCCCACCGCCGGTGGCCGAGGTGCTCCGGGACGTGCTCCCCGGGCCCGAATCCGAGCGCGACGATGTCCCCGGCCAGATCGCCCGATCCGCCGTGGCGGCCGGGCCCGCGGGCACCCGGCCGGACCCCACCGTCGGGAACCCGGGCGCGCCGGTACGGCTCGGGGTGGCTCCCTCCCGGAGCGGACGTCACGGGGGCGCGATGCCGCGACCGGTCGTCACCGTCGTTCCGATCGATCACCGGCGGGTCCGCACGCCGGGAGCCGGCACCGCTGCTCGCCGGCCGTCCCGCGCGGGTCGTGCGACGCCGGCCCGGGTCCGGTCGCGCGGCCGACCCGCTGTCCCGCCCCGGTCCAGCCGGGTCGACCAGCCGGGTGGGCGGGCGCCGGTGACGCGGCGGGGCCGCCTCGTCGTCCAGCACCCAGACGCCGGCGTCCGCGTCCCATGTCGGTCCAGCCACGACGCCCCCGCTCCGTTGCGTATACCCGGTCAACGACTCGGCTGCCGGTCGGTCACGGAACGGCGTCCGGACGACTGGTCCGTCCACCCTGCTCGACGGCCGGGCAGCGGTCCGGCGGCCATCGGTCCCACGATCGCCCCGGCCGGACGCCCGCAACCGGCTCGGCCACGGTGGTGTTGGGACCACCGCCAGCACGCCACGAGCACGGAGGCAGCCGATGACCACCACCCCGGCCGACGCCGGAACCGCCACCGCCGGACCGCACCTGGACGCCCTCGACTGGGCCCGGCTGACGGAGCGGCTGGACACCGAGGGCGTCGCCACGACCCCGCGGCTGATCGAGCCCGCCCAGTGCGACGAGATCACCGCGATGTTCGACGAGCACGACCGGTTCCGCTCCACCGTCCAGATGGCCCGGCACTCCTTCGGCGAGGGCAGCTACCGGTACTTCACCGACCCGCTGCCGGAGCTGGTGCAGACCCTGCGCACCGAGCTCTATCCGCCGCTGGCCCGGATCGCGAACGACTGGGCCCGCCGGCTGGGCGAGGACACCTTCCCGGAGACCCTGGACGGGCTGCTCGAGACCTGCGCCGCCCACGGGCAGACCAGGCCGACGCCGCTGGTGCTGCGCTACGGCGAGTCCGGCTACAACTGCCTGCACCAGGACGTCTACGGGGACCTGACGTTCCCGCTGCAGTTCCTGGTGATGCTGTCCCGCCCGGACGTCGACTTCACCGGCGGCGAGAGCGTCTTCGTCGAGCAGCGCCCGCGCCAGCAGTCCCGCCCGATCGTGCTGCGCCCCGGACAGGGCCAGGCGGTGATCTTCCCGGTGCGCAACCGGCCACGCCGCGGCACCCGGGGCGACCACCGGGTCCAGATGCGGCACGGCGTCAGCGCCGTGCACAGCGGGAACCGGCACGTGCTGGGCATCATCTTCCACAACGCGCGCTGAGGAGACCGTCATGACCACAGTCCCGTCCGCACCGATGGTGCGGGGATCGTCCGACGACGCCGAGCCGGGCGCGCGCCGGTCGGTCGGCGGCAGCGGGTGCGCCGTCGTCGAGCTGTCCCACGGCACCACCGAGCACTACGGCTGAGCACCGCAACCGGATCCGGCCCGACGGTGTTCTGCACGGTATGACCGACGACGACCTCGGCCCCGGGGACGACGGCTCCGACGCCGTCGCCCGCGCGCTCGCGGCCGATCTCGACGCCGGGTTCGCCGTGCTCGTGGACGCCCACCGGGACCTGCTGTTCTCGGTGGCCCGGAGCTTCGTCCGCGGTGCCGCGGACGCCGAGGACCTCGCCGCCGACGCCCTGCTGCGCGCCTACCGGGCGCTCTGCGGGTACGCGGCGGAACGGATCGGGGAGCTGCGGGTACGCCCGTGGCTGCTCACCATCCTGCGCAACACCGCCCGCAACCGGGCCAGGGACGCCGCCCGCAGGCCGCCGCCCCCGCCCCGGCTCGACCCGCTCGACGCGGGCCCACCGGACGACCCGAGCCCCGAGCTCGGCCCGGCCGAGCAGGCCGAGCGGGGTGAGCTGCAACGCGCACTCGGTGCCGCCCTCGGCGAGCTGTCCGAGGTGCAGCGGACCGCGGTCGTGCTCCGGCACGTCCATGGCCTGCCGACCACCGAGATCGCCCAGGTAATCGGCTGCGCCGAGGGCACCGCGAAGTCGCACGTGTCCCGCGGACTGGCCCGGCTGCGGACCGTCCTGGACACACCACCCGCACATCCCCGTCCCCTCGAAGGGAATCCGAATGACCGTGTCAAGCCGCGATAGCGGGTTGTGGTGCGGTGATGGTGAACATCCTCCGGTCACGCAGCAGGGCCCACAGGACGTCGACCAGGCGTCTGGCCAAGGCGAGCAGAGCCTGGGTATGAAGCATTCTTTCGCTGCGTTTGCGCTGGTAGAAGGCCCGGGACGGGCCATTGACCTTGAGGCTGGACAGTGCGGCCATGTAGAACACTCGCCGCAGGCGGCGGTTGTAGCGTCGTGGGCGACGCAGGTTCCCGCTGATCCGGCCGGAGTCCTGGGGCACCGGGACGAGTCCGGCGTAGGAGGCCAGCCGCCCTGGAGAGGTGAATCCGCCCAGTTCAGGGCCGACACCGCCGTGGGTGGCGGTGAGGAACTCCGCGCCCAGGATGGGTCCGAGACCGGGCAGCGACTCGATGATCGCCGCGTCCGGGTGGGAGCGGAACACGGTGGTGATCAGCTTGTCGGTGTCCTTGATCTCCCGGTCGAGTTCCAGCAGTCGTCGGGCCAGGCCGGCAACAAGGATCGCGGTCCGCGTCTCGCTGGGCAGTGCCACGGTCTGGGCGTGGGCGACCTCGACCGCGGTGGCGGCCATCGCAGCAATACCCGGTGCCCACGCCCGATGGGCACGCAGGTACTCGATCACCCCTGCCTCGCCGGCGTCCCGGAGGGCCTGGGGTGTCTGGAACCCGGTGACCAGCACCAGAGCGCTGCGGGTGGAATAGTCGAATGCCGCCTCGAGACCGGGAAAGATCGACCCGAGCAGGTCACGCAGCCGGTTGACCCCGCGCACCCAGTCGGCCATCAGGTCCTCGCGATGGGCCACGAGCCGGGCCAGTTCGGCAGTGGTCTCATCAGTGGCGGTGACCGTGGTGAGGTCGGCGCCGCGCATGCGGGCGGTCTCGGCGATGACCTTCGCGTCACGGGCGTCGGTCTTGGCCTCGCCCCGGAACACGCCGCTCATCCGGTCGACGACCCGACCGGGGACATAGACCACCTGCTGGTCGGCCGCGGTGAGGACCACCTGCAGCAGCGCCGCATAGCTGCAGGTCAGGTCGATGGCCCACCGCACGTCCTGGGCCGCTTCCGCAGCGCGGGCCAGCAACGCCTCGATCGCGGCCTGGTCGTTGCTGACCTTGCGGGAGAACACCACCTTGCCGTCGGTATCGATCGCGCACGCATGGTGCGTCCTCTTCCCGACGTCGATCCCGATCCAGATCACTGGCCGTTGCGCCACGCGCAGGCTCCTGTCGTTGCAGGTCACGCCCGTGGACAACCCGCCATCAGGTCCCTAATCAGCGACGGTCCGCACAGATCCGAATCAGTGGCCAGGCCTGTCCAGCACGACGGGGCGGCCATTCCTTCCGAGCCACCGAAGCGACAACACCTCATCAGCCACACCCCGTCGTCCCGGGCATCCGGGGCACCAACCCCGAACACCTACGACCTTAGGGAGGACCTCATGACGACGACATCGGTCCCGGCCCGCCGCAACGGACGGCCGGCCGCGCGGCGCGGCGACCTGCACCGCACGGTCATCTCCCTGTCCGCCGGATCCGCCGACGACGCGGAGCCCGGCCGGGACGCCGGGGCGGACCCGCTGCTGACCGCGCTCGCCGGGTTCGCCGGCCGCGCGCCGGACGGGCTCGACGACCGGGTGTTCACCCGCTGGGCCACCGCGCCCAGCAGGGTCGGCGACGTCCGGGTCGCGTTCACCGCCGACGGTGCGCAGTTCGTGCGACCCACGGAGGGCACCGACGACGATGCGTTCGCCGCCGAGTACCGCAGCCGGTTCGCCCGGCCGCTGCGCCCGGCCGGCCGGCTGCCCGCGGGTGTCGGCCCGTCGCTGCGCGGCACCGCCGCGGCCCGGCCCGAGCTGGACCTCGGCGCGGGCAGCCCGTTCGAACGCGCCGTGCTGGCCGCCACCCGGCGGATCCCGCCCGGCCAGGTCCGTCCGTACGCCTGGGTCGCCCGCGAGGCCGGACACCCCGCCGCGGTCCGCGCGGTCGGCACGGTGCTGGCCCGCAACCCGCTGCCGCTGCTGGTGCCCTGCCACCGGGTGGTCCGCTCCGACGGCGCTCTCGGCGGCTACATGTTCGGCACCGGCCGCAAGGCCGAGCTGCTCACCGCCGAGGGCGCCGACCTCGACGAACTGGCGACGCTGGCCCGGACGGGCGTGCACTACCTGGCCAGCGACACCACCGGGATCGTCTGCTTCCCGACCTGCCGCGACGCACGGCGCATCACCGGGGCGCACCGGCACGGCTTCACCACCCTCGACGACGCCCGGCGCGCCGGCTACCGCCCCTGCCGCACCTGCCGCCCGGCGGCCGCCTGAGCGCCGCGACCACCGCGACCACACCACCGGGCGCCCCGCCGGCCGCGTACCGACCATCCCCTGGAGCACGAGATGAGCACCGCCACCGCAGGGACCGCCATCCGCACCCCGAACCACCACCGCGTCGTCGACACCCCGGTCGGGGAGCTGGGGGTCGTCACACTGCTCGACGCCGACGGCCACCCCTACCCGAGCCCGGTCCCGGGCACTCTGGGCGGGCATCGCAGGCAACGGCTCTACGGCAGGCTGGACTGCCCGTCCGCGGCCCGGGCGATCGCCCGCGGCGACTACGTGCGGCACCGGGTCTTCTTCGCCGACGAGGCCACCGCCGTCGCGGCGGGCTACCGGCCCTGCGCGGTCTGCCTGCCCGCCCGCTTCGCCGCCTGGAAGCGCCGCGCCGGCCGGTGACCGGTTCCGTCTCGCAGGCGCTGCAACCGGGACGCGCCGGCCGGGGTTCTGCCCGGTGTGCACGGCAGTCCCGTTCCCCGCACTCCCGCGGCCGGGCCGGTCGACCCGGGCCGACGTGTCACCGGCACCGACCCCGAGGAGGGTTGAGATGACCCTGGAACTGATCCCGCGGGACCGCCGCGACCTCGCGCCGGGCGCGGTGCACGTGCCCGGCTGGCTGGACCTGCGCCGGCAGCGGTTCCTGGTGGAGCGCTGCCGGGAGTGGGCGGCGCAGGGCCCGGGGATCCGGGCCGCCGCGCTGCCCGGCGGCGCCCGGATGAGCGTGCGCACCGTCTGCCTGGGCTGGCACTGGATCCCCTACCGCTACTCCCGGACCCGCGACGACCAGGACGGCTCACCGGTCGCCGAGTTCCCGATCTGGCTGGGCGACCTGGGTCGCGATGCGGTCGCCGACGCCTACGGCGACCCCACGCGCGGCCTCGGCTACTCCCCGGACATCGCGCTGATCAACCACTACACCGGGGACGCCCGCCTCGGCATGCACCGCGACGGCGACGAACACGCGCCGGACCCGGTCGTCTCGGTGTCGCTGGGCGCACCCTGCGTGTTCCGCCTCGGCAACACCGAGCACCGCGGCAGGCCGTGGACCGACGTCGAGCTGCGGTCCGGTGACCTGCTCGTGTTCGGCGACGACAGCAGGCTCGCCTACCACGGCGTGCCCAGGGTGCTGCCGCCCGAGCGCGGTGGGACCGACGACGTCGGGCTCGGCGCCGGGCGGCTGAACATCACGCTGCGGGTCTCCGGGTTCACCGACGACGACCGGGACCGGGCCGCCCCGCCGCAACCCGCCGCGCCCGTCCGGGGTTCTGCACCGTGACCGTCGAGCACCCTGCACGACCACTACCACCGCACCGGCCGGCTGGTCACCGTCGACGGTGCTGTCCACCACCACTTCCGCCGGGCAACCGGCTGACCTCGCCGTTCCGCGAGAGGAGCACCTCCGCCATGTCGACCCCGACGACCCTCGTCCACGACACCACCCTGGGCCCGGTCACCCTGTCCGCCTCGCCGTGGGGTCTGACCCGGCTGCGCTTCGGCAGGCCGGCCGGAGCCGCGCAGGACCCGACGCCCGAGCCCGGCAGCCCCGAGCACGCCGTGCTGGAGCAGGCCGTCGCCGAGCTCGGCGAGTACCTGCGCGGCGACCGCACCACCTTCGAGGTGCCGGTCGACCTGTCCCGCGTCGAGCCGGAGCACCGCCGGGTGCTCGGCGAGCTGTGCGCGATCGGCTACGGCAGCACCCGCAGCTACGGGCAACTGGCCCGGGCCGCGGAGCTGACCGACGACGGCCCCCGCCGGGCCGGCGCCGCCTGCGCCCGCAACCCGGTACTGGTCGTCGTGCCGTGCCACCGGATCGTCTCCGCGACCGGGGCGCTCACCGGCTACTCCGGCGGCCTGCCGGTCAAGAAGGCGCTGCTCGCCCTGGAGCGCGGCCAGCTCGCGCTGGACGCCGCCGGCCTCACCGCCGTCGTGGGCTGAGCCCAGCCGGACCATCCACCCACGAGTCCGTCTGTCGATCGTGCGTCAGATCGCGAACTCGGCCATGGAGATCGACCCTTCTCACCCGACCCAGGCCCGTCGGCTGCCTGCGCGTCCGCTCCGGGACCTGCGGCCACCCGGTCGACGGCGGCCGCGTCGTGTCATCCGGTACCGGGCTGTCGCGGGCTCCGCACCGCCCGCCGGTGGGCCCGGCCCGACGGACCGCGAGGGCAGTCAGAGAGACTGGGCCGGTACCCGTCCTCTCGATCTGGAGCCTTCGATGCAGCAGGGAACCGTCCGTTGGTTCGACGCCGAACGGGGTTTCGGCTTCCTGGCGCCCGAGGACGGCTCGCCGGACGTGTTCGTGCACGCCTCCGAGATCGTCGGGGGCGGCGGCGCGACAGTGCTCCGCGAGGGTCAGGCCGTCGAGTTCGAGATCGGCGAGAACGACCGCGGGCCCCAGGCGCTGCGCGTTCGCGTCACCGCCGACGCGGCCGCCGGCAGCGCCGTGGGCCGGCTCGGCACCGTCAACTGGTACGAGCCGGGCAAGGGGTACGGCTTCGCGTCGCCGGACGACGGCGGCGCCGACATCTTCGTGCACAGCTCCGCCATCGTGACCGGCGGCGTGGTCACCGAGGGGCAGCGGGTGGCCTTCCTCGTCGTCGACGGCGAGCGCGGCCCGCAGGCCGGGCACGTGATCCCGCTGGGAGCGGGGGCCGGCACACCCGCTGCGGACGACACCGCGGACGGTGCCGACGGCACGGTGGCCTGGTACGACGAGGACAAGGGCTTCGGCTTCATCAACCCCGACTCCGGCGACGAGGACGTCTTCGTCCACGCCCGGGCCCTGGCCGAGGGGCTGACATGGCTCATGGAGGGCGACCGCGTCGCCTTCGAGGTGGCCAGTGGGGACAAGGGCCCGCAGGCCCGCGACGTGCACCTGGTCCGGGAGCCCCGGGCGGCGCCGCAGCGGCCGGCACCCGCTTCAGCCGGGCGGGACGTTCCCGCACGAGGCGGCGAGGGCGTCGTCGCGCGCTACGACGGCGACCGCGGCTTCGGCTTCATCACCCCGGACGCAGGCGGCGACGATCTCTTCGCCCACGTGTCCGTGGTCATGGGGTCGGAGCCGCTGCAGAAGGGGGACCGGGTCCGGTACGCGGTGCGTCAGAGCGACCGGGGCCCGCAGGCCGACCGCATCGAACGCCTCTGAAGAGGCCGCCCCACCGCTGGCTGATCACTTCCGGCGAGAGTGCTCGTTCGTCTTGGCACAGGGACGGCGGCCGGAGAAGCACCCGATCCACCCGGTCGTACGCAGGCAGCTGCGCGCCGACGAGGGTCGTGTCCCGGAGCCGAGTGCAGAGATCATCGACTCGCAGAACGTCAATGACGCCGACATCGTCGGGCAGGGGCTTTCGCGGCTACGACGCCGAGAAGAAGGTCGACGGTCGGAAGCGGTTCATCGACCGACATCCTGGCCTGCTGTTGATCCTGCTCGATCTCTACCTGCGCATCCGGGTTCGGTTCGTTCACGCCGACGCCGGTTTCGCCGGGCGGCTGCTCGACTGGGCGATCACGATCCTGAAGACGACGGTCGAGGTCGTGCGTAAGACGCCTGAGCAGCGCGGATTCTCCGTACTGCCCACCGGTGGGTGGTCGAGCGGACTCTTGCCCGGCTGACCGCGCTCGGACGGCGTGGGCGGCAGCTCGCCGGCGAGCCGGAACAGGTGGTCCCGTTCAGCGGCGGTGAGCTCGAACGAGCGGGCGAGCGCGGCGAGGCCATGGTCCGCTGGGCGGGGATCACCACCATCACCCGACGCATCGTCCGAGGTACACCCGCCCGCCGAGCGCGGAAGTACGTGTTCACACACTCGACGTGATCTTCTCATGGCACGCTCTGACAGACCTCCAGCGACCGATCAGATCTCCTGGGGATTGCCACCACCACGGTGCGGGCCGGCAGGCGGGCCTCCTTGACGCCGACGGCAACGACCAGCTCCTGAGGGTGGCCACGGCGGAGCTACGTGCCGCGCTGGCTCGCTATCCCGACGACCCCTACCTGCTCGGATTGATCCAGGACCTGACGGTCCGTAGTCCCGAGTTCCGAGAGCGGTGGGAGCACTGTGAGGTCGGGTTCTGGCGATCGGCGTTCAAGCGCATCCGACACCCCGAGCGGGGCTGGCTGGACGTCGACACAGGTTCCCACGACACGACGCTCCGTACTCGACCGTGGTCAACCGATGCTGATTGCACGCCACCGTGAAGCAGAGGATTCCCCGTCCGAGACGCACGACAACGCGCCGGCAAGCCTTGTCACGGCTATGAGCGCTGCCCGACGTCTCGTTCGGCTCGTGGCTCCGGCGTGGGGTATCAGTCGGAGGGATCGACGGCCCAGCTGGGCATCTCGGGGAACGGTGCGAGCGAGTAGGCAGGGGGTTCGGTGCCGTGCAGGTGTCGTACGAGGTAGTCCCAGGTGCGCCGGGTGACGTAGTGGAAGCGGCCGGTGAAGTTGTGCTCGACACCGGGGATGACGAGCATGTCGACGTCGGCGTCGGCGTCGGCGTCGGCGTCGATGAGCGCGTCGACCAGGCGCATGCTGTGGTGCGGCAACACGTTGTCGTCGAGTTCGCCGTCGATCAGCAGGAGCTTGCCGCGCAGGTTGCCGGTGTGCGGGGTGTTGACCAGCTTCGGGCGGGTGCTCTCGGTGATCTCCCCGTGGTTCTGTTCGACCCAGAACGGCAGGTAGATCGAGAAGTCGTGCGGGCCTGCCTGGGCGACGCCCACGGAGAAGAACTCGGGATGGGTCAGCAGCGCCCTGGCAGTGAAGAACCCGCCTCCGGAGTGGCCGGTGATCCCGACCCGGTCGGTGTCGAGCCACGGGTGGCGACGCCCGAGTTCGCGGATGGCGGCGACGTGGTCGTCCAGAGCCGCGGCCATGCCGAGGTCGCCGTAGGAATGGTCGAGGAAGGCCTGGCTGCGCCCCGGGGTACCGCGGCCGTCGAGGGCGACGACCGCGAAGCCGAGTGCCGCCAGCGCCTCGGGCTCCCCGGTGAACAGGTCACCGAACGCCGGTGAGGCGCGGTGGATGTTGGGTCCGGGGTAGACGTGGTCCACGACGGGGTAGCGCCGTGCCGGGTCGAAGCCGTGCGGACGCCACAGCAGACCGTAGATCGGGGTGCGCCCGTCGGCGGCGGTCGTCCGGAACCGTTCCGGAGGGGCCCACCCGGCCGCCTCCAGCGCTGCGGTGTCCGGATCCTCCAGCTCGACCAGCACCTCCCCGTCCCCGCCGAGCACCCTCGCCCGGGGCGCCACGTCGACCGTGGATGCGCGGTCGAGGAGGTAGCCGCCGAGTGGTGGGGCGAGGGCGTCGTGGTCGAGATCGTCGTCGGTGATCCGCACGAACCCGCCGCCGTCGAGGTCGACCCGGCAGATCTGGCGGATGTAGGGATCGGCGTGCAGCCCGCAGGCCAGGAACCAGACCTGGCGACGGTCCTGGTCGACCCACAGGACCCGGCGGACCAGCCACTGCCCGCCGGTGACCCGGCCGAGCAGCTCACCGCCGGCGGCGTAGCGGTAGAGATGGCCCCAGCCGTCGCGCTGGGACCACCACAGGATCTCGCCCGAGTCCAGGACACGCAGCAGCGGCGGGACGTGCAGGTAGGGCGAGGGGTCCACCCGGGTACGGGCGGTCTCGGTGATCAGCGTCGTCATCGACCCGGTGCCGGGATCGAGCCGGCGCAGCTCCAGGGTGCGTCCGTCACGGGACTGGTGCAACACGTGCACCGCATCGCCGTTCTTCCCGGTCCACCACCGCCGGGAAAGGGCGTAGGGGGAGGTCAGGACCTCCGGCCCACCGGAGGCCGTCACGTTCCGGCGGGTGCCGACATCGAGGATGTGCCAGGTCATCGTCGCCTGCGCCTCGTCGCCGGGCACCGGATAGCGGACGCGATGAGCCACCGGCCGCTCGCCGCCCTTCGGCGCGGCCTCGACGAGGACCTGTTCCGGCAGCTCGCGCTGGTCGATCCGGTGAGTGATCAGCCGCGTGGAGTCCGGCGACCACCCCGCCAGCAGCAGCGATCCCATGCCCAGCAAGGGGAGCTTGACCTTCGTGGCCGCCTCGGGGAACCCGCCGTAGTCCCAGTGCGGTTCGGCGTCGTCGGTGAGCGCGAACTCCTGCCGGCCGTCCCGGCTGCGCACCCACACGTCACCGTCGCGGCGGAACGCCACCCACTCCCGGTCCGGTGACGCGATCTCCCCCGGCCCCACCGGGGGACCCTCGTCCTCGACCGGCGTGCAGGTCCCGGCCCGGTCCGACCACTCCCACCCGGTGTCGAACGCCGAGAACCGGACCACGTCCGGGTCCCGGCCGGGGGCCTCGAACTCCGGAGAGCCGAGCGGCAGATCGTCGGCCACCACCGCGTGCCCGGACGCCTCCGACAGTGCCGCGGCGAGCCGCTCGTGGTCGAACGCGTCTCGTCGGGAGCCCGTCGCCGGGTCGACCAGGACGTGCCGAGTCCCGGACCGGTACCGGAACGGGGAGCCGTCGGCGGACCACTGTGGGACCACCGCAGCGTCCGGGATCAGCCGGGCCCGGTACGGGGCGAGCATCTGCTCCGCGCGGGCGTAGTCGGCGTCGGTCAGTCGGACGGGCATGGCCTGGTCGGTCATGGTCGGGACCTCTCGTCGGGAGCCGGTCCGATCACCGAACACCCTGACGCCACGTCGGACTCCACACGGATGCGAGGCAGGTCACATACCCGAGACATTCAGGAGCTGTGGAGCGCTTCTGCAATGCCGTTCGGCGTGTCGGACAGACTCGGGGCTGCCCAGACTCTGGTTGACCCGCGTCGGGTAGGTGTTCAGGCCTCGTGAGCGGCTGATGCGAGTATCTCGAATTCGACTGGGGTGAGCCTGCCGAGGGTGTCTTGGCGTCTGCGGCGATGGTAGGTGCTCTCGATCCAGGTCACGATCGCGAGCCGGAGCTCGGCGCGGGTGTCCCAGCGTCGTCGGTTGACGACGTTTTCTGCAGCAGGCTGAAGAAGGACTCCATTGCGGCGTTGTCCGGGCAGGTCCCGACCCGTCCCATCGAGCCTCGTAGCAGCGCTCCGCGGAGAACCCGCTGGTAGGCGTGGGCATCTACGGCTCCGACGACCGCCAGCACGTCTACACCCCGAACAGCTGACCGGAGATGAACCCACACTTGCCGCCCTCAGCCCGACGGAACGCGATCTCCACACGCCGTGTGGCCGTGGGCTGCCCCTCGGGACGTGCCCCAGGGCCCGCGAAGGCTCGCGGGTCCAGGGGCTGCGCGCCAGCGCTGTCGCGCAGCGACGCCGTAGCCGTCCTGGACGTGTGAGGGGCGGCCCGCACCAGTCGGCGCTGCCGGCAGGACACAGCGTGGCGCAGCCGCTCATCCACCCACGGCTTCGGGACTCTCGCCCGATCCATCGGTGAGTCGACGTCGACGCTGTCCTAGATTGTCCCGCGGCGTCACATTCACCACCGAAGGGACCGATTCGATGTCGTTCTCCCCCGATGAGATCGCCTACCTGAGCTCGAACGGGATGGGGCGGCTCGCGACGGTCGACGGTCACGGCCAACCGGACGTCGTTCCGGTGGCCGTCGAGTTCGACGGATCCGTGTTCTGGGTCGGCGGCGGACGCACCGTCACCGCCACCCGCAAGTTCCGCAACCTCGCCGCCGGCAACCACAAGGTCGCGCTGGTCATCGACGACATGCCGTCGTTCGACCCGTTCATCGCGCGAGGCATCCGGGTCTACGGGGACGCCGACGGCCCGCACGAGCGCGTCGGGATGGTCGGACCGGGTACCTACATGCGGATCACCCCGACGATCTCCTGGAGTTGGAACATGGCCGGAGCACCCATCGGTGAGAACGGATTCGAGCCCACTCGCACGCTGCACTCCTGACCGGTAGACCACAGTCGGCAAGCCCACAGCCTGCATGAGATGCGCTCGACACGGACCCGGGCTCGGGTCTCACCCGCTCCGCCCTTCCCGGTACAGCGCAAGCGAGCGACGCCCTGATGCGGTCCCGGCAACGTGTAGTCGAGCTCAGTACAGGGCGGAGAAGGTGTGCCGCTCATGATCAAGGCGGGATCGTCACATCGCCGTTGCTGCTGGCGGGGATGCCTCCCGGAGACCGAGCCTCCTGCCATGCAGGCAACGCCAGGACCGACTCGCACCACGCCTTATGTACGAAGTCTGTCTCAAGATCAGAGCTGATCAGCGTCTCCGCTGGTCAGATGGTGGAGCGGGCGACGGGAATCGAACCCGCGTAGCCAGTTTGGAAGACTGGGGCTCTACCATTGAGCTACGCCCGCATGCCCGATCGTGTCGATCGGACATCCACGAGCCTATCCCACACCGAACCCGTGAACACCCCCGCCCCCGGGTACGTACCCACCCCGGACAGGGGACGTTCAGGAGGTTCCGGACACCGATGACGGCGCGCAGACGCGGCTTGCGGTCCGTGGGCGGAGGGGCTGTCGCCCCACCCCCGGACCCCGGGCTCGACACCGAGGCCGGGCTCCGCGCCGCGTACGGCGCCCACGGCCCCGAGATCTACCGGTACGCCCTGCGCCAGCTCGGCGACGACGGCGGCGCACAGGAGGCTGTCCAGGAGGTCTTCCTCCGCGCCTGGCGCCGGGCCGACGCGTTCGACCCGTCGGTGGCGAGCCTGCGGGTCTGGCTGTTCGCGATCGCCCGTAACGTCGTCATCGACGAGATCCGCCGGCTGACGGTACGACCCTGGCGCCGGCAGCTCACCGACGAGCCGGAGTCCGGCAGGGACTCGATCGGCCCCGCCGACGACGCGCTGGTGGACACCTGGCTGGTCGAGGAGGCGTTGCGGCGGCTGCGGCCCGAGCACCGGCAGGCGATCGTGGAGGCGTACCTGCGCGGCCGTCCACACGCGGAGATCGCGGCGGAGGCCGGGGTCCCGGTCGGGACGATCCGCAGCCGGGTGTTCTACGGCTTGAAAGCACTGCGACTGGCGATGGACGAGATGGGGGTGGAACCGTGACTCCGGACGAGCACCGGGCACTGCGTGAGTCGCTGGGGGACCACGCGATCGGACGTCTGCCACGCGACGAGGCCGCCGCGGTGGCGGCCCATCTGGACGGCTGCGCCGAGTGCCGGGCCGAGCTGGCGGAGATCTCGTCGGTCCTGCCCGCACTGGGCCGGGTCGATCCCGCGCAGCTGGACCGGGCGCCCGCTCCCCCACCGGACCTGGGCGACCGCATCGTGGCGGCCGCCCGCGCCGAGGGGCGCGAGCCCGGTACGAGGAAGCGTCCACGCTGGCTCCCGGTCGCGTCTGCGGCGGCGGTCGCGATCCTGGTCGGTGGCGCGGTCGGGTACGCGGTCGGCGACCACGACGGGATCCCCCGCGAGCCGGTGGCGGTCCAGGCGATGGATCCGGCGGTCGAGGCCACCGCGGTCGCGATCCCGCACACGTGGGGCGTGGAGATCGTGCTGGACGCCGACGGGTTCCGGTCGGGTTCGACGTACCGCGTCGTCGTCGAGGCGTCGGACGGCCGCGAGGTCGGGGCGGGCGAGTTCATCGGGACGGGCGAGAACCCGATGGTCTGCAACCTGAACTCGTCGGTGCTCCGCTCCGACGCGTCCGGCTTCCGGGTGGTCGACACCGGTGGGGCGACGGTGCTGCGCGGGGACCTGCGGTCTACCTGATCCGGCGGGCGGCGTTGGCGACCAGCCCCAGCAGGAACAGGGTGCTGACCAGCGCCGTGCCGCCCGCCGAGACCAGCGGCAGCTGCTGCCCGGTCACCGGGAGCAGCCCGACGACGTAGCCGACGTTCATCACCGCCTGCACGACCACCCAGGTGGCGGTCGCTGCCGTCACCAGCCGCAGGAACGGGTCCCTCGTGCGGGCCGCGACGCGCAGGCCCACCCAGGCCAGCACCGCGTACAGCCCGAGCACGGCGATCCCGCCGAGCAGTCCGAGCTCCTCCCCGATCACCGCGAAGACGAAGTCGTTCGCGGCGTTGGGCAGGTAGTCCCACTTGGCGCGGCCCTGGCCGAGGCCGGTGCCGAACAGTCCGCCGTCGGCCAGTGAGAGCAGCGCCTGGCGGGACTGGTAGCCGGCGCCGAGCTCGTCGCCGGAGCCGAGGAACGTGGTCAGCCGTTCGCGCCGGTAGCCGGCGGTGAGCCCGAGGACGGTGGCCCCGAGGACGGCACCGCCGGACAGCGCGGCGATCAGTCCCAGTGGCGCCCCGGCGAAGAACAGCAGCGCGACGAGGACCACGCCGAGCGCGACCGTCGTGCTCAGCGCCGGCTGGAGCATCAGCAGCGCCGCGACGATCATCACCACCGGGACCAGCGGGAGGACGGCGTAGCGGGCGTGCCGCACGGCCCTGCCCCGCAACGCGAGCACGTGCGCGCCCCACAGCAGCAGCACGACCTTGACCGCCTCGCCGGGCTGCACGGTGAACCCGCCGACCGAGATCCATCTGCGGGCGCCGCCGCGGACCTCACCGATGCCGGGCACCAGCACCAGCACGAGCGCGACGACGCAGGCGAGCAGCAACAACGGCGTCCACGCCCGCAGCACCGACGGCCGCAGGGTCATCCCGGCCGCGAACGCGGCGACGCCCGCCAGCAGGAAGATCAGGTGCCGGACGAAGACGGTGAGCACCATCCCGTCCGCGACGGTCCGTCCACCGGCCGACGCCGACAGGACCATCACGACGCCGACCAGCAGGAGCATCCCGGTCACGGCCAGGACGACGTGCAGCGGCGGGACCTTCCCGAGCCGGGACACTCCGGACACGAGCGAGGACCACGCGGACCGGCGGTCCGGCCCGGACGGCGTCCTCGCTCGCGGCACGGTCACCCGTCCAGTGTCCGCCAGGGCCGGACCCCGGGGCGGTAACCGGACATCTCGGCGCGTCCTGCAACGGCGGTCGTCAGGCGGCGCGGGCGTGCACGACGAGGTTGTCGAGGTAGCTGCGCTCACCGCGGTCGAACTCGCCGGCACAGGTGACGAGCCGGAGCACGTCCTCCGGCGCGGCCCCGAAGACCTCGAAGGTCGGGAACTCGTCCTTCGGGACCTGCCGGGTGTACTCGACGGCGTACCGGCCCGTCGTACCGTCGCTGCGGCCGACCTCGATCACGTCCCCGGCCGCCAGGTCGCGGAGGTCGAAGAAGACGGCGGGCCCGTCGCGGGAGTCGACGTGTCCCATGAGGACGGCCGGGCCGGGGTTGCCGCCGCGGTCGAACCAGCCGACGCGGTCGTAGTCCTGCGGCACCTCGGCCGTGCCCTCCCCGGTCACGCCGAGCCGGACCAGCGACGGCTCGTCGAGCCCGATCGCCGGGATCCGGACCGACGTCGGCACGACCTCACCCGGTGCCGCGACGACCGGCGCCTGGGTGATCGGGCCGGCCGGCCGCTCCGGGGCCGCCGGACCGTCCACACCGGCCCCGGCGCAGCCGGTGAGGAGCAGGACCACCAGCACGACGACGCCCGGGAGCACCAGGGCTCCCGGGCGTCGCACGCGGTCGGGCACGGTGTCAGCCCTGCGCACGGCTCCGGCGGACCAGGACGACGCCGGCACCGGCGGCCGCGACGAGTCCCGCGGCACCGAGGGTGTAGGCCACGGTGTCGTTCGAGGAGGCACCGCCGGCACCGGTCTCGACGCCGCCCATCGGGACCTCGGTCAGCTGGCCGCGCACGGCACCGGCCGAGTACTCGGCGGTGTGGGTGTCCCCGAAGAACGCCGACGGGTCGGCCTCGATCTGCGCGAGCGAGAAGCCGGTGCCGGTGTCCTGGCCGTCACGCTCCAGACCGGTGGTGAAGGGGCCCTGCAGGCAGCCGGACGACGTCCGGACGTCACCGTCACCGGTCGGGTCCGGGAACGCCAGGCGCGGCGGGCCCGCCGCACCGGCGGCGGCCTCGTGGATGTGCGTGGCGGTCTTCGCCGGGCTCTCGTACTCCCCGGTCACGCCGCGCAGGGTGATGTCGTAGCAGATGATCTCGTCGTCGCTGTTGAGCCGGAAGTTGAACTCGCCGGACGCGCCCGGCTCACCCGGGACGGCGGCGTTGTCGTTGTTGATGATCGTGTCCGGCGACGCGGCCACGGTGTACATGCTGGTGAAGCTGCTCGGCTCGGGGACCTCGGTCTCCTGGGCGAACGCGACACCCGCGGTCGCGGCGAAGGCGAGTGCGCCTGCGGCGGTCACGGCGGCGAGACGGGGGAGGGTACGGCGCATCGGGGCGTCCTTTCCGGGTGATTCATCCTCGATGCCCGTCTCTACGGACGGCGTGGTGACCGCGTTCACCCGTTCACCCGGTCGGTCGGCCGCGACCTCCGAAGCCGCGTCCTCCGAAGCCGCGACCTCCGAAGATGTCGGCGACCATCCGCTCCCAGGCCGTCACCGCGCTCACCGGCGGCAGCCCGAGCTGGCCGAGCAGGGCGAGGCAGCGGCCGTCGTCGCCGGTCAGCAGTACCGTCGACATCGGACCGTGCGGCCCGTGCGTCCGGACGACGCGTGCGGCGTCGACGTCGGCCGGGCCGAAGGCGAACTGGGCCGGCCCCGAGACGACGCCGACGACGTCGCCGGTCTCGACGTGGTCCACCCACCCGACCGACGCCTGCAGGCAGCCCCGGTTCGGGACGGCCATGCCGACCGGGACGCCCTGCTCGCACAACAGGCACAGCAGCTCGACGACGGGGAGGAACCCGCCGACCGGGAACGCCGGGCGGGCGATCCGGTCGAGCAGCTCGCCGTCGTCGGCGAGGATCGCGTCGAGCAGGCCGATCTGGTCCAGCTCGTCGGGATCGGGGAGCTCCGGCGGCACCGCCTCGGTCCGCTCCGCCCGCGGGGCCAGCGCCATCACGTCGAGCACCATCGGAGCGGGTTCGGAGACCAGGTGCGCGCGGTGCACGGCGGTGCCGTCGGCGTCGAACATCCACAGTCCGGCGGGCTCGCGGGCGTCGTCGTCGGCGTCGGTGCGGACCAGGGCGGCGACCGCGGACCGGGCCAGCCGGACGGTGACCCGGTCGGTGCGCACCGCGAACGCCTCACCGGTGAAGCTCGGCTCGGCGTAGGCGGCGAGGTCGCTGATCAGGGCGCTGCCGTTCGCGGTGGTCGCGACGACCTCGTCGAGCAGCGGGAGGTGCCGGGCCAGCGAGTCGGGATCGAGGTCGAGCCGGGTGCCGACACGGTGCGCGAGCAGCGCGTCGAGCTCGGTGCGGGGCAGGGTCACGGGGTGCTCCGGATCGGTAGTGTCAGTACACGTCACGCAGGTAGCGCTTCTCCCGCTTGAGGTCCGCGACGAACGCCGCGGCCCCGTCGGCGTCGGTGCCGCCGTGCTCGGCGACGGCCGCGTGCAGCGCGGCGTCGACGTCGCGGGCCATCCGCGTCGCGTCCCCGCACACGTAGAGGTGCGCGCCCTGCGCCAGCCAGGCGTGCAGCCGCGCGCCGTGCTCGCGCATGCGGGTCTGGACGTAGACCTTCTCGGCCTGGTCGCGGGAGAACGCCAGGTCGAGATGGGTGAGCAGGCCGGATCCGGCCCACTCCGTCAGCTCGGTCTCGTAGAGGAAGTCGTGCTCGCGGTGCCGGTCGCCGAACAGCAGCCAGTTGCGGCCGGTGGCGCCGCGGGCCTCGCGTTCCTGGAGGAACGCACGGAACGGCGCGATGCCCGTCCCCGGGCCGACCATGATCATGTCGACGTCGTCGGCGGGTGGCCGGAACGTGGTGTTCGGTTGCAGGAAGACGCCGGTCGTGTCGCCGGTGGTGAGCCGGTCCGCGAGGTGGGTGGAGCAGACCCCGCCGGTGGCGCGGTCCCCGCAGGAGTAGCGGACGCTCGCGACCGTCAGGTGGATCCGGTCCGGTGACACGAGCGGGCTCGACGAGATCGAGTAGGCCCGGTGCTGCAGCGGGCGGAGCAGCCCGAGGAACTCCTCGACCTCCAGGCGGAGCCGGGCGCGGCGCAGGAGCTCCAGCAGGTCACGGCCCCACAGGTAGGCGTCGCGGGTGCCGCGGTCGCCGAGTGCGGCCCGCATCTCGTCGTCGGCGGTCCGCTCGGCCAGCACGGCGAGCAGGTCCTTCGACGGCGTCACGATCTCGTGGGCGTGGGTGAGCGCCTCGTGCAGCGGACGGTCGCCGGCGGCGGTGTCACGGTCGTGGCCGAGGTGCTCGATCAGCGCCTCGACCAGCTCGGGATCGTTGGCGGGCAGCACGTTGAGCGCGTCGCCTGCGGCGTAGGTGATCCCGGAGTCGGCGAGGGCCAGCTCGTGGTGGCGGATCTCCTTGTCCGACCCGGGCCCGGACAGCCGCACACTGTGCGCGAGGACGGCGGCGAACGGGTTCCGGCGGTCCCATGTGGACTTCTCGTCCGGGGTCCGCGCGGCGGCGGACCCGGCCGCACCGCCCGCGAAGGTCTCGACCACGGCTGCCTGCCACTGCCCGGCCTGGTCCTCCCACATGACGTCGCAGTCGACGCGCTCCAGCGCCCGGGTCGCCCCGAGCGCCTCCAGCCGGGCGTCGATCAGCCGGCCCGCGGCGCAGAAGTCGTCGTAGGCGGTGTCGCCGAGCGCGCAGACGGCGAACGTCGTCGACCCCAGCCGCGGGGCGTCGTCGGATTCGATCAGCTGCCGGAACAGGTCGGCGTCGTCCGGCATCTCGCCGTCGCCGTAGGTGGAGCAGACGACGACCACGCGCTCCATCGCGGCGAGCGCGTCGGCGGTGACCTGGTCGAGCTCGACCGGCTCGGCGGGCGCACCGGCCGCCGTCAGCTGCCCCGCGACGGTCTCGGCGATCGACTCGGCGTTGCCGGTCTCGGTGCCGTAGAGGACGTGCACCGGCGGGTGCGCGGCGTCCGCGCCGGGCGTCGCCGGCCGCGCCGCGGACCGGGCGCCCGCCAGGTAGCCGGACAGCCAGATCCGCTGCTCGGAGGTGAAGGGCGCGTCGGCCGCGATGTCCAGGCCGGTCAGGATCGGGTCGGCGGTCACGGCGTGCCCACCAGGTCCGGGGCGGCCTCGGCGGCGAACAGCTCCTCGAAGCCGGGGATGCGGCCGAGGCGTTCGGTGTTCGCCCGGTCCTGGGCGATGATCCAGCCGAACGTGCCGGGGCTGTCGGTGCCGTAGACGTCGCGGCGGGCCAGTGCCGCCTTGAGGTCGCCGACCCGCTTGTGCGACACGAGGACGGCGAGCTCGTCGTCGGGGTAGCCCGCCAGCGCCTCGCGGGCGTAGCGGGTCAGCCGGGCGCGGACGGCGTGGTCCTCGGTGAGCAGCAGGTTCCGGGCGTCCGCCCCGCGCCGCCGGGCGACGTCCTCGGCGACGGTCTGCACGGTCAGCGCGTTGAGCAGCGCGTACATCTGCTCGGTGGCGCCGTCCGGGACGATCCCGTGGGCGACCGGGACGCCGTCGCGGGCGGCGACCTTGTGCCGGCGCAGCTGGTGCGCCGCGAGCGCCTCGGCCAGCTCGTCGACGAGCTCGGCGCGGGTGCGGGCGGCGAGGATCGCGTCGGCGTCCTGGTAGAGCCGCAGCGCCCGCGGGGTCGCGACGACGACGTGCGCCCGCTCGCGCTCCCACCCGTCGAGCAGCCGGCGGGCGAGCGGCGAGCCGGTGGCGTCGTGGTGCCGGGTGAGCAGCTGCCGGACGGCGACGTCGTGGAAGCCGTCGACCGCGGCGACGTCGACCGAGTCGGTGCTGAACCGCGCGGTGCCCGCCGGGTCGTACTGGTAGAGGAACCCGCCGGACATGCCGTTGCCGAGCCCGACGCCGGACGCGCCGAGGTTCAGCACCGCGCCGCCGGTCATGTACTCGCAGCCGAAGTCGCCGACCCCCTCGACGACGGCGCTCGCCCCAGAGTTGCGGACGGCGAACCGGTCCCCCGCCTCGCCCTGCACGAACAGCCGTCCGCCGGTGGCGCCGAACAGCGCGAAGTTGCCGATCAGCACGTTGCCGCCGGGACCGGTGCCACCGCCGCCGGGCGAGCGGACGGCGATCGTCCCGCCGCAGGCGGCCTTGCCGACGCCGTCGTTCGCGGTGCCGGTGTGCTCCAGCGAGAGGCCGTCGTTGCACAGCAGGCCGTAGGACTGCCCGGCGGCACCACGGGTCCGGATACGCGCCCACGCCTCGGGGAGGAAGCGGCGGCCGCGGTCGTCGGCGAGCGCCGGGCCGGGGACCCGCTCGTGGTTCAGCATGCGTTCGACGTCGACGGACAGCCGCCCGCCCACCGAGCGGTGCCGGTTGCCGAGCTCGCCGCCGTCGACGTCCACACCGGACGCGCCGGCGGCCAGCGCGGCCCGGACGCGGGCCGACCAGTCCTCGTCGTGGTCGTGGTCCGTGCCGACCCGCACCGGGTCGGCGACCTGCCCGGCGGTGACCCGGTGCAGCACCCGGCGCAGGTCGAGCCGCGCCACGATCGCCGGGTGCCGGACGAGGTGCAGCAGGTCGGAGCGGCCGCGCGCCTCGCGCAGGCTGCGCAGGCCGAGCCCGGCGAGGATCTCGCGGACCTCGTGCGCGACGTCGAGCAGGTACTGGGCCAGCGCGCGCGGGTCGCCGTCGAACGCCTCGGCGTTGGTCGTGATCCCGGCCGGGCACTTGACGTTGCAGTTCTTCGCCATGACGCAGCGCAGCATCATCAGCGCGGTCGTCCCGAACTCGAAGCCGTCGGCGCCGAGCAGTGCGGACACGACGACGTCGCCGCCGGTCTGGTGCGCGCCGGAGCACCGCACCTCGACGGCGTCGCGCAGGCCGTGCGCGGACAGCGCCTGGTGCACCTCGGCGACGCCGAGCTCGGCGGACCGGCCGGCGAACTTCAGGCTGGTGACGGCGGCGGCACCGGTCCCGCCGGTGCTCCCGGCGACGTTGATGACGTGCGCACCGGCCTTGGCGACGCCGACCGCGATCGTGCCGATCCCCTCCGACGACACCAGCTTGACGACGACCTTCACCCGCGCCGCCGTGCAGTCGTGGATGAGCTGGGCCAGGTCCTCGATCGAGTAGGTGTCGTGGTGCGGCGGCGGGGAGACGAGCTCGACGCCCGGCGTCGCACCGCGGGCGGCGGCGATGTCGACGGTGACCTTCGGCCCGGGCAGCTGGCCGCCCTCCCCCGGCTTCGCCCCCTGCGCGATCTTGATCTCGATCTGCTCGAGCATCGGGTCGGCGAGGTAGCCCGCCCAGACGCCGAACCGGCCGGACGCGAACTGCTTGATCCGGGAGCCGCGGATCGTCCCGAACCGGGAGCGGGCCTCGCCGCCCTCGCCGCAGTTGGACAGGCCGCCGACCATGTTCGTGCCGTGCGCGACGGCCTCGTGCGCACCGGCGACGAGCGCGCCGTGGCTCATCGCGCCGGACGCGAGCACCCGGGTGACCTCGTGGGCCGGGGCGACGGTGTCGAGCGCGACCGGCTCCGGGGCCGGCACCAGCAGGTCGAGCCAGGCGCGGGCCGCACCGCGGGCGGTGCAGCGCAGCACGTTCCCCGCCTGCTGCTCGACGTCGACGTCCGTGCCGAAGCGGTCCCGCAGATAGCGGGCGAGGGCCGCGGGGTCATCGTCGGTCTCCAGCGTCGCGCCGTCGACGCGCAGCCCGCGGACGGCGACGCACACGTTGCCGTCCGGGTCGGCCCGGTCGAGCACCTCGGGGCCGTGGCGCAGGTCGAGCGGCAACCCGAGCACGTCGCGCAGCGCGGACGGCCGCTGCTCCCGTTCGGTGTGCAGGGTGCGCACGAAGTCCCGGTAGCCCGGGGTGATCGTGAAGTCGTCGATCTCGGCGTCGGTGAGCGCACGCAGCCCGGTGTGGGTGTAGGCCTCGTCGTGCAGGCCGAACGCGTCGTGCAGCCCGGTGAGCGGGAGCAGCCGCAGCGACGGCTCGACCGGCGTCGCGGTCAGCCCGGTCGCCTCGTCGGTCAGGCCGGCGAAGGCGCGGACGGCGGCGACGCCGTAGGAGTGCCCGGCGCCGTCGGACCGTTCCTTGAACAACCCGAGCTGCGGGACGTCGTCGGCGCCGGTGACGGCGAGCGCGCGGGCGTGCCAGTCCGCCGTGGACCGTTCGATGGCGGCGAACCCGACGCCGCCGACCGGCGAGTCCAGGTCGGGGAACCAGCGGCGCAGGACCGGGTCGTCGGTGTCGAGGTAGGCCGGCTCGAAGAACCGGCCGCCGACGTAGCTGCCTGCGGTGCACAGCCCGATCCGCGCCATCGTCTTGAGCAGGGACTTCTCCGCGGCCTTCCGGAACCGGCCGAACGCGGCGCCGGCGTCGGCGCCGAACCGCTCCTCGGCGCGCAGCCGCACCGCGTGCGGGTGCACGGCCGACGCCCCGAACCCCAGCACGACGGCGAGGTGGTGCGCCGAGCACACCTGCCCGGTCGCGACGACCAGCGACACCGACGGGCCGCGCCCGGCCTCGGTCAGCGCACGGTGCACCGCGGCGGCGGCGAGCACCGCCGGGACCGGCGCGAGCGTGGTGCCGACGGCGCGGTCGTCGAGCAGGGCGACGCCGCCGCCGTCGCGGGCGAAGGCGACGACGTCGGCGCAGAGCCGCTCGATCGCCCCCTCCAGGTCGCCGGGGGTGTGGAGCAGCGGGAACTCCGCGACGGGCACCCGGTCCTGGCCGCGCAGCCGGTCGAGGTCGCCGGCGTCCAGGACCGGCGAGCCGAGCACGATCCGGTGCGTGCCGCCGTCGCCGGGGCCGGTCGGACGGGCACCGAGCGCGATGCGCAGCGTCATCCCGTCGGCCTCGCGGATCGGGTCCAGCGGCGGGTTCGTGACCTGCGCGAACCGCTGGGTGAAGAACCGTGCGACGCCACCCTCGCGGTCGGTGAGGGCGTTGATCGCGTTGCCGTAGCCCATCGCGGAGATCCGCTCGGCGCCGCTGTCGAGCATCGGGTCCATGAGGTAGCGGAAGGCCTCCTGGTCGAGGCCGTACGCGACGTAGCGCTGGTGCAGGCCCAGCGACGCGTCCGGGACGGCGACCGGCGCGGCCGCGACCAGGCCGTCCAGCGTCGTGCGGGCCCGCTCCAGCAGGGCCGGGTAGTCGGCCCGCGCGGCGAGGCGCTCCAGCGTCTGCGCGGTGTCGAAGCTGCGCTGCTCGGTGGCGCTCCACCACAGCATCCCGCCGGCCTCGATCCGGCCGCGGCGCACGACCCGGTCGGCGGGCAGGTCGAACTGGCCCGCCTCGGACGACACGGTCAGGTACTCGTCGGTCTCGCAGGTCCGCAGCGGACGCAGGCCCAGCCGGTCCAGCCGGGCGCCGATGACGTCGCCGTCGGAGAAGACGATCGCGGCCGGCCCGTCGTTGCACTCCTCCGCGAGCGAGAAGTACTCCAGCATCGCCCGCACCGGCCCGGCCATCGAGCGGTCGTTCTCCCAGGCCGGCGGCATCATCGAGACGACGGCGGCGACGAGGTCGAGCCCGTCCTCGGCGACGCGGCCGTGCAGCGTCTGGTCGAACCGCGCGCTGTCGGACTGTCCCGGCGGCCGGACGATGCGACGGCCGCGGGCCCGGGCCAGCGCGTCGTCGGCGATCCGGTTCTTGCGGTCGGTGTTGAGTTCGCCGTTGTGCGCGATCAGCCGGAACGGCTGCGCCATCGTCGGGTGCGGGTCGGTGTTGGTGGAGAAGCGGGTGTGGAAGTAGAGGCTCCGGACCTCGTGCGCCGGGTCGCGCAGGTCGGTGAACCAGCGCAGCACCTCCCACGAGTTCAACCGTCCCTTGAGGACCTGGGTGCGGGTGGACAGGCTCAGTGGGTACAGGCCCGCGAGGTCCGGCTCGGTGTACGCCGTCGCCTCGACGCCGAGCAGGCAGCGGTGCGTCAGCCGCTCCGGCTCGGCTGCGTCCGCGGGCACCGTGAAGATCCACTGCCGGATCGGGAGCTGCGCGGCGACCGCCGCCGGCCGCAGGGCGGACGGGTCGGTCGGGACGTCCCGCACGGCGAGGACCGTGCAGCCGTCGTCCTCCAGCACCCTCGTGACCAGCTTCTCCGCCGCCGCGGCCCGGTCGGGGTCGGCGGGGAGGAAGAAGTTGCCGACGCCGAACCGGCCCGGCTCCAGCTCGCGTCCGGCGAGCGCGGAGAAGAACCGGACCGAGAGATCGACCGAGACGCCGCCACCGTCGCCGACGCCCTCCGCGGACATGCCGCCGCGGTGCGGGACCGCGCACAGGGCACGATGGGCGTGGACGAGGACGTCGTGGGTCTGCACCCCGTCCTTCCGGACGATCAACCCGACACCGCAGCTGCTGTGCTCTGCGGCCGGGTCGTGCAGCCCCGTGGGGCGGGACGGCGATCTCAAGCGGCGCTCCTCCATGATTTAGGGAAGGCTTACCTTAGGAACGCGGTCGCGGGTCGATCAACGGCTCGGCGCTGTCACGCGGGACACACCGCCCTGCACCTGGCACGCGCGGCGGGGGTGACGTCGCCGCGGTGCAACGACGGGGCGGGGCTAGACTGCGCGGGACGGGGTGTGGCGCAGCTTGGTAGCGCACTCGCTTTGGGAGCGAGGGGCCGTGGGTTCAAATCCCGCCACCCCGACAAACAGCAGGTCAGAGCCTCATTGGAGGCTCAGACTAGCAATTCCGAGAGGCTGGCACCCCCTCGCCTCGCTCCATACGCGATGGCCGGTTCCCGACTCAGCCGGTCGTCCCTCTCGGTCCGGCCCGGCGTGCGCTACCAAGCTGCCAGTGCCTGGAGGCCACTCCCCTACTCGTCAGCCTTACCCCGCCCGGGGTCCACAACTCGGTATGCCAGGCCCCGGGACCTGAGCCAGCGCTCAGCGCCCGGGAGGCCCTCCAGCTCGATGATGTCCAGGAGGTCTTCGGCCTCATGCTGGACCCGCTCCCAGGTCTCCCGGGGCAGCACCAGTTGATCTTCTCCGTGCTGGTCTTCGGTCACGATCTCCTCCTCGGTCCGCTCTCGGTGGAGGCCGGCCCACTCCCGGAGGCTGGTCGACCAGGTGATCTTCTTTCGCCCTGCGGAGGCTTGCTCGATCTCCCAGAAGAGTTCGATGTCGTCGGCCGAACCGGTCCCGACGGCATCCCGGAGAATCTGAAACGGGGCCCGGCTCCCAGAGCCCCGGGCAGCCTTGCCGGAGGCGTTGACCGCTTCCATGGCCGCCTTGCTGATGTAGGTGGCCAGGGACTCGATGGAGTCCGCTGTGAGCTGTACGGGCCGGACGTCCAGGCCGCCCCGGTCAGCGATGGCCGAGAACCCCTTACGTGCAAGGCCCTTCTCCCAGCGACCGAACAACCGGTCGCCCAGGGCGAACATGATGTCTGGCGAGACCCGGGTGTCGAACACGATCATGGCGTGGCAGTGGACATGGAAGCCGTGGTCCCCGTGGGTCAGCTCGACTGCCCGGAGCCAGCCGATCACCCCGAACTTGTCTTGATCCTTTGACCAGGAGGCGCCGGAGGTCACCGAGCGCCACCCGGCGGTCAGAGCGTCCCAGGAGGCCCGCAGCGGGGTACCGGCTCGATGCCGGAACGTCAGCGTCACGAACGCGACCGAACAGTCCTGGGCCTCAGCCGCCTTGAGGACTGCGGCCACCTCCCGAGCACGCTCGGCCGAGATCTTCCGCGAGCACACCGGACAGCTCCATGATCCACACGACTGGATCCCGGCCACCCCCGCCCGGGGTCCCTGATCGGTCTCGGAGGTCCGGATCACTGCTCCTCCCTCGGAGCGAAACGGCACCCGACCACACTTGCGCTGACGCTTGACCGATGACCACTCCCAGAGCGACCGCCGGAGTCTCATCACGTCCCGCCGTCGTGATCGCCGGTCCTCCTGACCACCGGGAAGTACAGTTGATCGCCCATTACCAAGGGCCGGGCTCCGCCCGGCCGCCCTCGCGCTCCCACCTTCGGCGGGCGCGAGGGCCCGGCGGCCCGTCACGCTGAAACCCGCTCGATGTACTCGCCGTACTCGATCCACGGCGTCCGGATGCGTTGAGCCGGACGGCCCGTGGCGGACAGGATTGCTACGCCTGGCGCCGCCGTGCAGTGCTGCGCCGCCAGTGCAGGATCCACCTCCGGATGCAGGAGCTTGACGGACTCAAGGCCGTCCAGCCGGAACGACAGCCGTAGCCCGAGCTGCGCCCGCTCGGCCCCGCCGATGATCTGGGCCTCCGGGCGCTGCGCCAGCAGGAACACGGAGAAGCCGGCCTTTCGAGATTCAGCGAGGAGTCTGGACACCGAGGCCCGGACCGAGGTCGCGGCCTTCTTGTCGATGGCCTCCAGGGCCTTGAGCAGGCCGGGGAACTCCTCCAGCACCACCAGGTGCCACGGGTGGGCCGGGGACACGGGCAGCCGGTCCCGGTCCCGGGGGATGGCTTTGATCCTGCGGTCCATCTCGCCGACGAGCTCGGTCATCTTCCGCTCGATGGCGGCAGGGTCGGAGAGACCCAACACCACGCCGGGGAGGTGTCCAGAGGACACCGACCCTCGTGGCGGCCCTGTGGGTTGCCACTCCAGGAAGGGGCGTAGCAGTACGCCGGAGGGGTCTACCCCGGAGATCTTGACCGGTTCGCCGGCCTTGGCCCGTTCGGCGACCTGGGCTAGTAGTGAGTAGGCAAACGACGACTTGCCCGAACCGGTCGAACCGGCGGCGCACAGGTGCGGCAGAGGGTCGGTCGTGGTGGTCTCTCGGCCGTTCTCGTCCCATCCCAGAAGGAGCGGGCCCGTGATCGGGCCGCTCGGGAGTGGCACGGTGTCCGCCAGCGGGTCCGCTTGGAGCAAGGTGAGGACTACCCAGTCACCCACGCCTCGGGGCTCCACCCGCAGGCCTACGGCGCCCAGGTGAGGGGCCAGCCGGGGAGCGGCGGCCCGCACGTCCTCGACGGTCTGGCCGGGCTGTAGTTGGGCGACCAGGACCGTCGGCGGCCCCAGAGTGATGTGCGTCAGCTTCGGGGGAATGACCGTCGGACCGGTGACCGTGTCCACGGTGCGGACCAGGCCGGCGCCCTCACAGGCCCTGATGAAACCGTCGGTGATTCGCTGGACTTCGTAGTAGTCGTCACGGTCCTGACGACGGTCTCGGGCGCGCCAGGGAGTTGCCCAGAACGACATGACTACCTCTCAGAGACGACGAGAGCCCTGCCCCGGGGAAGTAGGGCAGGGCTCTCGGTGGGGACTACTCAGGCGAGCGACCAGGCAGAGCACTGGTCACGAGCCCTCGTGCAGACCTCGGTCTTCACTCAGGCGGCCTTGTCGGCCGGCGCCGGCTTCTGCTGGACCTGGTCGATACCCGTGGCCTTGAGGCTCACGGCGGGCTGGCCGTTGCGATCGGTGTAGATCGTCGCGACCAGACCCTGAAAGGTGATCGACTGGAATCGGCCGGCCTTCGGTTCGTCGTACGACGGAACGGTGATGCCGATGGCCTCGGCCCGGGTAGCGTTCTCGTCGTCTACAAAAGTGTCCATCGTCCAGAGCGGGACACCCTCGTCGTTGGACGCCTGATTGCCGGACCGCTTCGTAGAGCCGTCCGAAAGCTGGACATACTCCGACTTGGGGACGCACAGACCGGAATAGATGAACTTCGTACGAGACTGGTCAATCGCCAGGGTGCGCATGACAGAGTTCTCCTCAGAGTAGAATTGGTTGGCTGCCTCGGCAGCGAGTGGTCTTCAGACCATGAGTGGAGAGCACAGAACCGCGATGACGATCAGTGCTCCAAGAACGTCCCCGCCCAAGAGGGGCCATGCCGGGCGGACCGGAGGAACCTCCGGAGTCCAGGACTGGTGCGGGTCACGCGGATCGCCGCTCCAGTGCTTAGCCATGAGTCAGGAGGGCGTCCGTGTGCTTCTCGATGCTGGCCTCAGCTTCCAGCCAGCGGCCGACCTTCCGGCCCTTCTCCGTCAGGGCCCAACCACCGAACAGGTCCCAGACAGCCAGGTCCCGGACCACCAGAGCCCGGACCGTGACGGGACGGACCGTGCCGACCGCCAGGAGAGCCAGGCACATGGCCAGCGTCAGACGGTGGGCCTTGGCGGCCTCCGTCCTGTCGTAGACGAACATCGCAGTCAGCCTCTCGCTCAACTCGCTCATCACGAACACTGTTGAAGCTAACAGGCTCGCTCGTCTACGCACAACTCGCTCATCCTGAACGTTGCCGCACCGAGCAAGCGTCGTGTGCAACGATCAGAGGGTGACCGAGGACCGAGTGCTGATCAGGACCGCCGAAGCGGCCCGCGCACTTGGCGTGTCACCCGCGACCCTCCGTCGGTGGGCCCGAGCCGGCCGGGTCAAGCCAGCGGAGAGGACTCTCGGCGGGCAAGACCGGTGGGACCTACACGATCTTCGCGAGCAAGTTCGTCGAATCACAGAGCAGGGCGAGAGCTGATGATCCGCCCCGGTCTCATGCAGACCGAGGAAGCCGCCCGAGCACTCGGCCTGGAGCCGGCCACTCTTGAGAAGTGGGCTCGGCTCGGGATCGTGAAGCCAGTCGTCAGCATCGATGATCTGATGTGGTGGGACCCGACTGAGGTACGGGATCAAGTCCAGCGGATCAGGCGTGAATCTCCCTGAGTTCGTCGGGACGATCCCAGACTGGCTCGCAGCCGGAGTAGCTGGGGCCGCCCTGCTCTGGGCCCGGAAGGCAGCAAATGCAGCCGCCGAGACTAATCGCACACAGCAGGACCAGCTCGAAGGCATCAACCGCACTGAACGCGAGAAACAAGCCAGTTCTTTTGCTGTGTGGATCGAGGCTGGACCAGACCAAATCGCCCGGTATCGCATCTCAAATCGGTCAGGCCAGCCGGTCTTTGGGTTCACTACATGGTGGATAGACGACACGGAGCGGTGCCGCCCCCGCACATGTCCGACCATTCCACCTGGTGAGTGGTGGATGTTCGAGAGTGTCCCGATGTTCGCCGCCTCTCAGCCGTTCGGGCCAACCGAAAACTCGCAGTATTTCGTAGAGTATGTATTTGTCGATCAGGCCCAACGTCATTGGAAGCGGCACTGGAACGGAAAGCTGACCGAGGAAGGCAGAGAGAATCATCCGCTCGACTTGATCGGTCCAATATACCCATACGAGTCTGACGATCGATGGTGGGAGCGCGAGCGCCGCTAGCGCCCGCCTTCCGAGGCTTCCGGGTCGGCTGCTTCCGGCCCTTGCTGTCTGTGATGGTGGCAGCCGCCCCCTCGTTATGCGTCTGCATAACGTCCGGAGATGCCAGGTCTCGTGCCACGGCTGCCTGGTTCACCCCGAGCGTGTCCGCGATCTCCTGCTGAGTCTTCCCATCGGCCCGGAGGCCGGCGACCAGGCCGCGCCGAACCTCGACGGTCGGCGATAGTCCGTCTCATCAGAACTAACTATTGCAAATCTGTAGCCCGTATGGCGTTCACTCGAACTACCTTGATGTAACTGAGCTAACGCGGTGACACCTGTTTAGATCTCCGATTCGGGAGCCTAGCGTCTTGTTCTCGTGGCGAAGTTACTGACCAAAGGTCAACGAAGAGCTCTCAGCAAGAGCTGGGGATACATGCTTCTACCCGTAATCGCATGGGCTTGGTTCATCGCAGCGCTAGGACCAACACCTATCGCAGTCATGTCAACCCTAGCTTTCGGATTCTTTCTGTTTCAAGCGCCAGTCCCGTGCTGCGCCACCACTCGCCGCGAGGAGTGGTGTCGAAATAACGCCTCAGGGATTCTCGGGGGCTGCCACTTCAAGCAGCACCGTTGGCAGAATCTAAAGATGCTGGTCGACCGAACGACCAGAACCCGGGCAGCAAACGGAATTCTTAGGGGGATCAGCGGAAAGGCCGCAACGCTCTCGGCAGTAATCGCAGCCTGTTCCCTGCTTGTTGCTGTGGGCAGCCTCCTCGTCTCCATGAACAAGGCATAGCCCCTCCGGGTTGGACCTCGACTCCGGACAGGGGGGTCGCCCTGACCATCACCGACGACGCCAGAGGCAGCCGCACCGACGCCCGGCCGTCAACCGGAGTGCGTGGTTGACAACCGACCGCCGGCACAGCAGGGCTACGCCCGCCGACGATGACGGACAGGGCTTAGGAGCTCAGGTCTTCAAACAGAACACCCACGGCCTCGCCGTCAGGGTCGCTGGTCGGGACGGTGCGGTCCCCCAGCTCCAGCCGGTAGATCGACATCCCCTGACTAGTGATGTGGGTATAGCCGTTGTTCGGGATGTGAGCACCCTCGGGGTACGGCAGTGCCTGGCCCGGGTTGCCCCGGCCGCCAGGAAGGTTCGCGAACCACTGGTAGTTGCTCGGGTCCGGGACCGTGAGATGCCCGGACTCGATCAGATCTCCGAACGGAGGCTCATAGCCCAGAGCCTCACGGAGCTGCGACTCCTTGACCACTACCCGAGTGTCCCTGACCTTCCGGCCGACGCCGGTCACCGGGTTCTGAACCCCGTCACCGCGTCCTCCGAAGTACGAACCGACCCTCCGGTACGACCAGGAGTTGAGCACCGCCAGAACGGTGAACAGCTCCTCCGCCGGAGTCGCATCCTCGCGACAACGGACGTACCAACCGACCGAGAGCCGATCCTCATCGTCCCTCGTGCAGCGGACGTACCGGATCGACGGGTAAGACAGTGAATTGAGCATCTGCTCTGCGTAATCTACAACGCGCAAGTTTAATCCTTGGAAGTATGTCCCTGAAAGGGGGCGCGAAGGGGCCCCAGAGCGCCGTAGAGGCGCGTTTAGGGCTCGGGGGTACCTTGACCCTAGGAAAAGCTTTAAGGGCTGAGATTCAGCCTCTTGAGCGAGTTCAGCCGAGCCGCAGGCGGGCAGCAGCCTGAGCCTGAAGCTGGTCCACGGCCGGGGCCGGCGGAAGCTCCTCAGCAAGGGCCTTCCGGTGGGCGTCGGCTGCCTTCGGGGTGAGACGACGCAGCCGGGTCCCGAACGTCAGAGCAGCGGCGTACGGAGCCAGCGGAGAGCCGTCCTTGTCCTTCTCGTTCTGGTAGAAGGCGTCCTTGACGCTCTGGTAGTCCCTGAACTCCGCGATGCGGCACAGCCGGTTCTCATTGGCGAAGGCGGTCTTGAGCTCACCGGTCACGGCGTCGAGAGCCGCGTCGACCGCCCGCAGGTGATCAGCCACTTCCCGAGCGGCCACGAATTTGGCCGCGGTATCGACGTCCAGCGAGAACATGTTGACCCGGCCCAGGAGGCCCTGGGCGAGCGGACTGAACTCTTCGGCCAGCGCGTCCCAGCGAGCGATCAGCGTCTCGATCAGGTCCGGCTTGGCGGCCTGGAAGGCTGCCTGAGCGATGGGCAGCCGGGTCGCCTGGATCGTCTGGTCCACGGCGGCCAGGGCGTCCCGGTCCGCCTTGGCACGGGCGTACTCGGTAGCGAGCTTCTGGAACTCGGCGTGAGTCTTTGCCCCGCTGATCTCGGCCAGCGAGGGCAGCTCGGGGTACTGGATGTCCCAGGAGGAACGGTGCAGCGCGTCCTTGAGGTCCTGAGGAACCTCCACGCCGGCGGCGGTCAACAGTCCGGGGATCCTGGAGATCTCGGACTGGGCAATGACAGAGTGCGGGTTCATCAGGCGTATCCGTTCAGCTTGTTGTCAATGAACTTGCGGAACTCGCGCTGAGCGCGCTGTTCCGGAGTGAGAATTGTGTCCTCGGTTCCGTGACCCTGACTCAGGTCAGTAGCCCGGACCCGGGTCGGTGTGCCTCGGTCGGCGTCCACCGCGTCCGTGCCGGGGTCATAACCCGTCATCGGGTGAAGAACGTCCTTCATCAGGGCGGCGGCGAGGAACTTGCCGCCTTCACTCAGTGGCTGAGTCATCTGGAGCGCTCGCTATCTCCCGGAAAACCGGGTTCTGAAGCAGAAAGGAATCCGGGCCACATCGTCTGATGATGTCGTCCCGGTATTGGGTAAGGCTTTCGCGCCGAATCTCGTCCAGGGAAGGGCCGGCCGACGGTTTACGCCGGTTACGCCTGAGCTTTGTAACCACGGCGACCCCATCGAGCGTTAGCAGCCTTCCTGGCGACGTCTGTACGGCTCATCGGGACGACGTTCCCCGCCTCCGGGGCGTCGTCCTCGGTGTACTCGGTCTCTAGGTTCAGCTTGGTGATCAGGCTGGCCAGGGTCGCCCGGTGAAACCGGAGCTCCGAAACCATCGGGTGAGCCACAAGCTGATTACGGCTTCCGTGGGTTGTCAGCGGCGACCCATCGGCCCGCCACTGGCGGTCCATCTCGGAGATGAGATCAGCCTCCGAGGCTGCATCGAAGAGCAACCGGACCTGTCCGGGGAAGAGTTCGTAGTCGTCGGCGATGGAGCGGAACAGCTCGATTCCGGCCTCGCCAAGCCCGTCCGGGGTCGCCGGAGGCGCGTGATCGTCGTTCAAGTGAATCTCCTAATAGGAATGCTTTGCATCAAGGGAGGGGTGCTCTATACGCGGCGGGCTTTCGCGGGGGCCCGGGGGGCCGGCCCCCTGGGGTGGGTCGTCCGGCTCGGCGGCCCAGGCGCCAAGCTCCCCGGCGAGTGCGTCTGGGACTCGCTCCCAGTGCACGCGCTCTGCTGCCTCTGCAAGCCGCTGCCGAAGCGGCTGCACTAGCAGCGGCGGCAGCGCCTGCTGTACTGCTCTCTGCACTGCTGCTGCACGCTGTGCGTGCTCGTGTGCCCAACTCACTGGCCCGAGGGCGGGGCGTGCTCCTACCGAGCCCGGGAGTACATAACGGGGCCTGGAGGTCACCGCTACCCCCTACCCGGGTTGCGGACCCCCAGGGCCCGAGGCGGTGCGGGCGGACCGGCCAGGACCACCAGGTCCGGGCTAGATTCAAGCTCGACCAGGGCTACCCGGTTATCCGGGCCCCGGGTGCACTTGTGGGGCCGGCGGGCGTCGGGGACGTACCACTTCAGGCAGTACTTCATTGGGCATTGCACCGAGCCGGGGGCGGCCTTGTCCCTGCACGGGGCACAGCGCACCGCCCGGGGGTGTGCCTCACCCGGGAGGGGCGTACCACAGGAAGCGCATGGGGTTCCGGGACCGACCGGAGGTCGGGAGCGTCGGAGACGGCCCTTGCGGTTGTCTCTTCCAGGACCGACCGGAGGTCTACCGTCACTCATAAAGGACACCGCGGATCTCCGCTCCGAGCCTGAGATCCTCGTCCCACCAACCAACAACAGCTTCTATCGCCTCTACTCGCTGTTGCAGTAGAGGCTTGATCCGATAATCCTTGGCCTCTTCGAGAGCCTGTCGCAGACGGTCCAGCCGGCCTTGAAGTCGCGCACACATCGCGCCACAGAAAGTATGATCATCAGACGAAGGCTTGGCGCACCCTTCTCGGGCGCAAGCATCAGACGGTCTCATCGCGGCCGCCGTTCCTGACCCACTCCTGCGTCACACCGGCGCACCGGGCTAGCCGGGCGAGGGACTGCTCTGTGGGGCTCGCAGCCCCAGCAGTCCACCGATGAAGGGTTTGGACTGAGACGCCAAGCCGGGCAGCCTTGGTCACCTGACTGTTCTCGGGCATCAGTGACAGCGCGGCTCGGATGCCGAACGCCGTCCTGGTCTTCTCTACAGCAACGCTACTCATAGTTCCTGCCGGGTGTTGTTCAAGCATTTGGGCATAAGAAAGCCCCGGAGGGGGCGTTATCCTCCGGGGCCAAACAGAGAAGAGGGCAGCCACGGCCGAGTGTGGCTGCCCTCTATTAATACTGGGAATTATCGGGACACGATCAGAGATCGTGGACTCGGAGACGGTGGTTCAGGAACGAGCTGACCCGTTTCGTCGCAAGGGGCTTGCTCGGTCCGATCAGGCTTGGTTTCGTCCCGTCACGAACCGGCGACCGTCGCCCACGATAGGACGGCCGGAGCCCTGGCTCCCGTGGCGAGGCTTCCGCTGCCGGCGCTTGCGGTCGCGCTCGTACAGCCTCCGGCAGTCGCGGTTTTCACAGACCTTCCGTGGTCGTCCCGCAGTCTTCGGGCGCGACCACAGCAGGCACGGAGTACAAGAGCATTCTACCGCCCGAGCTTGGACCTGGAGGCCAGCTCGGTTGCCCTCCAGGCCTTCGAAGGCCGGCCTCAGGGTGACCTCCTCTTCGGTCACCGAACACACCCAAGGCTTGAGCTCTGTCGAAGGCCTAAGGAGATCTGCGGAGCAGTACCGGCAGCGCTCCGGCGCGTTCGGAGCTGTGCCGGCCTCGGGGTCCGTGACGACTCCGTAAGCCCCACCAACGTCCTGGCTGAACACCGCGCCAGGACGCCGGAAGTCATCGCTGAGACCTGATATCGACGGTCCTTGGGGGCCGTCGTGTCCGTCATCGCCATCGGCGAGTACGAACGCCTCGGGACGAGGATCGATGGTGACGGCCTGGTCTTCATCCCGGCCGTCCTCGGTAGCAGTAGTCATGATTCTTCTTTCAGCAGTAGTAAGGGAGCGCGCCCGTTCTGTAGGCGCGCTCCTTAGGGAGCCACCGATAGCCGAAAAGGTGGCTCCCGGAGGAAGGTCGCGTAAAGGAGACCTTCCAGCTGGACTCTCGCTTTGGCTTCGTCCAGTCGGATCAAAGGAGACTGGACGGAGCAGGATTCACTCACTCTCCTGCTCCTTCGGGGAGGATGAGAAGCCTCAAGAGCGGATCATCCTCCGGGCTGAGGCCTGCGGATGCTCGTCTGGCGCCAACGGGCGCCCCTGAAAGGAGACCACCTCACACCCCGGTGGTCTCCCTGTCTCCGACGGCTACTCTCCTTCTCTCCGAGGGCTACTTAAGGAAACGGCCGGGAAATCCAGGCCACCTGGATCCAAGATGGCCCTGATATCCAGACCACCCCACTGTCAGGAATGGCCTGGATATCAGGCACCCTAGTGGCCAGGATATCCAGGCCACTTTGAGCTATATCGCGACGCGTTCGGCCAGCACGTACGGGCTGCCCTTTTCCCTGGACTTCTTCGGGACCTTGACCAGTAGGCCAGCGTCGACCAGGCGTTGAGCGTGGCCGTTGTACCTGGACCGGTGTCCGCCGGTGTTCTGCGCGAGGGCCCGATCGGAGACCTCGACACGGAACGTCTTGAGGTGCGCGTAGTAGCCCAGCAAGGCTGCGTAGTGACACGTCGCCATGTTCTGGCCACCAAAGTGCTGTTCAACGCTCATGATCCAGTCCCGGATTGCGGCCATGCCATTTCCCGTGATCGGCTTGCCGACAATGAAGCTGGGAGGCTCTAGAAGTTCTTCGAACAGCTCAGGGCCTACGGGAGTAATCCCAGCAGCCTCGGCGTACTCTGCCGAGAAAGGGTCAAGCTTACGGAGATTGGTCGTCGTCACTTGGGTCGGTGTCCTTATCGTCAAGAGAAATACTGAGGCGCTTGTCAATGCGCGCCCGGTCGGTCTGGTTGTACGTGCTCGGCCGGACTCGAATTCCGGCCATGTTTACTTCCTGATCTCGCCATCTAGGTCGGCGCGGCACGTCCAGCGGACTAGCCATCGATCTTCACTACCTCCGTGTCTTGGTCCGGCGGTTGCCCCGAGGCGAACCGCTGGGCCTGCTCCTCGGTCTCGAACAGTTGGAACCTCCAGCTCCTGTCTCGGATGATCACGCAGTACTGGCCGGCGCCTCGAACTCCGCCGTTACGAGGGAACCGGCACCGGATGAACCCGACCGCGGTCCGGTGCGACCGCTGGCACGGGTGGTTCAGGTAGGTCTTGATCGTTCTTCTCCTGTCTATGTGTTCCCGCTGGTGATTACCTAGGTCATCACCGGGCGGCACGGTTAGCGTCCAGCGAGTGAACGGGCCTTCTCCGCGTCCAGCACCCACGCGGGCGGGTTCCTGCGACGAAGCAGACAAGCCCGGTGCTCCTCGGCAGTCATGATCACCAGGCCGTAAACCGGCATCCCAGCCTTGATCAGGCCGGTCCGGCGCATGTTCGGACCTGCGTACCGACCTCCACCGGCCGAAACCCATCGTTCGGTCCCGGGTTCAGGTTCCAGACCTGCCCCGTAGTCCTGGGCTGTGAACTCCGTGAGGTTCCCGTACTCACCCCGGCCGCTCCAGTCAATCTGTCGCCTCTGGACATGGACTAGACCGCGCCGGTCCAGGGCGGTCACTGCGGTACGTACTTGACGATCACTGCGGCCGACCCGGTCAGCCAGTTCAGTCGTCGTAAGGTGGTCCGAGCCCAGAGCATCCAAAAATGGCCCGCTGAGCTGGGCCGAGTCCTCTTCCCATGATCCTTTCTCCTCTCCTAAGTGTTCCGCCTGGAGGGGAAACTTCCCCACCGAGCGGTACGGATAGACCATCTACTCAGTAGGCGGCCCTGACTGACTCACTCCGATCGGCGCGAGTCGTTTCGGGACGGCCCTGCTCGGCCACCCCTTGGACTTCCAGTCGCACGCTCGGCTGTTGCACGTGACCTGGCGCCCCTCGGTGTCCCCCTGGAGGGACACCCGGCCTGCCTCCCGGCGGTCTCGTTCAGTATGTCGCTATTACACTAGCGATCGTTACCGTACTAGCGTGAGCTCACTGAGATGGCCTAGCGACGGCGGGCTAGGCTGATAGCCATGGAGCTGACGACGGAGACTCTGGTGAGCCCGTACAGCCTGGAGCTGGCCCGGGACGACCAGGGCAGGATCAAGGCAGTGACCGTGACCGCGGTCGGCGATAGTGAGCTGACCTTGAGTCAGCTAGAGCAGGCGTGGAGGGCCCTTCGGGACCGGCTCCGGTCTGATGAGCTCCGGGGCCGAGGAACTTACAACCGCCGGCGCGGGGTCGATGTCCTGACCGCGCTCTCGAAGGCCTGGGACGGCCAGATCACTGATGAATACCTGGCCGCTCTCGCCATCGCTTACGAGGAGGTCTCGAAGCTCCCAGGGCGGGCGATGCTCGACTCTCTCGCCGAGGCGGTGGGCCGGCCCCAGGCCACCGTGAGGGCACACGTGTCCAGGGCCCGCCGCGAGGGTTGGTTGGTTGACCGAGACGAGCAAGGGGCGCAGCGGGGGAACCGCCACGCCCCGAGCCCGTGAACTAGCGACAGGTCAGCTAGTGTCATGAGTCGCGAGTTCGCGACATATTTGTAAGGTGGTCTGGTGGCACGGACCGGACGACCCAAGGCCGAGCTGATCCTGTCCGACGATGAGCGGTCAGCGTTGGAGGAATGGATTCGCCGCGGGTCGACTCCGCAGGCGTGGGCGCTGCGGTGTCGGATCATCCTGGCGTGCGCTTCGGGCGCGACGAACAAGGAAGTCGCGGCGCAGACGGGGTCGGCTGCGCACACGGTGGGCCGGTGGCGTGCCCGGTTCGTTGCTCACCGGATCGCCGGGCTGGGGGACCTGCCCCGTCCGGGCGGTCCGCGCACGGTCACCGACGCTCAGGTCGCCGAGGTGATCACCACGACGTTGGAGTCCAAACCGGCTGATGCGACGCACTGGTCGACCCGCGGGATGGCCGAGCATTCGGGGTTGTCCCAATCGACGATCTCGCGGATCTGGCGCACCTTCGGGTTGGCCCCGCACCGAGCCGAGACGTTCAAGCTGTCCACCGATCCGTACTTCATCGAGAAACTCCACGACGTCGTCGGTCTCTACCTTGACCCGCCCGAGCGGGCGCTGGTGTTCTGCGTGGACGAGAAATCCCAGATCCAGGCCTTGAACCGGTCCCAACCAGTGCTGCCGATGATGCCCGGCATCCCGCAGCGACTGACCCACGACTACGTGCGGGCAGGAACCACGACGTTGTTCGCCGCGCTCGAGGTCACGACCGGGAAGGTGATCGGGTCGCTGCATCGCCGCCATCGCGCGAGCGAGTTCCGCACGTTCTTGACCAGGCTCGACCGCGAGGTCCCCGCCGAGCTGGACGTGCACCTGGTGCTGGACAACTACGCCACCCACAAGACCCCGGCTATCAAGACCTGGCTGGTGGCTCACCCGAGGTTCCACCTGCATTTCACCCCGACCGGATCGTCGTGGCTCAACCTGGTCGAGCGTTGGTTCGCCGAGCTGACCACCAAGAAGATCCGCCGCGGCGTGCACACCTCGGTCCCCGCCCTCGAAGCCGACATCCGCGACTGGATCGCCGGCTGGAACAACAACCCCAAGCCCTTCGCGTGGACCAAGACCGCGGACGAGATTCTCGAACGACTCACCCGATATCTGAAGCGAATCCCTGACTCAGGACACTAGTGTCATGAGTCGCGAGTTCGCGACATATTTGTAAGGTGGTCTGGTGGCACGGACCGGACGACCCAAGGCCGAGCTGATCCTGTCCGACGATGAGCGGTCAGCGTTGGAGGAATGGATTCGCCGCGGGTCGACTCCGCAGGCGTGGGCGCTGCGGTGTGTCGGATCATCCTGGCGTGCGCTTCGGGCGCGACGAACAAGGAAGTCGCGGCGCAGACGGGGTCGGCTGCGCACACGGTGGGCCGGTGGCGTGCCCGGTTCGTTGCTCACCGGATCGCCGGGCTGGGGGACCTGCCCCGTCCGGGCGGTCCGCGCACGGTCACCGACGCTCAGGTCGCCGAGGTGATCACCACGACGTTGGAGTCCAAACCGGCTGATGCGACGCACTGGTCGACCCGCGGGATGGCCGAGCATTCGGGGTTGTCCCAATCGACGATCTCGCGGATCTGGCGCACCTTCGGGTTGGCCCCGCACCGAGCCGAGACGTTCAAGCTGTCCACCGATCCGTACTTCATCGAGAAACTCCACGACGTCGTCGGTCTCTACCTTGACCCGCCCGAGCGGGCGCTGGTGTTCTGCGTGGACGAGAAATCCCAGATCCAGGCCTTGAACCGGTCCCAACCAGTGCTGCCGATGATGCCCGGCATCCCGCAGCGACTGACCCACGACTACGTGCGGGCAGGAACCACGACGTTGTTCGCCGCGCTCGAGGTCACGACCGGGAAGGTGATCGGGTCGCTGCATCGCCGCCATCGCGCGAGCGAGTTCCGCACGTTCTTGACCAGGCTCGACCGCGAGGTCCCCGCCGAGCTGGACGTGCACCTGGTGCTGGACAACTACGCCACCCACAAGACCCCGGCTATCAAGACCTGGCTGGTGGCTCACCCGAGGTTCCACCTGCATTTCACCCCGACCGGATCGTCGTGGCTCAACCTGGTCGAGCGTTGGTTCGCCGAGCTGACCACCAAGAAGATCCGCCGCGGCGTGCACACCTCGGTCCCCGCCCTCGAAGCCGACATCCGCGACTGGATCGCCGGCTGGAACAACAACCCCAAGCCCTTCGCGTGGACCAAGACCGCGGACGAGATTCTCGAACGACTCACCCGATATCTGAAGCGAATCCCTGACTCAGGACACTAGAGATCATGGAGTGACCTGCCGGCATGCAAGGCGCGAAAGCACCGTGTCCAGACTCGGCCATTGAACCCCCTCTCCGTAGGTGTGTGACCGGTGGAACCGTCCGCACCCGGGGTCGTCACACTCCGGGTGCAGACTGATCTCAGTTTCCCATGCCTTTTGAAGGAGCATGTCTTCCGGCTGCGTGAACCGAGTTACCAACTCAGTCCAGCAGCTCTCAATCAGAACCTCGTCAATCGCCTCTAGATTAGCCTCCTGCGGTGTGCGGAGCTGAATAGTGCAGACGACTCGCATACTACGGTCGGTCATAGTGGCTCGGTGAAGCCAGCGAGCATCGTCGATCACGATCTCTTCGGCGCCCCGCTGATCCATGACTGCTCCTCTCGTTGGGTCTTGCCGATACAGACGTCGGCGACCTCGATCGGTTGCCTATTCCGAGGGCATTCACTGGACCGGAGCAACTTTCCCTGAAACTGTAACGAACCGGTACTCAATGCCGACTCTACTGGCAGGTCTGACGCCATTACTTGAGAAAGGGCGATTCCGGGTAGCTCGTTCCATGCCCACCGTGTGGCGTGTCCACCTAGGTGGACAGGACTCCGAAACGGTGCGGAAGTACCGGCGTGTGTCGGATGCGTGGCCGCAGGGTGTACGTACACCCTGCGGTTGGTCGGTACACATGATCCTCTCGGCTCACCAGGGCCGTGACGGAGAGCGCACAGGTGTTATGGAGAACCTTGAACAGTACGCCGATGAAATCGGACAAGACTTCAACAGTGTTCGGTCTTACCGTGACGTATCTGCGGCGTGGCCAGCTCCTAGACGTCTAGGAGCTGTGTCCTACGGCGTGCATGTTGCTCTCATGGCCCACCCGCACCTAATCCGGGAAGGCATGACCGTCCGCGAGGCTCGCGAGGCGGTCAAGCAGGAAAAGGCTCTTCCTGGCCCTGAGAGGCCCGCTAAGCCCCGTTCGACCCCTCCCGCGAGTGATGAGCCGGAGGAGGATGTTTCCGGGAGGCCGGTAACACCCATCACGCCCTGATCGATCTTCCTGGCATGATCGTGAGAGCCGAGGATGTCCAAGCCGGACAGGTGGTCCTGTGGGAGGGCGACCGTCTTGAGGTCGTCTACACCGACTTCACCGGCATCGACCGGACGGTCCTGCGGGTCGCCCGGGCCCGCGACGGCGTGAGACAGGAACTCACCATCAGCAACGACACCGAGCTTGAGATCGACGCAGTCCCCGAGTCCTAACGGGGCGGAGAAGCAGCCCCGGACCGGGCTACCGGTCTTAACCAGGTGCCGGGACTCCTCCCACGGGAGCCCCTGAACGTGGACGCGACCAGCAAGAGCACCCCGTGCGTAACGACCGTAACCGGCAGTCACGAGCCATCGCAACCGAACGGGCGGCCGGTCGTCCGGGTGGCAGACTCGCACGCGACCGTGCCGGATCAGGACGTACGAGCCTGCCAGAACCGAGGGTAGCCGATCACTACTCGCAGAACTGTCTCGCTGACGAATCAGAAGCGGTCTCCGAGCGCTGCTCTCCGGTGGGCAGCACGAGCCCGTTCGTCGGCTGCTGAAGCGCCGTAACGTGACAGCATCTCCCTGGACCGCCAGCCGGCCAGGTGCATCAGGTCGGTCTCTCCCCCGCCGGCCTTGAGCCAGGCGTCGGCAAGGGAGTGCCGGAACCGGTGTGGATTGATCCTCGGGATCCCGGCATGATCACAGCGCTTGTTGAGGATGCTCCGTAGCCCTGTCAGGGGCATCGGACCTTTCGTCCCCAGCAGAAGCCGATCAGTCGTGTCCGCCAACCGGTGCTTCGCCCGGGTCCTGAGGTACCGGCGGAGCGCTTGAGCCGTTCGGCTTCCGAACGGGACCAGTCGTGGACGGTTCCCCTTGCCTGTGACCATGACAGCGTTCGGGTTGAACTCTATGTCGGCGACGCGGAGACCGATGATCTCCGCTCTCCGGCATCCGGTGTCCAGCAGCAGCCGGACGATCACCAGATCTCGGCGAGCAGTGAAGTTGCTCCCCTGGCACGCCTTGATCAACTTACGGACGTGCTCGTCCGGGATCACCGGCACCAGCTTCTCAGGGACCCTCGGCGCCTGGACTTTGTGGAACGGCGAGCGAGGGATCTCCTCCTCGATCTCCTCCAGCCACTTGAAGAGCTGGTACAGCGACCGATAGTGCTGGTTGACGTACCCGGGCGCGAGGACCCGACTCGGGTCCGTCCGGCTGGGCCGGGTCGCCAGGTGACCCAAGTACCTCTGGATATGGCGGTGGGTGATCTTCTTAGGGATGACGTCCGGCCCCAGGTGTTCCACCAGCCCCCGGCCGGCACGTAAGTAGACGTCGACCGTCCGCGGCGACTTCCCTGCCGACTCCAGGTAGAGCTGCCAGTCCGTCAGCAGCTCTGCCAGCGTGTCTCTCATGACCCCTCGCCTCCGTCCTGTTCGGAGGCTCTGGCAGGCCGTTTTCCCTGGTGGTGACTTTGCGAGCCACTACCGTCTTTGGGAGCGAGGGGCCGTGGGTTCAAATCCCGCCACCCCGACCACATCCGGCCTGCGGAAACAGGTCGGTGCTACATCGCCCGAAGATCGAGATGTAGCAGTTGCTGTAGCAGTGGCTCCCTCAACCGCGTGGACCGTGGCGACCTGACCTGCTCTGATCGACGCATGGCAACCGGTGTCGTGAAGTTCTACAAGGCCGAGAAGGGCTGGGGTGCGATCAGCAGCCCGGAGCTGCCCGACGGCCTCGACGCCTTCGTCCACTTCAGCGCCATCGAAGCCGAGGGCTACAAGGCGTTCGAGCAAGGCGACCAGGTCGAGTTCGACTACGAACCGGCCCAGCAGGACAGCTTCCGTTTCCGCGCGACGCGCGCACGACGCCTCTGACATCTGGCCGAACTACAGGAAGGCCGGCGCAGCCACGAAGCTCGTCGAAGTCGCGGTTCAGCGCGCGCGGTTCGAGCGGTCGACGGGAAGCCCCTTCCCGACGGAGTACTCCGGCGTCTTGACCCGCACGAGCTTGGCGACGTTGCGCGGGACCAGCTCCAGTCGCTCGGCGCGCCCGAGCGCGTCGCGCAGGACGGCGTGCACACGTACTGGAACTGCCGGGTCGAGGGCCGCCGCCCGCAGCAGCGTTCCAGTGAGCCACTTGAGGGGCGTCTTCATTTAGCATACGGTTTCAGCGAGGAATATATGTCCACTTTTCGACTGTGAGACTGGCGTTCGCCACCTGGTCGGCCAGGCTCGTGCTTACGACACCGCCCTGCACCGGATCCTCATCGGCCGCATGCGATTCCGCCAGCCGACGATCGCCTACGTCGAGCGCCGTACTCACGAAGACCGCACGACGAAGGAGATCCTGCGCTGCCTCGAGCGCCACCTGATCCGCGAAATCGATCGGATTCTGGTGACCCCACACAAGGAACCGAAACTATATCTCGCCACCGCTCGGCAACTATAGGAGCATCAACTCGGTCTCCTCTGGCAGGGCGAGCCACGCTGTAGATTCTGCGTCCCAGCCGGTGAGCTCGGCCAGACCGACCGCAGTCTCGACCCGAAAGTTCTGTGCCCTCGCCAGCCCACACGCCGCAAGCGTCACAGCAGCGCAGTCGCGACTCAACCTCTTCCAGTCGACTGCTGCGCGATCGGAAGAAATCTTGCGAGGGTATCTCTCAACTAGCTCAACATAATCAGCTACATCGCGTATCGTGTGCACATACCTGTCGCCCTTGACATCAAATCTCACCTCAACCAGAGGCCTCTTTAGTTGCGCGAATTCGCTGCGCTCTGACCGCTCCCACGCACTCTGCCCGTTCGGCAGGAACGAGGACGTCCAAAAGGCGCCCACGGGCTTGTCTGCGGCGAGTTGACTCTCAGATGGGTTCGATATCCTAGTACGAGTGAGCCTTCCGCGGTCCGTGAACGCCGACTGTGGCGACTCCAGATTAGAACCAGCAGCCAGCCCGAGCCTAGGCGCTGATCAAGCAAGTCGGCGATTTGGTCGAGATTGCAATCGGAGCGTTCCGTGAAATTCTCTACCGAGTGTTGGTGCGCAGCCCCAAAGACTACGTCCCAGTAGAGATCGCTATCCGATCTATCTGCGGGGTTCAAGCCGAACGATTGCAGAGATTCGGCAGTTTTCAGTAAGACTGGCCCCCACACCCTAGCGTTTTCCATCGTGCTCCTCTGAAGGTCAGACACTAGCAAGCCCAGGCGAAGCTGCAACAGCCGACAGGACCCGTGTGATCGGCGATGGTCGTATTCTTGCAGGCAATCTTGTGGCGGGGAAAGAAGCGTCGACATTCGTAGAGGCAGTACGAGCGCGTCGGAACGCGCTCGCCGAGCGGCCTCACGGAGGTCGCCGAGCACCTCGAGCCGGCACCGAGACGCCTATTCTCACGCCTCGTCGCAGACCCTTGAAGTCAGGATCGGTGGATCCAGGGGTTTGGTCGCAAGGCGCTGCACGCGGGAAGGTACCCGACCTGTTCGGCAACGCCGCAAGTGGGCGACTGGGCCGCCGAGTTCGGCCGTGAACGTTCTGAGACGGGGCGCTAGCTAGGCTCCGGTCGCTGCGGTGATCGTCTGAGAAATACGTACCCCGACGCGCGGCGTCCGTGCGTCATTACTGCTCTTACGGACACTGATGCCGACGTGGGGCGCTCGCCGCGCCCCACACCTCGGGCGACCTCCGGGGAGGGTGTCTCCCCACCGGCTACCTGCGGCGGTAGCACCTCCGGTGGGCGGATCCATCACTCGGATGGCAGCTCGAATTGTACGTCGCTGCGATTCGCCCAGCGCCTCGAAGGCCACGGGATTCTCCCGTCGATGGGACCACTCGGCGATTCCTGCGATAACGCACTTATGGAGAGCTTCTTCTCCACGCTCAAGACCGAGCTCGTCTACCGGAAATCGTGGCGGACCCGCGAGGAGGCCGAGAACGAGCTGTTCGCCTACATCGATGGTTGGTACAACACCGAACGCATACAGGCCCGACTCGGTTGGAGCTCACCGAATGAGTACGAGGCCATCTGGCGCGACCGGGGAGAGCATCCTGGACGATCACCCGCATCACCCGCCGACGGGGCCGACCCGGCCCCGCTCAGCTGACCAGTACTCCGAGCAGGCGGGGAACCTCACAGCGCCCTGCCCGGTAGAGAGTGTCTTTGCACATTGGTCGGCCGCGCGACAGGCCGCGACCACCACCACGGATCTGGCGGCCAAGCACGGACAGGTGCTCGTGGCGTCATACCGTCTGCTGATCGGTGCGGTCGCCGCGCTTCACGACGGATGCCAGGAACCGGGCGACGTCTTCGACCGCGCCCGAGACTTCCATCTCGCTCCTGCGCAGCTGTGGTCGTCCCCGGAGGCCAGGACTCAGCCGATAGCCCCGACCTCGGCCAGCAAGGCCACACGGTTCGCGAGCACGAACTCCTTGAGCTCCGACGGCTTGAGGTCGACGGCTTTCAGATCGTCACTGCGCAAGTCGATCCGGTCGGTCTCATAGCCCCCACGAGAGCCGTCTGTGAACTCCTCACCGGTGCGAGCCGACCTGTCCAATTCCATCAGCCGGGCGACGAAGAAGTGTTGTACCGACACCCCGCTGTTCGAGAGTGAGCTGAACAGGAAGACCTGGGACAGATCAGCGGCGGTCGCGCCCAGTTCCTCCGCAAGCTCACGTCCCAGCGCGGCCTTGACAGAAGCATCGGTCTCCTCGACACCGCCACCCGGCGCTGTCCAGTACGGCGGCAGATCCGGCTTGATGCGCTTGATGAGCACCAAGTGGCCACATTCGTCAATCAGGATGGCCCGGGCCGACCGTCGTCCGACCACGGAAATCAACTGCTCCGTCATGCCGGAGAGCCTACTGTCGATCTCCACCGCAGGAGACGACCTACTCGATTTCGACGGACACAGATCAATTCCTTGAGCGCGGTCTCATGACAATGCGTGAGCGGCCCGCGGCCTCGACATGAGTGCGCTTGCTGCCGACGCCACGACAGCAGGTCGTGTTCCTGCCCCGGGATCAACCGCCGCCGGCAGTGCGGCGGCGCAGGGCGGTGCTCACGTCGGGGCAGTGCTCGGCGGTCACGTCGAGGAATGCACCGACCGTGGGTGAGTCGTCGTCGGTGCGCGTCACGAGGCAGAGATCAGGCAGCCGCAGTGCGGGCCGGATCTCGACGACGGCGGTCTCCGGCCGGCAGAGCGCGCGGGCGCACGACGGCAGCAACCCGATCCCGACCCCACACGCGACCAGGCCGGTGATCGTGTGGATGTCGCGGGCACTGGTCGTGGGGTGGATGGGGTCGCGCCCGTCGAGCACGGCGTCGAGATGCTCGACGGTCGCCGGCTCCTCGCTCCCTGTGGTCGTCACCAGGGGCTCCCCACGAAGCTGATCGACGGTGACCGCCGGCTGTGAGGCGAACGGGTGGGACCGGTGGCACAGGGCCACGAGTTGATCGTGCCCGACCGGTACCGAGGTCAAGGTCTCGGCGCCCCGGCCACGAGGAGCGCCCCGCGAGACCGCCACGTCGACCGTCCCGGCCAGCAGCGCCGCAGTGCTGTGCGTGCTGGCGAGCTCCATGCACTCGAGGCCGATCGCCGGGTGCGTCCCCCGGAACCGGGCGAGCAGCGAAGGCAGCAACTGGACGAGCGCCGACCCCACGAACGCCAGGCGCAGCGTCCCTCGGTGCCCCCGTGCAGCGCGACGGGCGTCGTCGGCGCCACGGTCGACCTGTGCGAGCACCCGGCGTGCGTTGGCGGTCCATACCTCGCCGGCAGCGGTCGGGAACACACCGTCGGAGGTCCGGTCGAACAGTGAGGTGCCCAGCTCCTGCTCGAGCGCGGCGAGCCGGCGCGACAGCGTGGGCTGTGTGATGCCGAGGGAACGTGCGGCTCGCCCGAAGTGCCGGTGCTCGGCCAGCGCCAGGGCGTAGCGCAGCTGGCGCAGTTCCACCGGCCGAGGGTATCGCGATACGCCGTCGGCCCCGGGCGAGGCGGTCGCACACGAGGGCCGGCCGCCGATGCGCGGGCCGTATCGGTCGGGGTCCGATCGCGCATCGGAGAGCTGCCCGTGACGGGGAACCGGTGGCATGTCTGCATGACCGTCCTGAAGACCTACGCACGCGTGTTCGTCGACGACATCCCTGCCGCTCTGGTGCCGCTGGAGCAGGTCTACGGCCGACCTGCCGACCTGCGATTCGCATTCGACGGCGCCGAACTGGCAGCGGTGGGCGACGTGCTGCTCATCGCCGGGAGTCCCGACAGCTACCGCAGTGGTATCGGCCCCCTCGTGGTCGACGACGTCGATGCGACCGTGTCCATGCTGGTCGACAGCGGCGCCGACGTCGTGAGTGAGTTCGTCGCCGAGACCGGACGCGGCGCCTACGTCCACCACGAGGGAGTCACCGTCGAGTACCTGCAGTGGAACGACGACATCCTGTCCCGGGTACTCGGCGACCGAGCCACGGACGATCGGACCGGGTGATCGGGCAGGGCCTGCCCCGCCGGGCGGGAGGCCGAGGCATGACAGACGTCATGTCCCGACCGTGCATTCCACCGGGAAACTCATGATCGATGGCACGCGGTCACGGGCGTGGCCCGGCCTAGCGTCGTGACCATGATCCCCGACTAGCCTCGCTCCGGAGCCACGCAGCCCATCCCGTGGGCCGGCGCCCGCGGCCCTGCCCGACGCGGCGCGGCGGCCCCACCGCCGGGGTGGGACCGGTCGTCGCACCGACGGGGCCCCACGCCACCCGGCGCCGACCGGCCCCCGCCCGGAGTGGAGTACCACCGGGTGCTGGCCGGGGAGAAGCGTCGTATCGGGCGCGGGGTCCTCGCGATCGTGCTCCTGCTCGCCGGCCTGGTCGTCTTCCCGACCGTCATCGGTCGGGCTGCGGCGATCATCGACGTCCGGCTGGGCAACACCCCGCCGATCCTGCCCGGCGGTACCGACTACACACCCCTCTACAACGCCGCCAGCATGTTCTCGCTGGCCCTGCTGATCCCCTGGAGCATGTGCATCCAGCGATGGCTCTACGGAGTACGCGGCGCCTCGCTGCACTCGGTGGTGTCCCGCTTCCGGTTCGACGTGTTCGGACGGGCACTGCTGGTCTTCGGCCCGGTACTGGTGTTCGTCCACGTGATCGGTGTGCTGTTCACACCGGCTCAGGAGACCGGCTGGTCACAGGGCGATCTGGTCGGTGTCCTGCTGGGGGTCCTGCTGCTCACGCCGCTGCAGGCCGCCGGGGAGGAGTACGGCGTGCGCGGGCTGATGTTCCGGGTCCTCGGGAGCTGGGCACGCGGTGCCCGAGCCGGGCTCGTCGTCGGGGTCCTGGTCTCCGCCGTGCTGTTCACCGCGCTGCACGGTTCGAGCGATCCGTACATCATCCTCTGGTACCTGGTGTGGTGGTCCGGGCTGGCCCTGATCACATGGCGCACCGGTGGGCTCGAGGTCGCGGTCGTGGTCGTGGTGCACGCACTGATCAACACGGTGAGTCTGGCCATGGCACCCCTCATGCGTGCCGATCTCGCCGCCGAGCTGGGTGACCGGTCGGCCGGAGCTGTGAACGCCTACCAGCTGGTACCGACGCTCACGGTCGTGGCGATCACCGCAGCCGTGTGGTGGTGCACCCGCCACAGCGGCCCTGCCCGGGCCCCCGGTCCTCGCCCGATCGGCTCGTCGACCCCGCCGGGACCGGTGCCTGCGAGATGATGTGGGCCATGGACGACCGCCCCCTCCCGGCGGCGCACAAGTTCGAGACCTTCGTGCGCTGGTCGACCTACAGCGCGGTCGCGCTGCCCGTCGCGACGTTCCTCGGCAGCGCCCTGGTGGTGCGTGGCCCGATCGCCGCGGAACCGCTGCTCCAAGCCGGCGTCCTCACCGTCGCGCTCGTGCTGGCCGCCGGCAACGTCGTCGTGGCCCGGTGGAGCATCGACACCGTCACCGCGGCCCGGCGGCGGCCGGCCCGGCGCGAGCTCGCGGTCGCTGTGGGGTGGTTGACGACCCTGGCGGTCTTCGTCGTCGTGACCCCGCTGGCCCCGTTGCCGGGAATGCAGCTCACGGTCGTGGCAGGGATCGCCTCGGCCGCCGCGAGCGTCGTCCCCGCACTCGGGGCGGGCCGCACGGTGCTGCTCAACGCGGCCATCGTGGTGGTCACCATCCTCGTCGTCGGGTTCGCGGACATCCCTGCGCTGATCGCGGGCCTGGTCGTGCTCAGCTGGGCGTTGTGGGCCTGCTGGTCGAACGCCTGGATGCTGCGTGTCCTGAGGGAGCTGCAGGCCGCCCACGCCGACCGCGCCGCACTCGCACTGGCCGAGCAGCGGCTGGGGATCTCCCGCGATCTGCACGACGTCCTCGGGCGGACCCTGGCCACCATCGCGGTGAAGAGCGCTCTGGCCGGCGAGCTCCTCGCCCGCGAGCGCGCCGAGCGGGCCGGGCAGGAGCTCGCTGCCATCCGCGGCATCGCCGAGGAGGCGGGCACCACCGTGCGCCGCGTCGTGCGCGGCGAGCACCACACCAGCTGGGACGACGAGATCGCCGGGGCACGGTCGCTGCTCGCCTCCGCCGGCATCGCCTGCACCGTCGCCGGCGTCCCGGTCCCTCCCGAGTGCACGCAGGCCTTCGGTCTGGTGGTCCGCGAAGCCGTCACCAACCTGCTGCGCCACTCCCAGGCCACCCAGGTCACGATCAGCACCACCCGCGGCGACGGGACGCTGCAGCTCACCGTCACCAACGACGGCGTCACCGCCCGCCGCACCGACGGGACCGGGAGTGGCCTGACCGCCCTGTCAGACCGGCTCGGCGCGCTCGGTGGCCGGCTCGGCTCGCGAGTCGACGGTGGCTGGTTCGTCCTCGATGCCACCGTCCCTGCCCCCGACCACCGGCCCGTCGCCCACACGTCTCCCGCCTCGAACGCCGACCGTGCTGCATCGGAGGAGGAGCCCGCATGACGCGCCTGCTCGTCGCCGACGACGAACACCTCATCCGCGACGCCATCATCGGGCTCCTCGACCTCGAGGACGACTTCGACATCGTGGGCCGCGCGGCCTCCGGAGACGAGGCACTGGCCACCGCGCTGGCGCTCCGGCCCGACATCGCGATGCTCGACCTGCAGCTGCCCGGCCCCGACGGCATCGAGGTGGCACGCCGCCTCGCCACGCAGCTGCCGCAGTGCCGCTGCATCATCGTGACCTCGCACGCCCGGCCCGGATATCTGAAGGCCGCGCTGGCCGCCGGCGTGTGCGGGTTCCTGCCCAAGACCACGTCCTCGCACACACTCGCCGAGGTCGTACGCACGGTCGCCGGTGGGGGGCGCTACGTCGATCCGGAGCTGGCCGCCGAGGCGATCAGCGCCGGCGACTCCCCGCTGACCCCGCGCGAGTCCGACGTCCTCGCCCTGGCCCGCGACGGGGCACCCATCGACGAGATCGCCCGGAGGGTGTCGCTGTCACCGGGCACCGTCCGCAACCACCTCGCCGCGGTCATCACCAAACTCGGGACCACCAACCGGCACGAGGCCGTCCAGGCCGCCGCCCGCCGCGGCTGGATCTAGAGGGACCACCACACCCTGACCGGTTCCGACGATCCTCAGGAGGCGGACAGAACCGGACACCCCGGGTCGACCGAAGAACCTGCAATGGAGCCTGCGAGCAGCCACGACGTCGCCGTGGCCGCGGTCGCCCTGGCCGGGACGGACGCGCGGGACCCTTCCCACGCGCTCGTCGAACTGGCCGGGTCCGCCGCCCCGATCCTCGGCGTCACGGCGGGTGCGGCGCTCATCTCGGACGGCGCGGTCCACGGTGTCGCCTCGGCCGGCTCGGATCGGGCACGTGCGGTGGTCTCAGTGGGGTTCGGCCAGGGCCCCGGAGGAGAGTGCGCCCGCAGCGGGCGACCGGTCCTGTGCGACGACCTGCCCCGCGAGCGGCCCCGGTGGCTTGCGTTCGTCGCGAAGGCGGCCGCGGCCGGCGTCACCGGCGCGTGGGCGGTCCCGATCCACCACACACCCGGCACCACGCTCGGAGCGCTGCTCCTGCTCGGACACCGTCGGACGACGCCGGACCTCCACACCGCAGAGCTTCTCGCCGGTGCGGTGGCATCCGCCCTCACCCACGCGCACGAACTCGACAGCGTCGACCGGGAACGGCGCCAGCTCCGCTCCGCCCTGCGGAGCAGGATCCCGATCGAGCAGGCCAAGGGCGCCCTCGCGGCGCAGGCCGGTGTCGACGTCGACACGGCCTTCCAGCTCATGCGCACCCACGCGCGGCGCCACGGGCTCTCGCTGACGGACGTCGCCGCGGCCGTCATGAGCCGCGAGATCGACCCGGCGCTGCTCACCGCCGATCAGTAGGTTCCGCCCCTCCGTGCCGCACAGAGGTGAGCGCCGCCGTCCGGGCAGGTCCGGGACGGCGGCGCTCACGTGACGTGGTGCCGGGCGCGTCAGCCGTTGGCGTCGCTGGTATTGACCTCGCCGTTCACACCGGCCGGGAAGAAGCCGCCGGAGCCGACCGCGTCCGGGTTGAGGTAGGCGATGTTGAGCACCTGGCCCGGGGTCCGGGAGAAGGCGATGGAGTTCTCGTCGGCCGGCACGATGTTGGCGCTGCCGTTGCGGTCCACGATGCCCTGGTCGAGATCGGACGGCCCGTCGAGCGAGTCGCGGGCGTCGGAGATCTTCCCGACCGCGTCGGCGGCGCCGCCCTGGAGGAGCAGGGTGCGGACCAGGCCGGCGTGGTAGGCCTCGACGGCGAGGATGCCGGCCGCCGCCTCCAGGAAGGTCTTGTTCGACACCAGCGGCGCGGCGCCCTTGTAGGCGGTCACGCCGACGTCCTCGAAGATGAAGGCGCCGAGCAGGAAGCTCGTCTCGTCCTTGAACGGGTCGAACGTCTCGCCCGGCCCGATCACTCCCGCCGCCGTCGCCGCCGCGGTGAAGGCGTCCTGGAGGTCGATCTCCGGGCGGGCGACCTTCGCATCGCCGAGCGCGGTGCGCAGGAAGTCGACGTGCGCCTTCTCGTCCTGCGCGATCTCCTCGGCGTACTGGCGGCCGATCTTGGTCTCGAACGGGACCTTGTACCCGCCGGTGACCCGGCCGAGCTCGCCCCGGCCGTCGACCTGGGAGTCGGCGAGTCCCTCGCCGGTCACCGCGCGCAGGTAGAACTCCGCCTCGAGGTACTCGAGGTTGAGGGCGAAGTTGAGCACGGCGGCGTCCGACACAGCGGACTCGTCCTCGCTGCCCCTGCCAGCGAGGATGCCGTCGAGGAGCCCGCCTTCACCGGCGGAGGCGACGCCGCTGCCGAGGACGCCCAGGCCGGCCACTCCGGCGCCGGTCAGGCCGGCTGCGCGGAGGAAGCGCCGGCGGTCCATGCCGTTCTCGGCGCTGCGATCGATCGAGTCGTGCAGGAACTTCTTGGTGAAACCGTGGAACACGAGGTCTCCTCGTGCCGGCCCGACGGGGAGGGCGACCGGGTCCGGGGTCGCCGCGAGGTGGTCGGGCGGGGAGCAGGTGCCGGAACAGCACCCTCGATCGCCACAACGACGCGCCGTGGCACCGGGTTACGCCCGATCCGATCCTCTCGACGCCGCACACGATGCCCGCCGGAACACCCCGAGCGTCGTCACTCTCCGCACAACTCGCCACTCTCCGTATTACTCGCCAGGTTCGTGGAAATCGTCCGAACCGGGCACGGGCCCGATGTCGAAGAACGAGGGAAAGGTCGCGGGAACCGCCCGTGGACCGGTGCCGGAGGAGAATCCGATGTTGCGTTCCGTTCGACGCTTGGCGACCTTGACCGCCATCGGGGTGGTCGCCGCGGCGGCGACCGTGGTGGGTGCCGGCGCGGCTTCCGCGCAGGAGCAGCCGCCGCCGATCGCGATGATCTCGAACCTGACCGGCAAGTCCACCTCGGTGAAGCTCGACAGCGGCTTCACCGGCGCGCTGGAGTCGCTCGGCGTCACCCCGGCCCCGTTCGGCGACGCCTCGATCGCCGACGGCTCCGCGTCGTTCCCGATCACCGGCGGCAACGTCTCGGTCTACAAGCCCGAGGAGGTGCTGCCCTACGTCCAGGGGCGCATCGAGCACCAGGGCAGCGGCCTGACCCTGACCAAGGGCGACACCGAGGTCACGCTGGACAACTTCGTGATCGACCCGGGCGACCCGGCCGTCCTGACCGGCCGGGTCCGCGCCGGCGGCCAGACCGTCGCCGAGTCGACCACGCTGTTCGACCTCAACGGCTCGACCCTGAAGCCGATCACGATGGACGAGGCCGCGGGCACCGCGACGCTGACCGGCACCACCGTCACCCTGAACTCCGGCGCCGCCGAGGCGCTGAACGGCGCCTTCTCGACCGACGCGCTGAAGGGCGGCACCGTCATCGGCATCGCGACGATCGTGGTGAACACGACGAGCGGTGAGATGCCGATGCCGCAGGGTGGCGTGGAGACCGGTGGGGGCAGCACGTCCGGCACCGACACCGGCCTGCTCGCGGCCGGCGCGGTGCTCCTGGCCGGGTCCGCGACCATCGCGGTCGCGGTCCGGCGCCGGTCCGGCTCGCAGGGCTGACCTACCCGGAAGTCCGGTGCCCCGGCAGCCGGGGCACCGGACTCCCCGTCCCGACCGATCGGAGCCGTCATGTCTCCCGCACCGTCACGGCGCCGCCCGACCGCCCTGCTCGTCGCGGCCGTGCTCGCCGTCGCGGGGGCCGTACTGGTCGTCGTGGCCGCGCTCGGTGGTGGTCCGCCCGCCCCGGCGGCCGAGACCGGTCCGTTGGACACCGGTGCCGTCGGCGCCGTCGGTACCGTCCCGGCCGACGCCCGGCCGGCCGGTGCGGTCCTCCCACCGTCCCCTCCGGCGTCGATCTCGATCCCGGCGATCGGCGTGGAGTCCGTGGTCAACGAGGTCGGCCTCGCCCCGGACGGCACCCTCGAGGTGCCACAGCCAGGACCGCTGTACGACCAGGCAGCCTGGTATCGCGGTTCCGCAGCGCCGGGTTTCCGCGGCCCGTCCGTCATTCTCGGACACGTCGACTCGGCCGCGGAGGGTCCGTCGGTCTTCTACGATCTGGGACGGATCAAGCCCGGTCAGGAAATCGTCGTGAAACGCGACGACGGAATTGCCGCCACATTCCGGGTCGACGACGTCCGGTCGTTCCCGAAGGACGCTTTTCCGTCACAGAGCGTGTACGGCGCGACCGACCGTGCCGAGCTCCGGCTGATCACCTGCAGCGGCTCGTTCGCCGAGGACACCGGCAGCTACCGGGACAACACGATCGTCTTCGCGCACCTGGTCGGCAGCGCGGGCCCGTGACCCCGGACGCGCGGTCCGGCAGCGGCAGGAGCCGTCAGTCGTTCCGTGGCTCCAGCAGGCAGAACTCGTGGCCGTCCGGATCCCTGAGGACGATCCACTCCGCGTCCGGCGACTGCCCGACGTCCACCCGCTCCGCCCCGCGCTCGACCAGGCGCTGCGCCGTCGCGCCCTGGTCCTCCGCATAGAGGTCCAGGTGGAGCCGGTTCTTCTCCGCCTTCGGCTCGGCGGTGAGCACGAAGAAGAGGCCGGTCCCGGTCCCGTCCGGCGAGCGGACCTCGACGCCCGCCGAGGACTCCGAGACGACGTCCCACCCCACGGTCTCCGCCCACCACCGCGCGGACGCGGAGGGGTCGCCGACCTCGATGGTCAGTACCTCCCAGGTCACCTTCACGCCGGGCCACGCTACCGGTGCACATCGGACGGCGCCGCGAGCGACGACGCCGACGATGGAACGATCACCCCGTGACCGACTTCGCGACCGCGGACGACCTCGCCCGCCGCACCTCCGCCGCCGTCGACGCCGCCGTCGGAGCGGGCCGCGGGCTGGGGCTCGCCGTCGACGGTGCGACGGTGCTGCACGACCTGTTCTCCGTCGTCGTCCGGCTGGATCCCGCACCGGTCGTCGTCCGTGTCCCCGTCGTGCTGCCGGACCCGGCGGACCTCGGGGCCGTGGCGCGCCGGCAGCGCTCGGAGCTGGGGGTGACGGCGTGGCTCGACGCGCAGGGTGTCCCGGTGATCCCGCCGAGCCCGCTCGTCCCGCGCGAACCGGTGCAGCGTGGTGGGTTCTCGATGACGTTCTGGCAGTTCGTCGAGGAGGAGCGCGGCGGCGAGCCGGACTACGTCGCGAACGCGGAGAGCGTCCCGGCCCTGCACGCCGCGATGCGCGACTACCCGGAGCCGCTGTCGTTCCTGTCCGCTGCCGAGCCGTGGTTCGTCACCGAGGCGCTCGACCGGCTCGGCAGCCGTCCCGATCTCCTGCCGGCCGCCGACCTGGAGCGGGCGCGCCGGGAGTGGGCCGTCCTGGAGCCGGCGGTCGGCTCGCGGGCGGTGTTCGAGGAGCGGTTCCCCGGGACCGGGCTGCAGCCGATCCACGGCGACTGCCCGCCCGCCAACGTGTTCGCCGGCGTCGAGGGGATGCGGTACGCCGACTTCGAGCTGGTGACCCTCGGTCCGGTCGAGTGGGACATGGCCGCACTCGGACCGGCCCTCGAGGAGGCCTACGACCGGGGCGCGCACCGCTCCGGCGTCCGCACGCTGGACCGCGACGTGCTGGCGTTCGTGAACGCCGTGGGCATGCTGCGGGCGCTCACGACGCTCGCGCTGGTACCGCAGCTGCCGGTGCTGGCCGAGTACCTCGCCCCCGCCGTCGACCAGTGGCGGGCGACGCCGTTCGCCGGCGGATCGCCGTCCTGAGGGCGGGCACGGGAACGACACCTCGGACTACCGGCGACCCCGCACCATCCGGACGGCGGTCCAGGCCGCCGCGGCCACGAGCAGCCCCAGCAGCGCCCACGCCACGATCTCCTGCACCGACACGATCCGCGCCGCCGCCTCCGACCCCGCGGCCAGCAGCGTGCCGAGCGTGAACGTCGCCGACGACCACGCCGCCGCCACCGGCACGCTGACCAGCAGGAACCGCGGGTACGCCAGGACGTGTCCGGCCAGCCGGGGCACCAGCGTCCTGGCCACGGCGAACCACTGTCCGACCGCGACGGCCACCGCGGGCCGGGACTCGGCGAGCCGGAGGACCCGGCGGGCGGGTGGCGGGACCCGGGCGTCGTCGTGCAGCGGCCGGACGCCCGCCCGGCGGGCCCGCCAGTAGCCGAGGCTGGGGCCCGCGACCGACGCGGTCACGGCGGCGACGGCCGCGGCGGGCAGTGGCACCGTGCCGGTACCGGCCAGCACGCCGAGCCCGACGGTCACGCTGATCCCGGGGAGCACCACGCCGACGAGCAGCCCCGCCTCGGCGACCAGGACGAGCGCCGCCACCAGTAGCACCCCGGAGCCGAGCGTCCCGGCGACGGCGGACAGGGCGTCCGGGACGGTCACGGCGCCGACCCTATCGACGCGCGTGCTGCTCCCCGACGGGCCGGTGGTCAGGAGTGCGGGACGACGACCGCGCGGGCCGTCAGCTCCCCCGATTCCAGCTTCCGGTACGCCTCCAGGGCGTCGTCCAGCGAGTACCGCTCGACGTCCGGCACGATCTGGCCGCGGCGGTACATCGCGACGACGTCGTGCAGGTCCTCGACCGTGCCCCAGTAGGTGTTGGTGATCGTCGACTCGTAGGGCGTCGAGAAGAAGTTCCACTCGGTGGTGCCGCCGGCGATCCCGACGACGGTGAGCCGGCCACCGACCGCCATCGACGCCTGCGCGAGCTTCAGCGTGGTGGTGGCGCCGACCAGGTCGAACGCGGCGTCGACCCCGCGACCGCCGGTGATCTCGCGGATCCGCTCGGCCTGACCGTCCCCACCCGGGACGACGACGGCGCCGCGCTCCGCGGCCCGGGCCATCGCGTCGGGCTTCGTGTCGGTCGCGATCACGGTGGCGCCGGTGAGCGCGGTGAGGATCTGCACGGCGATCTGCCCCAGCCCGCCCAGGCCGATGACCAGCGCGAACGTCCCACCGCCCGCGAGCTGCGGCAGCGCGCCGCGGATCGCGTGGTACGGGGTGAGCGCGGCGTCGGCGAGCGGCGCGGCCGCGATCGGGTCGGCGTCGCCGAGCGGGACGAGGTTGCGCGCGGGCACGGTCACGTACTCGGCCATGCCGCCGTCGCGGCCGAGGCCGATCGCGGCGTACGGGTTGGTCGCGGCGTTCTCGCAGTAGGTGTCCTGCCCCTTCGAGCACATCCGGCAGGTCCCGCACCCGATCGGCCCGTAGACGAGGTACGCGGCGCCCTCGGTCACGCCGGAGACCCCGGGCCCGATCCGCTCCACCCAGCCCGACGTCTCGTGACCGAGCACGAAGGGCGGCTGCTGCGAGCCGGGGGCGCCCTCGACGAACTCGCGGTAGACGGAGACGTCGGAGTGGCACGCGCCGGCTCCCGCGACCTTCAGCAGGACCTCGCCCGGCCCCGGCTCCGGCGTCGCGACCTCGGCCAGGACCGGGAACGTCTGGAACTTCTCGAACACGACGGCGCGCACGGTGGCACCTCTCCTCGTTGCAGGACCCGCATTGGTTGTGCTCTCAACGATATGCCGGTCGTGCCTGCGCCGCCCTGTGATCCGCGAGCTACTCCGGACCGGCGACGGCGCGGGGCCGGCGACGACGACGGACCGCACCGGCGACGAGCACGCCGACCGCCACCAGTGCCAGGATCCCCGCCAGCGGAAGGACGATCATGATCGCGAGCCCGCCGCCGATGTTCGCGCCGATCGTCGCGGCCGTCACGACCCGCCACGACAGGCCGGCCAGCACCCCGGCGACGACGAACAGCGCCGCGGCCCCCGGCACGGCCGGGCCGGTCTCCCGCCGCCGTCGCACGATCGCGACGAGCAGCACGCCGAGCAGCACCAGCACGGCGATCCCCGCGACGTGCCCGGCGACCGGCGGGAGGGGTGGCGGCGGTGCGACGATCCGGTCGTCGGGGAACGCCCCGGCGCTGCTCCGGTCGCCGACCAGGTACCAGGTGGCGCCCGCCGCGGCGATGCCGGCGGCGAGCACGGTCGCGGTGTCGCGCAGTGTCATGACCTCCACCGTGGACGCGCGCCTCCGTGGCCGCCTCCGTGGTTCCACGGACGCCGCAACCCCGTTGCCGCAGAGCTGCGGACCTGCTGTGCTCCCATCATGACCACGGTCCTGACCCTGCCCGCCGACGGCCCGGTGATCGCCTCCGAGGCCGACGCGATCGACGTCCTCGGCGACGCGTTCGGGCACGGCGCGGACCTGGTCGCCGTCCCGGTGGAGCGTCTCGACCCGGAGTTCTTCCGGCTCCGCAGCGGGCTCGCCGGTGCGATCACGCAGAAGTTCGCGCAGTACGGCGTCCGGCTCGCCGTGGTCGGCGACGTGTCCCGGTGGACGGCCGAGCCGGGCCCGGTCGCGGACTGGGTCCGGGAGTCGAACGAGGGACGCCATCTGCGGTTCGTCGGCGACGTGGCCGAGCTCGGCGCGTGACCGTCCTGGACCGGCGGGCGCTGAACCGGGCCACGCTGGCCCGCCAGCACCTGCTGGACCGGCGGCCGCCCGGGACCGGCGCGGCCGGGGTCGTGGCGCACCTGGGCGGGATGCAGGCCCAGGAACCCGGCGCCCCCTACACGGGGCTGTGGTCGCGCATCGCGGCGTTCGACCCGGTCCCGGCGTCGGCGGCACTGACCGGGCGGGCACTCGTCCGCACGCTGCTGATGCGCCGCACGGTGCACCTGGTCACCGCCGCCGACTGCCTGGCACACCGGGCACTGCACCAGCCGATGATCACCCAGCGGACCTGGGGCGCCCGGAAGGCGGAACTGCCCGGGGTGACGCCGGAGACGCTCGCCGCGGCCGTCCGGCCGTGCTTCGCCGAGGCCCCGCGCACCGGCGGCGAGGTCGCGCGGATGGTGGCGGACCGGTTCCCCGGAGCCGGTCACGCGGCGCTCGCCGACGCCGCCGTCTCCGTGGTCCCGCTGGTGCAGGTCCCGCCGCGCGGCACCTGGGACGGCGCCGGCCCGGCCCGGCTGACCACGGTGGACGCCTGGCTGGGCCGCGAGCCCGATCCGGAACCGCGCGCCGAGGAGCTGGTGCGGCGGTACCTGGCCGCGTTCGGACCGGCGGCGAGCGCCGACCTGCGCGCCTGGTGCGGGCTGACCGGGCTGCCCGCCGTCGTCGCACGGGTGAAGCCTGGCCTGCGGACCTTCCGCGACGAGCGCGGACGCGAGCTGCTCGACCTCCCCGACGCCCCGCTGCCCGATCCGGACACCCCCGCACCACCGCGGTTCCTGCCCGCCTTCGACAACGCCGTCCTCGGGTTCGACGACCGCAGCCGGATCATCGACGACGAGCACCGCGGCCTCAGCGTCACCGGCGCCCGGTTCGTGCTGGTCGACGGCCGGGTCGCCGCCACCTGGACCCCGGTGGGCGACACCGGCCTGTCGGTACGGCCGTTGCGGGCGCTGACCCGGGCCGAGAACGACGACGTGCTGGAGGAGGGCGAGCGGCTGCGGGCCTTCCTCACCGCCGGTGCGGACGGCGACGTCCGGGTCGGCCGGTAGGTCAGTCGACCGGGCGCCAGGGCCGCGGCGGCAGGGTCGGCAACCCGCTCGGCGAGCACTGCCCGCCCCGCTCCCCCGCCAGCCGGAACACCAGCCACCCCGCGACCGCGGCCAGCACCGACCCGGTCAGGATGCCGATCTTCGCCTCGGCGATCAGCAGCTCGTCGTCGAGGGCCAGCTCGGTGACGAACAGCGCCACCGTGAAGCCGATCCCGGACAGCGCCGACCCGCCGAGCAGCTGCCCCCAGCGCAGGGTGTCGGGGACCTTCCCGATCCCGGTGCGCAGCACCAGCCAGGTGCCCGCCGCGACGCCGATCGGCTTGCCGACCACCAGTCCCAGCACGATCCCCCAGGTCAGCAGGGACCCGGCGGCCGCGGACAGCGTCTCGGCGTCGAGCACCACCCCGGCGTTGGCGAGCACGAACAACGGGACGATCACGTAGCTGCTCCACGGCTGGATCCGCAGCTGCAGCCGCTCGTTCGGCGACACCGCGCCGACCGCGGCGATCCGCGCCGTCCGGGCCCGCTCGGGCGTCGGGTCGAGCAGGAAGTTCTTGCCGACGGCCATCGCGTCGGCCATGTCCTCGCGGCGCGGCGCGTAGGCGTTGACCAGCAACCCGAGCGCGACGCCGACGACGCTCGGGTGCACCCCGGACCGCAGCACCGCCAGCCAGCACAGCACCCCGACGACGGCGTAGAACGGCGTCCGCCAGAAGCGCACGTAGCGCAGGGCGAGCAGCCCCACCAGGAGCACGACCGCCACCAGCAGGGCGAGCACGTCGACCTCGTCGGTGTAGAACAGCGCGATCGCGGCCACCGCGCCGATGTCGTCGACGATCGCCAGCGCCAGCAGGAAGACCCGCAGCTGGTCCGGGCAGCGCGGCCCCAGCAGCGCGAGCACGCCGAGCATCACCGCGGTGTCGGTCGAGATCGCGATGCCCCAGGCGTTCGCGGCCTCGCTGCCGGAGTTGAGGGCGAGGAACACCAGCGCGGGGACGACGAGCCCGCCGACCGCGGCGGCCGCCGGCGCGGCGATCGCGCGGAACCCGCGCAGCTCCCCGAGCGTCGTCTCGCGGGCGATCTCCAGGCCGACGGACAGGAAGAACAGCACCATCAGGCCGTCGTTGACCCAGTGCCGCAGGTCGAGATCGAGCCCCGTGCCGCCGAGCTGCACGGCGAGCGAGGTGTGCCAGAAGCTCTCGTACCCGTCGCCGAGGTTGGCCCAGACCAGGGCGGCCACCGCGGCCCCGACCAGCAGCACCGCCGATCCCGACTCCGTGCCGAGGAACCGTCGTGCCGCGTCGGAGAGATCCCCGCGCTCGACCAGGGTGGTGACCGCCATGCGAGGATCCTGCCGTCCGCCGGGTGGCGAGGGAACGCGGAGGTCCGTCCATGAGCAGGCTCGACCCGCCCCTCGGACCGTACGACCACGTGCTGGGCCCGCCGGACGCCGAGCTCACGCTGGTCGAGTACGGCGACTACGAGTGCCCCTACTGCCGCGACGCCGCCCCGGTGATCGACGAGGTCCGCGCCCGGTTCGGTGACCGGCTGCGGTTCGCGTTCCGGCACTTCCCGCTGCACGAGGTGCACCCGCACGCGCTCGCCGCGGCGGTGGCCGCCGAGATGGCGGGGTTGGAGGGCCGGTTCTGGGAGATGCACGCCTCGCTGTTCGCCCCCGGCCCGCCACGGCTGCGCCAGGACGACCTGCGCGAGCACGCCGCCGCGATCGGCGTACCGCCGGAGCGGGTCGTCTGGCCGGCGACGCAGGTCGTCGAGGACCGGGTCGAGGCCGGGTTCAACGCGGCGGTGCGCAGCGGCGTCCGCGGCACCCCGACGCTCTACGTCCGCGGCGAGCGCTACCGCGGTGACGTCACCGTCGCCGCGCTCACCGCCGCGCTGGACCCGGTCGTCAGCTCCTAGCCGTCGTCCCGGGCCGACGGGCCGACCAGCATCACCGGACAGGCCGCGCGCTGGATCAGCGACAGCCCGGTCGAGCCGAGCAGCAGGCCGGTGAACCCGCCCCGCCCCCGGGTGGCGACGACGACCAGTCGCGCGCCCTCGCTGCGGTCGGCCAGCGCGCGTCCCGGCTCGGAGCGCTCGATCACGCGCTCGACGGGGACGTCCGGGTAGCGCTCCGACCACCCGGCGAGCCGTTCGGCCAGCGACCGCTCCTCGGCGTCGCGCAACCGGTCGAACGCGCCCGCCGCGCGCAGGGCCGGGGACCGGCCGTCGTGCCAGGCGTAGAGGGCGGTGAGGCCGGTGCCGTGCGCGGAGGCTGCGGCGAAGGCGTGCTCCAGGGCCGACGCGGACAGCGGGCCGCCGTCCACCCCGACGACCACCGGGCCGTCGGCGCCGGTGTTCCCGCGGACCACGACCAGCGGGCACGACGCGTGCGAGGCGACCGTCAGTGTCACTGAGCCGAGTGCGCTGCCGACCGCACCCCGCCCGGCCGACCCGAGCACCAGCAGCGACGCCGTCCGCGACTCCTCGACGAGCGCCGCGCCCGGCGCACCGCGGTCCTCCCGGGCCGTCACCGTCACCCCGGGCGCCGTCTCGGTCGCCACGGCGCGGGCCGCCCCGAGGATCTCCTCGGCCTCGACCCGCATCCGCTCCTCGACGTCGTCGAGCAGGGGTGCGACGGCCGCGTCCGCGTAGAGCCCCGCGACGTCGAACGCGTGCACCAGCAGCAGGTCCGCGTGCCGGTCCGCGGCCTCCCGCGCGGCCCACCGGACGGCGTCCAGGGCCGAGTCCGATCCGTCCACACCGACGACGACACCCATCGTTCCGCTCCGTTCCCGACCGGCTCACCCGAACCGGCCGCTCGTCTCCACCCTGCTCCCGCCCGGGCGGCGGGCGCAGCGGTCAGCAGGGTGAAAACGGACACGGCCGGGCGACGGCGGCCCGCAGGGGCCGGTACGGGCACCCGGGGTCCGCCCATCCGCGGCTACGGTGATCGCGGCGACAGGGAGGTCCCATGCACGCACCGAGCGTTCTCATCGTCGGCGCCGGGTTCGGCGGCATCGCCGCCGCGATCGAGCTGCGCGCCCACGGCATCCGCGACGTGTCGATCGTGGACGCCGCGCCCGGGCTCGGCGGCACGTGGCTGCACAACACCTACCCGGGTGCGGCCTGCGACGTGCCGAGCCACCTCTACTCGTTCTCGTTCGCGCAGCGCAGCGACTGGTCACGGCTGTGCTCCCCGCAGCCGGAGATCCTCGCCTACCTGCAGGACGTGGCGAAGGAGTTCGGCGTCGACGACCTCATCGAGACCGGCACCCGGATCGTCTCGGCGGACCGGCCGGACGCCGACGGGCCGTGGACGGTCGTCGCCGAGGGCGGCCGCACGTGGACGGTCGACGTGCTGATCGTCGCGACCGGCCAGCTCAACACCCCGGTCACCCCCGGCATCCCCGGCAAGGACTCGTTCGCCGGGCACACCTTCCACTCGGCACGCTGGGACCACGACCACGACCTGCGGGGCCGCCGCGTCGCCGTCATCGGGACGGGGGCCAGCGCGGTGCAGTTCGTGCCGGCGATCGCGCCCGAGGTCGGGCACATGACCGTCTTCCAGCGGTCCGGGAACTGGTTCCTGCCGCGCCGCAACCGGCGCTTCCCCGCCTGGTGGCAGGGCGCGATCCGGCGGATCCCCGCGCTGCGGCGCTGGCGGCGGCGGTTCATCACCGAGTACTGCGAGTCGCTGACGCTGATGATCCGGCACCCGTCGACCTGGGGCCGGCTCGGCAGGCTCTACTCGACGCTGTTCATGCGGATGCAGCTGCGCGACCCGGAGGTCCGGCGCAGGGCGTGGCCGGACTACACGTTCGGCTGCAAGCGGATCCTGTTCAGCTCGCACTGGCTGCCCGCGCTGCAGCGGGACAACGTCACGCTCGAGACGGAGCGGGTCACCGAGATCGTCCCCGAGGGCGTCCGCACCGGCGACGGGCGGCTGCACGAGGTCGACACGATCATCTGGGGCACCGGGTTCGCGGCCACCGACTTCATGTTCCCGATGGAGATCACCGGCCCCGGTGGACGGTCCATGACCGACGAGTGGGCCGACGGCGCCCACGCCTACCTGGGGATGACCGTGCCCGGGTTCCCGTCGCTGTTCGTCCTCTACGGACCGAACACGAACACCTCGGGCGGCTCCA